>NZ_JBXAOB010000006.1:0-366232 GCF_058802345.1 Pseudomonas sp. GW822-FHT02D10
GCGGTAGTTCAGTCGGTTAGAATACCGGCCTGTCACGCCGGGGGTCGCGGGTTCGAGTCCCGTCCGCTGCGCCATATCTGCCTCAAGGCCCACTGAACGCCTTGAAGCTACGAAGAAAGCCACTGGCTGCTTCGAGTCGATAGCAAAGACCCTGGTCGAAAGACCGGGGTTTTTTGTGTCTGGAATTCGGGTTTTGACCTGTCACCCTGTCAAGGTGGTGCGTCAGCTCACTTCCACAAAAAACCGCCTGTGCAGGCGGTTTTTTGTGAGCGCGATAAATCAGAAATCGAACTTGTCTCGCAGGCCGTAATACCAGGCGCCTAGCGCGGCGAACGGCGTTCGCAGCAATTGGCCGCCCGGGAACGGGTAGTGCGGCAGGTCGGCAAAGGCGTCAAAGCGCTCTGCCTGGCCGCGCAGTGCTTCAGCCAGGACTTTGCCCGCCAGGTGCGTGTAAGTCACGCCATGGCCGCTACAGCCCTGGGAGTAATAGATGTTGTCGCCCAGGCGTCCGACTTGCGGCAAGCGCGACAAGGTCAGCAGGAAATTGCCGGTCCAGGCGTAGTCGATCTTCACGTCCTGAAGCTGCGGAAAGGCTTTGAGCATTTTCGGTCGAATGATCGCTTCGATGTTCGCCGGATCCCGAGCGCCGTACACCACGCCGCCGCCGAAGATCAGGCGCTTGTCGCCAGAAAGGCGATAGTAGTCGAGCAAATAGTTGCAGTCCTCGACGCAGTAATCCTGTGGCAGCAGGCTCTTCGCCAGCTCATCGCTCAAGGGCTCGGTGGTGATCACCTGAGTGCCGCATGGCATCGATTTCGCGGCCAGTTCTGGAACCAGATTGCCGAGGTAGGCGTTGCCGGCGACGATGATGAACTTGGCTCTGACCTTGCCTTGAGGTGTGTGCACCACGGGATTGGCGCCGCGCTCGATGCGTATCGCTGGCGACTGCTCATAAAGGGTCCCGCCCAGCGATTCGACGGCCGCGGCTTCACCCAGGGCGAGGTTGAGTGGGTGGATGTGGCCGCCACTCATGTCGAGCATGCCGCCCACGTATTGATCGCAAGCGACGACTTCGCGAATGCGGCGCTTGTCCATGAGTTCCAGCTGAGTGTGGCCGTAGCGTTCCCACAGGCGCTTCTGCGACTCCAGGTGGCCCATCTGCTTGCTGGTGATGGCTGCAAACACGCCGCCATCCTTCAAGTGGCACTGGATTTGGTATCTGGCCACGCGGTCGCGAATGATCCTGCCGCCTTCGAATGCCATTTGCCCGAGCATTTGCGCTTGCTTCGGGCCAACGCTGCGTTCGATCACATCTATATCGCGGCTGTAACTGTTAACGATCTGACCGCCATTGCGACCCGAGGCGCCGAAGCCAACTTTGGCAGCTTCCAGGACCGTCACCCGAAACCCGTTCTCCAGCAGAAACAGTGCACTGGACAGGCCGGTATAGCCTGCGCCAATGACGCAGACATCGGTCTCTACGTCATCCTGTAGCGAAGGGCGCGACGGGGCGGCGTTGGCCGACGCGGCATAATAGGATTCCGGGTAAGGGGTGTTCGCCATCCTGTCGCCTCTGTTTAATATATTTTACGAGTGCTCCGATCCTACCTGAGTTAAAAATCGACTGCCAGCCACCGGAATATCTTCTTTGTAGTACCAAAATTAAATATTTTGCATATTCATAGGGTTAGGTGAAAAAAAAGGTGTTGACACCCCTCCGGAATTCCGTAGAATGCCGCCTCACAGCAGGCACGTAGCTCAGTTGGTTAGAGCACCACCTTGACATGGTGGGGGTCGTTGGTTCGAGTCCAATCGCGCCTACCAAACAAAATCCGCTCTGCTGGGCGGTCTAGAAGGGTCAACCGAAAGGTTGGCCCTTTTTTGTGCCTGCGATTTAATAAACGTTTCAAAACCTTTCCGCATTCCCTCTTCAGGCCGGTATTTCCCTTCGCAAATGGCTGAGTCCGAAGCGCTCAAGGGGGTAGCATGAGAGTCGCAAGCGAGGCGAATACACTGACCGCGATTTGATCCGCGCACTGGCCGATACCCAGATGCACTGAATTGAAAAGGGCCTTATGAAGGTGCCGGGGGTGGCAGCATGACCCAGGTTCAGCGTTTCACAATCAACACCACGGGCCGCGACTTTGCCGTGGGTGATATTCATGGCCATTTCACCAGGCTTCAGGCTGCGCTTGATGCTGTCGGCTTCAACCCCGTGACCGACCGCCTCTTCAGTGTTGGCGATATGGTCGACCGCGGCCCCGAGTCTACCGACGTCGATAGGTGGCTGGCCAAGCCGTGGTTCTTTGCCGTGCAGGGCAATCATGAGCAAATGGCGGTCGATGCCCATCGGTTCAACCATAAAGGTCAGGCCAGTTACCTGCACATAATCAACGGTGGCGCCTGGTTGTACGGTCGGTCCACCGCTGAGCAGGCCTTCTATGTCGATCTGTTTGCCGAGTTGCCTATCGCTATTGAGGTCATGACGCCTATTGGTCTGGTGGGGATCGTGCATGCCGATTGTCCGTTCGATGATTGGGCGCAAATGCTTGGCGCTCTTGAGCGGGAGCAAGGGGCGATGCAGCGTAGTGTCCAAACAATCTGCCAGTGGTCGCGCACTCGCATTACCACCGAAAACGACACTGGCGTGAGTGGCATCAGGGCGGTGATCGTCGGCCACACAGTGGTCCATCAGCCAGCGGTGCTGGGCAACGTCTACCATATCGACACTGGCGGCTGGATGGGCGGCCACTTCACGCTGATTGATCTGGCCACTCTCGAGTGCTTCCCGCCGGTCAATCCAAAAATGCACTGATGAATTCCGGACCTGTTGGTCGAGAGGGTCGAGCTTCTTGCTAAAAGATGATGAAACGCAGGCAATAGACAGAGCCCAGCCATCGCGCTGGGTTCTTCATATACTTCGGGTCACGACCATTGCACGGACGAAAAAAAACCCGCATTTGGGCGGGCTTTTTATCGATGGGGGGCGTTGATCCTTCAACGTGTTGGAGTGTGCTCCGCGGCTCAAGCCCGATCAACCGAATGGCGACGAAACGCCAGAATAAAACAGCAGTTGTGTGCCAGTTTGATCGGGGGCTAGCCGAAGGCAGGAGGAGCAGGATGCTTGTTTGTCTTGTGAGCGAAGCCAGGCGTTTTGGGCTACTACTGACAGGCCGATGCTTTTTCGTCTTGAATGGGGAGCAAATCGATGCTGGTTCACTGGTTTCTTGCAGCGGTTCATCTCTTGGCCTATGCCCTGGCACTCTGGGGAGTGCTTACGCGTGGTATGGCGTTCCGTCGAGTTGCCCTGGATGGCACGGGGGCTCGTAGTGTCCTGCTGGCAGATAACTTCTGGGGAATCTGCGCGGCGATTCTTCTGATTACCGGCGGGATTCGTGCCTTTGGCGGGTACGAAAAGGGCTCGGACTATTATCTGCATCAGCCGCTGTTCCATCTGAAAATGACCTTGTTCGTCATCATCCTGTTGCTCGAGATTGCGCCGATGGTGACCTTGATCAAATGGCGGATCGCTTTGAGCCGAGGTGCGTCGATTGATGTCGGGAGGTCTAAGCTCTTTGCGCGCATCAGTCATATCGAGGCGCTGTTGATTATCTTGATGGTTGTGGCCGCGACAGGCATGGCGCGAGGTGTGACGTTCGGATAGTTGGCTATCGTTGCGCAATGGGCTGGAGCGCCCAGGCCGATTGTGAAGTTTTCACCAGGCTGAATCCGAATGGTCTGACAGTAACGCTCATGGCGATGTCGTTAGTATCGGTATCACCTTTTCAGTGGCATCACAGAAAAATGCCATGACATCCATTCATCCAGCGTCTGAGGCCGATAGGTTTGAGTTTGCCGGGGTTTGCGGTGGGGTGTGTCGGTGCTGGTCGCGGCTTTGGCGTGCGCCATTGCCATAGAGAAAGGAATGGAGGGCGATAGTGCACAGAATCTTTAGCCAGCCGTTGCTGTAAGAGAAAGGGCTGGCTACTGATTGCTGGCGGGGCTCAGGGGGTTTCGCGCTTGTCCGGCGCAGTAAGACCGGCCTGTATACGCTGGTAGATTTCTTCGCGATGCACCGCAACGTTTTTCGGGGCATTGATGCCGATTCTGACCTGCTGGCCGCTAACGCCCAGAATGGTGATTGTAATGTCATCACCGATGTTTATGCTTTCACCGACTTTGCGGGTGAGTATCAGCATGATCTTCTCCTTGATAGCTTTGTAGGGCACCTGACTCAAACAATGCAGATGTCGGTAGTACCTATAGGTTAGTGCGAAGTGTCACGGTTTGGGTGCCTCTTTCTGACGTGCAGACGCTGCATTAATTCCCAAGGTGCGACTATACAGAGGCGAGAAACATCCTTCTCGTTGTTTTGAGGCCTGTTTACTGGGTCATGAGGCATTTTCGGGTGATAAAATCCTGGCTTTGGCATTCTGAGGGAAAAGTTGTGCGCAAAATGGCGTTGGTGGTCGCGGTATTGGTATTGACTGGATGTGGCCAGGAAAAGGCCGGGGAGTCGAAAAAGCCTCAGGCGGCGGTTGTCTCGGCACCCGCAACGGCTGCTGCACCGCAATGGGATGTTCTGGTTCAGGGCGAGACCGTGCAGGCGATCAGTGATCTCACCGGCTGGCTGATCGAGCACAGTTTTGTTTCCTACGTGGTAACGCAAGACGGCAAACAGCGCGTGCTGGTCGGGCCGTTCAACTCAAAAGCCGAAGCTGAGACCAGGCAGGCCGAGCTGACCGCAGCTCTGATCAAGGCGAAGAAGATGAATGTCGAATCAAGGGTCGTTGAGCACGGCACGGCTCAGTAATTGACTCCACCTGATTAACCACAGGTCTTCATATCGACGGGGCCGACGAACTCATTGCCGCGCCCCATCACGCACGCCATGCTCTGATTACGTTGGCGCTCCCAGCTTTGCACCGGGTAAGTCTTGTTCCAGGCTTCGAAAAGTTGCCGATCCTGCTTGGACAGACGCAACCCGTATTGCTTGCTCATGTAGAAATAAGTGCGAGCGATCATCCCGCGAATAGGCGGGCGGGGCATGATCTTCTTGGCCTTGAAGTCGACTTGGGTCAGGCACGAACCGTATTGCCCGGATTGCACGGGGAGCCAGCCAAAGCTGAAGTTGCCGCGGTCCCCGTTCACCTCACCGATGCTTGGCACGAGGTTGTGCAGATCGGCCTCGGCACGTTGGTAGGTCGGGTCGTGACGTGTGCAGTTCTGGCGTCCACCCTGTTGCCAGCACTGGCGTTGGTGACCGATTTGCCATGCAGGAACGATGTGCTCCCATTCGATACGTGCAGCGCGGTTGGCGTTTTTACGTGGCACGTAACCGCAGGCTTTCAGGTCGACCCGATTGCCTGTGTATTTGCAGCCGCAATAGAACTCGGTGGACTGTGGGGCGTAGAGTTTCCAGGCGACCTTTTTCGCTTCGTTGTAGGTACGTGGTGCATCGGCTTGAGCGCCCGCGACAACGAAAAGCAACAGCAATGCTAAACAACGAACAGTCATTGACTCAGTCTTCCTTCGGCACTACCCAGAAAATCTGCACGCCGCCATCGTCGCGATAAGCGAGGGTGACGTTGTCGTTTTCGGCGATTTCCTCGAGCAAGCGTTCCCATTCATCTACCGGCTCGTCAGGGAGGCGAAAGATCAAGGCGGTCTTGGCTTTTTGGGCGGTCGGGGAGTTGATGATTTTTTGAATGCGCAAACCGAGTCGTTCGTAAGAGCCTGGAGGGTTAGTCGCTGCAGAAGAAGTCGTGGTCACGGAGTAATCCTTATTAAGCTGTACGTGCATACAGTATTTAACTGTAAGCAATTTCGCAACTGCTTAAAACTCAAGAAAATCCCCTGACGGCGAGTTTTTCCGTTTGGTGTAAACCGGGTGGAGAGTATTCAGAAGATATGGCGCGGGGACGGCGGGAGGGCAGGTCACTCGCCCGAGCGGGCGAGTGGGTGTGGCAAGCGTCCGACCTGATCAGGCCGGACGCAATGAATCAGTATTCCCAGAACATCCGTTGCAGCTCTTTGCTGTCCGAAGTCTTGGTCAGTGCAACCATCGTCAGGATCCGAGCTTTTTGCGGGTTCAGGTCATGCGCGACGACCCAGTCATACTTGTCGTCTGGCTGTTCGGCATTGCGCAAGACAAAGCCGCCGGCATTGACGTGAGAAGAACGAATGATCTGTACGCCATCCTTGCGCAGTGCCTGCAAGGTTGGAACCAAACGCGAAGATACCGAGCCATTGCCGGTACCGGCATGGATGATGGCTTTGGCGCCAGATTGGGCCAGGGCCTTGTAAGCCGTGCCGTCGACATTGCCATAGGAGTAGGCGATTTCGACGTCAGGCAGGCTCTTGATGGTTTTGATGTCGAATTCCGAATCCATGGTGTGGCGCTTGGCTGGCAAGCGGAACCAATAGGATTTGCCTTCGATCACCATGCCCAACGAGCCCCATGGGCTTTTGAACGCTTCGGTCTTGATGTCGTTATCTACTAATGCATTTTGTTGACAAAGCCTTCACCGAAAAAATAAATCAAATCTCTCAATCGTTTAGGGCCGCTTTCTCCAAGCCTAGCCTGCCCATTTTCCCTGTCAACGTTGACAAAATGCCGTTGATCGCTATCCGACAAGCGGTCGTCAGATCGAGCACTACGGTCTGTAAATACAACGGTCGTGCCGACGCATGTCGGCTGCGCAGAGAAGCCCGCGACAGGCCCAATCGGTAATTCAGCTTCTGCCTTGGCGTCTTCATCGCTTTCGTGTTCCTGGGGGGGGCCTCCGGTAACCACCTTGGCTTTGGAAAACAAAACGCCATTCGGTCTATCTCGCTGGCCAGTTCGGAAGAGGGCAAGGAAAGGGGCGGTCGACCACGGCGCAGCATCGGAAGCACGTCTCAGCGTTCTTGTTTAAGGGCAAGCCAACAAACAAATCAGCGCTGATCTTCAGGAAGGAAGCGGCGAATGGGAGCGGCTTCCTTCCCAAGATCCAAGGGAGCCTTAACGCTACCAAATTGCATGTGGAGGCTGGGGCTGCTCCGTGGCTTCCCTGAGGCATCGATGTACCTCATGAGATCCCCCGACCTTGTTGGCACACTCCAGCGTAATGAGCGGACGCCCAACGATGTGAGTTGCATAGCTTCTCCAAGGACGAGTCGCTGTCGAACGCCTCCACGCGCAATGGGCTTGGGATATGGATGCCTGGTTAGGCTTTGTAAAAGTCCGAGTAAGGGGCGCTCTTGGTTGGTGGTTACTATTCGATAATATTTAAGATAATTAATTGTCGAGTTATTTTGATATTGGTGTTTTCAGATGTCTCTTTTGAAGGCTTATATGGGTTTTTGCTGTGGGTGAACTTTTGTTGTTCGGTGTTTATATTATTCGCAATATTGAGTTTGACAAAAAAAGTTTCTTGAGGTGCTTGCGTGGTTGTCATCTTGTGTCTATGTTTTACCAAGTAGCTAGATTGTGTGATTTGTGATCTTGGCAATGTATTTCTGATGGTAGGTTTGGGTTGTGGTTTAAAATGTGGAGATATATTGGATGTCTAAAAAGCTCGATTTGCGTACTGCACCACGCATAGCCCACTATTTCCGAGATGTTGATCTTGTTGGTAAGTCACGTCCCGAGTTTATACCAGAAGGATTTCCCCTCAATTGCCAGAATGATGATGACAAGTGGTCAGCTACTTATCTTCTCAGAATTGCTGTGCGCTTCCGACACATCTGGGCTACTTATGGCACCCGAGATGGCGTGAGGACAATTCAAGGCCCGCAACCAGTGGTGTGCTTCTCGAACTTCAGCCTGGTCGACCTGATCACTGTGCGAGATGGTTTTCGCCCACAGAACGAGGCCGTAACCCAGTACGCCCTTACTTTCCCAGTAAAGGCTGCGGAGAGGGGTGGTATTCAGCCATTGGCGCATTGGTCTCATGGAGGAGCGTATTTGCAGGATGGGACACCACTAGAATTGAACGGGCATGAGGAGCCCCAGAATCAATTTAGATTCGTCGACGCCGAATACAATCTTTCTAATCAGTTAAGAGGTTGTTCAGAATGGCGGTGGCAGTACTCCGGAAACTATCCCCGGTGCATCGAAAGGATTGAAATGGGTGGTGTGGAAGGAAATGCTGTTCCTGGACTTAAGTTAACTCAAAAGAAATGGTCGGGGATAGGTGTGGTAGTCCCTGACATGGCGACTGCTCGTGTACTTCAGTACGACATACTCTCCTTGATTGACCGGGGGATTGTATCGGAGACACAATTTGATCACGTCTTGGTTTGCGATCAACTGCCAGTGAACATAGACGGCTTTGGTGAGGAAGAACTGCAGGCAGCCTTCTCCAAAGCTTGTTTTGATTTCAAGTCTTGTATGGCAGTCTCAACCTTGAAGGCTTCTGTTACTTCGCTCGATTTTTCGTCCCGCCTATTGATTCTTGAGTCTTCGACACCCAAGAGGTCAGTCAGGGAAAGAGGGGGGTGCTGGCTCTGGTTTGAAAACAACGCACACCCATATATCAGAGCTTTGATAAAGAGTGGCCGGGTCAAGGCTAACGAGCGGGGACGCTATCTTGCCTCTTTGGAGGAGCTGGATCCCTCCCGGGATCTGCGTGAGCGCCAAGAAATTGCCGTAGAGCTCTCCAAGCAATTACTGGAAAGTTTTGGCATTCGGAGCAGCTATTTTAGCGTATTGAACTCGCAGTGCCCCGATGATGATCCTGCCTACAGTGGAAGGCCTTGGGGAGGAGGGTATTTCATTACGCCTGCCCCTGATGACGATGAATAGTGAATTGTACAAATGCGCCAAGGCTCTCAAGGTCAGAGGTTTGATGAAGGAACAGGGCTTAATCATCAAGCAGCCCGGTTCCAATGTGTACAAGAAAATCACGGCTGCACGAAGCGTCGGAACCCAATGGTCTGGGCGCCAACTTCATCAAGCGGTTTCGGCAGCGACAGCGTCAGGCAAATAAGGGGCGCAGCATCACAGAGGTCGGCGCTACCAAGTGAATGCCTGGATGCTGTCCCTGTTAGGGGGGGGCGGTAGCTGTCGGTCGGCAGAGTGTTACGAGTTGGCTGCATCAGCCCAGCGCTGGTAGCTCTGCTCGGCATGAACCGGATTATCGAGCTTCGGTTTTGCGCGCAATGCGAACGCCTTTTCAACCAAGATCTCCAGTCTTTCCGTTGCTTTCGGCAGTCAGCCGTTCTTGATTGCCCAGAGCTTGATGTTCTCTACCGGCTCTTGGTGGTTAATCGGGTGAAGGCACGGTATAGGTGGTACTGCTATCACCCTTGGATCAGTTTTTTTTTTGCTCGCGAACATGCTTGCTGACTGTTTCCCTCGATACCCCTAACCGGCGGGCGATCTCGGCCTGTGAGAGTCCTTCATTCATCAATTCGAAGATGTCGCTCCTCAGTTTGGCCGCTTTCGCGGTGACAGGGTGTGCGGTCTGACCCAGTTCATTGGAAATCGAGACGTCCAGCAAATTCGATGAGTCGAGGTCGTCATGGAGGCGGCGAAGGATTTCGCGTGGGGACTGTCCGTTCTGAGCCGCGTAAACGACCGTCAAAAGAGACAACGGATCAAGTTGAAAAGACTCAGCAAGCTGCTCGCTTACCTCCAGCGACACCGATCTTTCAGCGGCCTCCAAACGGCTGATTTGAGATTGGTTAATACGCTTTGCAATGTTCTGCTGCGAGAGCTTTTTGTGCGCTCTGAGAAATTGCAGCGTTGCGGCATAGGCGGTGCGAAGCGACATTCAAGCGTTCCCGTCAAACAGAACGATATGTCGAATTTTTGTTGTCAGACGCAAATGCGTATTGGCATAATGGTCTGACGAAGTCGCAGTATCTGAGATAGGCGAACGGGATGAGCCTTTGGGCAAGCTCCCGATTGCGGTGCTCGTAGGTGCAAGCATCGAACGTTCCTTTTGAAAGAAGTGCACCCTCAATATCTTCAATATAGAGCTAAATCGAGTTAGAGCCTTGGTTGTGCCTCCCGCTTTGTGGTGCCGGCAACGCATGGCGCTTTCGAGGCGTCGACGCGCTTTATGGAAATGGGCGGAATATGAAAATCCAGATTTACTCAGACCTGCACAACGAGTTCGCCCCGTTCGAACCGCCCACAACAGACGCAGACATCGTCGTCTTGGCGGGGGACATCGACACCCAGGCGAGAGGCGTCAGTTGGGCAAACGACACCTTCAACTGTCCCGTCATCTACGTCTGCGGGAACCACGAGTTCTACAAAGGCCACATCGACCACACGCTCCACAAAATGCGAGAGATAGCTGCACCACATGTGCACGTATTGGAAAACCAGATTTGGATTTGCAACCAAACCCGTTTTTTGGTCACAACGTCCTGGACGGATTTTTCCTCTACTGGAGACACCTTGGAAGCCATGGTGACCTGCGCCCTGTGGATGAATGACTTCCAGGTGATCAGAGCGGAAGAGAGTTTTCGCCGCCTACGCCCCGCAGATGTGATTGAGCGGAACCACGATGCCTTTGACTTTCTAGCCGGTGAACTCGCCAATCCGTTCGAAGGGAAAACAATCGTTGTCACGCATCATTGCCCGATCCCGGAAGTGGCTGGCGATAAGCATGACGGCCATCTGAGTGCGGCTTATACAAACCGGTGGCACTCGCTTCTGTCGATGGTGGACGTTTGGATTTTTGGACATACACATAGGGCTATTGATATCGAGCTGGGCGGGTGCCGGCTGATCTCAAATCCGCGTGGTTATCCCCAAGAAGACACAGGCTTCATTTCGAATTTCACGATTGGAATCTGATCCAGCTGAGAAAGGTAGCCGGGATGTACTGGATAAAAACTTATGGAGCTAGGCTCTCGGATCTCCGCTTTCACAGATACCCAAAAGCCATTGAGAGAGCACGTGAAGCCATTACTGATCCGGATGTTGTCGGGTATCTGCTCTGCGCCTTGGAGCGACCTCCAAAAATCACAGGTCTGTTGTTTTGCGAGCCGGCGAAAAAGTACCCAGATGGTTTGCCCATTCATGCGCTGCCGGTCATCAATCGGTGTCGGCGTGCAGGCTACGACCTTTTCACGGTAATCGATGGTGGGGTTTTCGTGGTCGCTCACTGGCTGTATGAGAACGGTGCGTTAGATCGATTTGACCGAGTTCATTAAGTCCGGTTTGCGGTCTGTTTTTCACCAATACGGGGGAACGAATGGCTTTGCCACAGTGCGTAATTGACGCAAGGAAAATTGACTTTGGCGTTCAAATTACTGGGTATCTGTGTTGCGCCGAATTCGAGCCTCCTTGCGTAGTCGGCGTTGTTTTTTGTGACACACGCGGGCGCTTTATGGATGGAAAAACAATCCGTAGTTCCAGGCTGCGACGGGTGTTCGAGCTATTGGGCTACAAGCTTTGCGAGACATACAGTGGAAGCAGATACGTTGTTTGCCATTGGTGGTACGAGAACGGAGCTGTTCCCTTGGTCAATATGATCCACTGAGGATCACCGGGTGTCGGGCCTGGTCTGGTGGTTTCGGAAATGGAGGTGGCAGTGTATAGCGAATTGGTCGAGCTTCTACACGGTGGTGGTGAGCCCATCAATGGCTTTGCAAAAGAGATTTGGGAAGCTGAGGTTGAAGCCCTTCTGAATTTTCCCGATAAGCCGTTCTGCATTGTGAAGGGGTGGCGAATAATCGAATTAGACGTCGATGAAAGTTACAGGGCCTCGCTGTTGAGTGATGGCCTTGCCCCCTACGTGCTGTACGCCGCGGAGGTGCTTGTTCATAGCAGCGGAAAGCGACGTAAAGGCGAGTGGGTACGCAGCACTTTTCAGCGCTCGTTCACTCTTGGCTATCTTTTCGAAAGCACCAATACAGTCTACGTCCTGCTTGGGCGCGGCGTGCGCAAAAAAGGCAGTGCCCGGGCAGTTATGAGCATTGGTCAATAGGCACGGCCATGCAAGTTTCAATTAAAACATGTGCGTGTATGTGGCTCCCTGTCACCCGTGGAAACGGTACTGCGCGTACCTAAAAATTGAGTGGGATAGTGTGGAATTAGAATTGTTGGCGGATCTGCTGCATGGCCCCGCGCGTGTTTTGAATGGCGCAAAGCTCGACGACTCCGAGCTGATTCGAGCATCACGTGAGGCATTCGATGGACGACTTTTTTGCGTCGTGAGGCATTGGATGCTGTTGGATGTCATGGTGTCCGCGTCGACGGAACATGAGCTCAACGTGGAGGGGCTGAAGCCAACCATTTTGTATTCCCCGATGACCGTACACGACAGTCAAGACAAGTATCGACCTGGCGACAGCATCCTCAGCGGTTACCAACGCGATTTTGACGGCTGTAATTTTGAAAGCAAAGACATGCTGTACATCCTGGCTGGTCGTGGTGCAAGAAAGCACGTGAGTGTGCCTGCTGTCGCAGCTTTGCATAAAAGTTTGTCACGGCTCATCAGGTAGTTGCGAGATTGGGAAAAGCTTCATGGTTGGGCGGAGTGCGTTGCTCGGTTGGAGTGATTCAGCGACGCTGATTGAGAAAATTTTCCCCGCTGTCCGGTGCTACCTAGGCCCCCAAGATAAACACAGTGAGGCTTCGGCAATTGGCCGATAAGTATGGAATCCATCACGCTCCAGATTCACTCGGCAGGCCATTGGCATGATGCATTGGCGCTCAGCTTTGATTCACCCGGAGATAGCCTTCGAAGCCGATGCAACATCAACTACCTGCCCGAATACCTTGCGGATCAGTTCATTCAGCTGGGTACGGTTAAAGCACCAGCCGTGAGTGCGAGTCTCGCGCTGGAGTGGGACATTCGGCGTGAGACTGCCCCAGCTTTTTTGCACGATGTCATCCCGGCTGGTGCTGCACGTCGGCACATCTTGTCGAGATCGGTAGTACCGCCAGGGATGTCGATTGATCTCTTTCTGTTGCAGCAATTTGCTGCTGCTCCCATTGGACACCTGCGCATAAAGAGCGCGGCAGAAACGCTATATTCCGCAGGCAAAGTGCCTGATGGGGCTACCCGAGAAGAGGTTGTCCAAAAAGGCATGGGTTTTCTCGACCATGCCAAGGAAAACGGGATGGCAATAACCGGCGCTCTCGGGGCCGGCGGTGAAGCTCCAAAAATGCTGCTGGTCGAGGATGCTTCGGGGCAGCTTTATCCCGACGGGGTGCTAAGCGACGCGGAGGTGTGCCGGCATTGGTTTGTTAAATTCCCGCGTAACACCGCAACCAGACTAGACCGAGACATCTTGCATTCCGAATACTGCTTTTACCGCGCGCTGGGCAAGTTGGGGATCGACACGATCGCCGCCGATGGTCTGACCCACGAAGCAGCGAAGATGCCTAGCATTTGGATGCAAAGATTCGATCGGAAGGTCTCTCCGGGGGAAGTGGAGCGCATCGCAGTCGAGTCAATGTATTCATTATGTGGCGTCAGGCATCGAGGTAGTTGTTTGAGTCATTTCGATGTCGTGGATCGGCTAACGGAAACATGGATTGCGGCTGGCCAAGAATCTGAAATACCGGACATGGTTAGCGAATACTTGCGACGGGATTTAATCAATCAGATCGTCGGGAACACCGACAACCATGGCGGAAATCTCTCGATCCTTCGGGGCAAGGAGCGAGTGAGCTTTGCACCCATCTACGATCTTGCGCCCATGGTGATGGATATCGAGGGCGTTGTGCGGATCACACGGTGGACAACAAATATTGAACGATTAGGTTCAGTCGATTGGGGGGCTGTGTGTGCTCGCTTCGCGCATAGGGCAGATCCGGAATGGTTGTTCGATCGCTTACAGGCGGATGCTCGGGTGTTGCTGGCGTTGCCGGATTTGCTACAGGATCTAGGACTGCGCCAGGAAGCCTGGCGCTCGCCGATGATTCCGCTCAGGTGTCTCGAAGATACGTTTCGCAGGTGGAATTTGATGTGAGGCCCTTTATGCTCAAATCAAACTCAATCGGCCTCGCACCTCTCGCTGTGCGCAGCAACGTGCTGCATATCTTGCACCCAGCATCGAAGAAACCGGTGCCAGTCGCGCGCATAACTTCCTTGCGGCAACCGTGAAGAGAGAGCGCTCGCTGCTTCGAATCGCGCACGCCAGGGCAGGGGTATGTGTTGATCAAGCACAATAACGAAAAGGTGGCCATCGCTCCCTAGGAATTCTGTTTCTGGAACACGCTCGCGCAGCTCATCGACCGACATCGAATAGGCGTCACCAATTGGGCTTTCGAGATCCTGGCGCTCTATGCTTCTGAGCTCTTCGAGCAACGGTTTTGCTTCCTCAGTGCCAGGGCGTAATCGTTCTAACGTCCAAAGCAGCCTGCGCCGTTGGTTCTCGCGCAGCCATAAAGTCTTCAGGTCGGTTTCCATCAATGTTTCCTTGTCACGGTAGTTCGTAGATCAGATCGCGAATCACGTGCCTAACTAGGTATGGTGAGGTCTGTGGGAGGGCCTGGTTGCGTTGCTGTATCTTCTCAACGCCCGGTAACACCTCTTTCGAAGTAAATAGCGGTACCGGTTTGTCCTTGTAGGTTGGGCATCCCAAAATCGCTCACCTTCGCGGCTGAAAGCCAGTGTTTTATAAGTTGAATCTAATAATCTGCACGTTTTAAAAAAAACTGCGTAAGACGAACATTTCGTGAGATATAGCAATCTGCAGGGAATTGGTCTTGCATTGATCCTCCCGATGCCGACGTAGCCCGTCACAACCCGTGCGCTGACACACCTCGAAGCACAGGTGGAAGGGATAGGAAATCCACGATCTACCGCGTTGATTGGTCTGAATGCCTCACCGGTAAAGAGCAGACTCATGGGGGAAGGATTACGATGAAGCTTACACAACTGCGGCTTTCTAACTTTCAGTCGTTTGGGCCCGTTCCATCGACGATTCGGTTTGAGGACTTAACGTATCTCCTGGGGCCGAATGGATCGGGTAAAACGGCTGTGCTACAGGCCCTAGCAAGGATGTTTGCTACCGACCCACAGCTAAGACGAGTACAGCGATCAGACTTTCACAGTCAAAAAACTGCGATTGATGGGGCAGCAACTTTTTCCACCACGCTATGGGTCGAAGCTCAGTTTGAATTTCCGGAATTACGTGAGCCCGGGACAGAACCGCGACCTACGATTGCATCCAATTACTCACACCTGACGCTTGTCACTGCAGACGCCGTACCCCGAGTTCGGTTTCGCCTCACGGCTAACCTTGATGAAGATGGTGATGTCGAGGAGTTGTTTCAGTACGTTATCGCGGTTGACAGTGCTGACGAGCCGTCGCGCGTGATGCCCGTAAACAAGCATGATCGCAATGAAATCCAAGTCCACTACCTGCCCGCTCGGCGGGATCCAGCCGACCATATTTCGTACGCAGCCAACTCTTTGCTTGGGCGGCTTTTACGCTCGGCTGATTGGCAGATTGAGCAGTGTGGGTTAGCCGAACTGACGGGGCAGATTAGTCAGCTATTGGCTGGAAACGCAGCCATAGGTGGTATCGATAAGGTTCTGGCTTCAACCTGGAATGGCCTGCATAAAGGTACGTTTTACGCGAAGCCCTCAATCTCGTTCGATCGAAATGAAATGGACAGCTTGTTACGGCATTTGACCGTAGGGTTTACGCCTGGACATGACGCTGCCAAAGTCGACTTTTCAAGGCTGAGCGATGGTCAGCAATCACTTCTGTACATCACCCTCGTGCTGACGTCTCAGGCCATTGCCAGTCAAGTGCTTAAGGGCAGCCTGAAAGCTTTTGATATTTTGAAACTGCGTCCAGCTCTGTTCACATTGATTGCGATGGAGGAGCCGGAGAACAGCTTGTCACCGCATTATCTGGGGCGCGTTATCAAATCGTTGAAGGCGTTTTCTGCCGGCGATGACGGACAAGCCATCATAGCCACTCATGCTCCGGCATTGTTGCGGCGGGTAGATCCAGAGCACATACGTTATCTGCGGTTAACCCCTGCTCGTCATACCCAAGTGACGCAAATTGTCATGCCGGATAAAGCGGATGTGGCCCATAAATTCGTGCAAGAGGCAGTTAAGGCATTTCCTGAGCTCTACTTTTCCCGCTTGGTCATCCTGGGTGAAGGAGACAGCGAGGAGATTGTGATTCCACGTCTATTGCAGGCGGCGGGTGTTGCTGAAGACGATTCTTCTGTCGTTGTCGCACCGCTGGGAGGGCGGCATGTCAATCACTTCTGGCGGCTGCTAAATGGCCTTCAAATTCCCTATGTCACCTTGCTTGACCTGGATCTTGGTCGACACCAAGCGGGATGGGGGCGGTTGAAGTACGCGGTCGACCAACTAGGTGCAATAAACGTCATCGATGCAAAAGAAAAGCAGGGTGAGAAGCTGCCGAAGTGGAATGGTGTAGATCATGTTTTAACATCGACGGCTGGTGTCGCGTGGGTGAACTGGCTGGAGGGGCATGGAGTTTTCTATTCGTCCCCACTCGATCTAGATTTTTCCATGATGACGCAGTTTTCGATTGCTTACGGAGTCACGTCTGAGGAGCTTGTCGCTCCAGTCTTGCCGGTCGTCCTGTCTGTTCTTGGCAAAGCCCCGGTTGCGTTGGATCAGTACAGTGATCTGCAGAAAAGCTATTTCGGCGCGTACCACGCTCGCTTCAAATTGGGTAGTAAACCTGCAGAGCATATTGCCGCTTTGGCTACTCTTTCGGATGTGCAATTACTGCAATGGATGCCGCCGTCCATCAGCCGACTCATAGCCATGGTCAAGAGCAAGTTAGAGAGCCTGCCCGAATGATCGCCCTATCTGCCTGGCGACCAGAGAACGGAATGAAATTTGAGCGCAATGCGCTTGCCGCGATATCGGAGAACGCTCACTCAATCGCATTATCAGCTGGGCCTGGAGCAGGAAAAACCGAGGTGCTGGCTCAACGAGCTCATTATTTATTGAGTACCGGTCAGTGTTGGTATCCGCAACGTATTCTTGCAATTTCATTCAAGACAGATGCTGCGCGAAATCTCAGGCAGAGGGTTTTTGATCGGTGCGGCCAGGTCGACGGCAGGCGTGTCGACAGCCACACCTTTCATGCCTTCGCCAAAAGCCTGATTGATAAATTCAGACCTCTGCTCACAGGCCGAGACGCACTGGACGCGGAGTACAGCGTTGGTATGACTCGCAAGCCCGGCACCCAGATCCATTTTGATGACTTGGTGCCCTTGGCTATCAAGATTCTCAGATCAAGCGAAATGGCAAGAAGCGCCGTACGGCTTACGTATACCCACGTCTTCTTGGACGAATTTCAAGACTGCACCTCCCAGCAATACAGCTTGATTCAAGAAGCATTCATGGGATCTGGCGCTTTGCTCACTGCTGTCGGTGACGACAAGCAAAGGATCATGGGTTGGGCGGGAGCGTTAAAGGGAGTGTTCAAACGATTCATTGAAGACTTTCAGGCCCAACCGCTGACTCTTTTTTACAACTTCAGGTCGGCACCGCGTCTTCGAAGAATGCAAAACGCTATGGTGCGAATCATGGAGCCAGCTTCGGCATTAGATGATCAGGAACTCTTAGGGGAAGAGGGCCAGATCGCAATTCATCGATATGCAACGTGCTTGGATGAGGCGGAAAAGATTGGTGCTTTGGTGCAGCAATGGATACAGAAAGAGGGGATGGCTCCGTCGTCAATTGGCATCCTGGTCTCAAAGCAACTGGATCTCTATGGGCATCCCTTGATGGAGCGGTTGCGGTTGTTGCAAGTGCCGTTTCGCAATGAACAGTTGTTGCAGGATTTCGCTAGCGAACCGATTGTTCGCCTAATCCTCGACTTCCTCTTGGTGGTAGTCGGTGATGGGCAGGCGGAGGCCCAAGCTCGGATCGCTTCTGTACTGAACGTTACAGGGATGGATGATGAGTCCGCTTACAGGGTGCAACGGCGCCTGCGTAATCATGTGTCCAACGTTCGCGAGGAGGCTCGTCGGATTAGGGATGCGTGTACCTTTGAGCAGATGCGGCGTTGGGCGAATGATTTTTTAACGCTGATTGGGCGGGATACAGTCTGCATGCTCTCTCACGAATACAGGCAAGGGGGCAGATTGCGAGAGCTGGTTAAACAAGCCTATGAGCGGCTGCAGATACTCTTTCTTGAATCGCGAACGCCAGCACAGGTGTTGGCTCATTTCGTGGACGATGACTCTGTCAAGCTGATGACAATCCATAAGTCGAAGGGGTTGGAGTTCGACAACGTGATTGTCCTCGGCGTAGAGAATGAGGCTTTCTTTGGTGATGTAGCAGATGAGCGTTCCGTTTTTTTTGTTGCGATTTCTAGAGCTAAACAACGACTCATTCTCACCGTCGCAGACTATCGTTCTCCTCCTCCAGCCCCGGCAAAACGCTGGGACACAAACAGGTCTGCGCAGCAGGAATTCTTGAGCTATGCGGCGCCTTATCTTTGAGCCAGCGCGTTCGAACGAAGTAGAGAACGGCCCTGAGTAGGCGCTTGGATGCAGCATCTTTTTGCCTTTTGAACTTGGTAGAGGATGCGCTCGTGCGCAGGCAATAAGTCGTGTGTGCGTAGATCTAGATTCTTTGAAAGATCTCAGGTTGCAGTTCACACGCATAGCCGAACCGATGCGCTTTGTTGTGCAGTCGTGTCAACCGAAATATTTTTTCAGAAGGCCCCTTGAAAAAATTTTTGAGCAACGGATCTTTATATTTGAGACCAACAAAAAAGCAGCGATCTCGACGCTCCACCTACCGCAAATCCTGACGAGGATACGGTGTTGGTTTTCGCTTTTGCTGTGCTCCTGCTTCTGGCCTTTTCTTGCGATGTATCCTGCTGACGCTGATGTGTGACTGCCCTCTGGGCATAGCAAAGTTGCCCCTTAGCGGCGTAAGCCGCTGCTATCCAGTTTGATTTCAAACAACGAGTCATTTTTTTAAAAAATACCCGTGTCGGACAACTTCGTGCGAGTGAAGTCCGCATATGAACTGGAGAGAGCAGATGGAAAATGAGCTGGAGATTAAGGTTTGGCGTTCAGCGCAGCAGGCATGTGACGCGGGAGCATTTGTGAGACTGGTTGAAGCGGCTGTCGGTAGTTTCAAGAGAGATCCTGGGTTCGATCCTACCGTGCGGCTGCACGCATCAGGGATTGGAACTGAGGGCGTAAGGGTGCTGCGTGATGTCCTGATACGTCGTGATATCTATGCAGGCCCAACTGCAGGCTACGTCGAGATTAGGTCTCGTCTGAGAATGCATTTGCGCGACCAATTGCAAATGCACCTTATGAGGACGGAGCAGGCCTGTGACGAAATGAAGGAGGATCAGTTGGGGCGAGACCTGGGGCTGTAAAGGCTCCACGTTAGGGAGAGTTCAGCTCAATTTTTACTCGAATTTCCAGCCGGCTACCCATTAATTGTGGACTGTGTACTGTAAGCGATCTGAGTTTCGCAATCGATGAAGCGCCGAACCGGAAAAACTGAGTTATCCCAAATTATGGTTCAGTCATAATTATTGCTGAGCCATAATTGTTGGCTGCTCTATTCCGATTTCAGTTTTTCGCAAGCAATCCATTCTGCGAAGCCCAATTTGCAATATACTGTTAGGTAACTATTGAAAAGAGGCTTGTCATGTCTAAACTCGCTGAGTTCCGCCAACTCGAAAAACACCTAGCTGAACAGCTCCAGGCTCTTGAAGCGCTGAAAGGCGATGCTGGCCTCAAGAAAGAAATTGAATTCGAAACCAAGCTACGCGCTCTGCTCGCCGAGTACGGTTACAGCCTGCCAAACGTGATCAACCTGCTTGATCCGCAAGCGCGCCGCCGCACACCGGTCAACGAATCAAATGCCGGCAGCCGCAAACCTCGTCAAGTAAAGGTTTACAAAAATCCGCACACCGGCGAAGTCGTGGAAACCAAAGGTGGCAATCACAAAACGCTGAAGGAGTGGAAAGCCGAATACGGCTCCGACACTGTCGAGTCCTGGCTGACCAAGTGAGTTTGGTTTGAGTGCAAGAGGGCCCTTCGAGGGCCCTTTTTCATTCGCATTAGAGGTGGTCTTGGGATGCTTATAGGTGCCGACGACAAATTGACCCAGTTGCCGAGATGTCACTGACCCAGTCTGTTCCTTGCGAACCATTTCCCTTATTGAATTTGTTTCGATTTGGAGGTGGGGCAGTCTTGCGTAAGCGCTTGGGACAATTCGGCGTCGGCGTCAACAAGGGCTTCGACCAGTACGCCAATATGCGCCCGGCTCGTGTTCTACCGGGTGTGAAGAGCCCTCTGCATAGCGGTGATCAAATCGACTGGGTGGTGGCACGGGAAAACTCCGAGGGCGAGTACTCCGGCAACAGCGGGCGAGTGCATCGAGGACTGCCTCGACGATGTATAAAGTGCTAGTTGATACGTTTGGCCACGCACAGCAGATGCGCAATATCGCGGGCTCGTTCCTTCAGAAGACGAGGTGCATGGCGACAGGCCTCCTCAAGCGTCATGGGGCCAGAGGTCAAGGCAAACGCGGCGTCGATCCCCTGTATGTACAGTTGCTCATAGCCTTCACCCAGTGTGCCTGCAAGAACGATAACGGGCACCCGAGTTTGGGCGGCAATCCGGGCAACTCCCAGAGGTGTTTTGCCCCTTAGTGTCTGTGCGTCGAAGCGACCTTCACCTGTGATGACCAGGTCAGCACCCTGTAACCGGATCGCTAGTTCGATTAGGTCAGCCACCACTTCGACCCCAGGTCGGAAGGCTGCCAGAAAAAAGGCTTTGGCTGCAAAGCCGATTCCACCAGCTGCCCCGACGCCGGGTACATTTCGAACGTCCTGACCCAACAGCGCCGCGCAAAGATTCGCGTAGTGGGCCAGGGCTTCGTCGAGACGTTGAATTTGCTCGTTGTCTGCACCTTTCTGCCGAGCGAAGGTGAAAGAGGCACCGTGGGGCCCGCAGAGTGGGTTGTCGACATCGGCGGCGACCTGGACATGCACTTCGGATAACCGTGGATCAAGCGCTTGGATGTCGATCTTCGCCAATCCTGACAGGGCTAGACCTCCGGCGGGAAGTGGATTGCCGTCACTGTCCATGAACCGGGCGCCAAGGGCCCTGAGCATGCCGGTGCCGCCATCGTTGGTGGCACTGCCGCCAATGGTCAGGATGATCTTTCGTGCTCCGGCATTGAGTGCCTCAATGATGAGTTCACCCGTGCCTTCGGTAGAGCTTGTACAGGCGTTACGTCGCTCAGGCGCAACCAGCTGTAAACCGCTGGCCTCTGCCATTTCGATGATCGCCGTGCGCGCCTGGGGCAACCACC
The DNA here is from genome assembly GCF_058802345.1 of Pseudomonas sp. GW822-FHT02D10. Classification (NCBI taxonomy): domain Bacteria; kingdom Pseudomonadati; phylum Pseudomonadota; class Gammaproteobacteria; order Pseudomonadales; family Pseudomonadaceae; genus Pseudomonas; species Pseudomonas sp. GW822-FHT02D10. The sequence goes on from NZ_JBXAOB010000006.1 coordinate 21,258, forward strand.
CCCATCTCGCTGTGACAGGCTCACCGAGTGGGCCGGTGACGCGAGCACTCCTGAGTTCACCCGCCAAGGCTGACAGGATCGCATCAATGGTGCCCTCACCACCATCGGCCATGGGGCACTTGACCAGTTCTGCGTCAGGAAGCACTTCTTCAAGGCCCAACGCTATCGCATCGGCGACTTCAGCAGCGCTCAAGCTGTCTTTGAATGAATCAGGTGCGATAACGATTTTCATAAGACTCTCCAAATGCGACGAGCCTTCATGCTGACATTTTGCTTTGCCACCAGCCTTAGCTGGATGGACAAAAACAATATATAAAAATTGTGTATTTGCACATGATCAGAGTGTTGGCTCAGAGTGCGGGAGCAGGAGGACGCCCAGGTACAATTCCAGCGATTCATGCAGCCGAGTCATATCCTTGCCACTCAGTTCTGTTATCCGTTCCATGCGATAACGCAGGCTATTGCGATGAATACCTAAGGCATCCGCGCAGGCCTGTGCCTGACCGTCATGTAGGCACCATGCGCGCAGCGTGCGCAGCAACTGTCCGCTGCTGTCCTTTGCCTGGATCTGGTGCAGAGGGAGAAGTATCGTGTCCACTACACCGTCCTCTCGATGAGCCCACAGAAAAGACGGCAAATGATAACGAGACAGCGACACGAATCTTTGCTGCGGCAGAACAGCCTCTGCGTAGGCCAATAGTTCAGCGACACGCCGGTAGCCCCGACGCAAACTCTCAAGGGACTCTGCCCGCACGCCATAGGCCACAAGCGCCACTTTCCAGCCCAGCGACCCAAGCTTCTCGATTATTTTTTCAGGGCTGTGAATCAGGTTGGAGGGACAGCACCACAAGAGCGAAAACGAGGATGGGGCCAAACACCAGCTATCGGTATATCGCGATTTTAACCAGTCTGCCAAGGCTGAGGATGTCAGTTCAGCCTCTAGTTTGATCAGAACAGGTGTGCGCGCCAGTTGCGGCTTGAGGCCTAGTTGCCGGGCTTCGTCGATAAGCCGAGGAGAACCGCCCGCTTCGCCCAGTAGCATGGCCAGCACATCCTCACTGCGCTGTTTTCGCCAATGCTGTTCGATCTGCATGTGGCTCTGCGCCACGAGCATCTCGGCGGTCATTCGAACCAGCTCGGCATAGGTGCGCAGCTGTTGCGGTTCGCCCGTAATCCCTAACACCCCGATCAGGCGGCCATCGTGCATCAGCGGTAGATTGATTCCCGCCTGCACGCCTTTCAGGGTTTGCGCCGCCTGTTCATCGATTTCGACCACGCGATGGTTGGCCAACACCAACTGCGCCCCCTCATGGCGCGTATTGATGCGAGAACTCTCACCGCTGCCCAGGATTAAGCCTTGGTTGTCCATGACATTGACGTTATAGGGCAGTATCGCCATCGCGCGATCCACGATGTTCTGAGCCAACAGGTGATCAAGTTCGAACATTTTTCGGGACTTTGCTCTAGTAAGAATTGGTTGAACATACAACAAGTATCCCCAGTTTTTGTCACTGCGCCCAAATAATTCGGTGCGATGGAGCCATGGACTTGATCTTCCTCTAAATCACTCTAGCCAGTCGCTGGTGCCGCAGTAAGGACGTTAGTCATGCCTAATCGCCGAACGAAGATCGTCGCCACCCTTCGGCCTACCAGCAACAGTCCGGAAGTCATTGAAGACCCCGTGTTAACAGCTGGGGTTGGTTTGATTGATTCAGGGGCGAATCGAAGCGATGGATCACCCTTATGTGCAGAACTACCCGAAAAATCGCGGCCAGTTGGGGGAGGGCGGCAACACGTTGCGGATTGCGGTCGAGGTTGTCCCAGATCTGGTTCGAGTACAAAAGACCCTTTTCAGGGCCTTTTTTTGTTGGGCGAGGATGACATGGTCGGTAGTCCGTAGACTGTGTGGTCTCCACTAAGTGAACTGCTGTTGGTTGGTAACCAACAGAGCGACTGCCGCAACCATCATTCCCCCTATGAGAACTCAGCGATCAATTGATCATCCTGTGGATCAGCTAGCAGATTGCAGTTTGCGCTGTGGCTTACCCAGTGATTTGTTTCTAGTCATCGAAATCTTGATCGCTGCTTGTGCAGCTTCACGTCCTTTCTCTACGAAATGCTTGCTGTAGATTTCACGGTGATGCTCCGTTTCCTGGAAGTGATGAGGAGTCAGGGATACCGACAGTACGGGTACTCGGGTATCCAGGCCCACTCGCATCAATCCATCGACAACCGCCTGCGCAACGAAGTCGTGTCGGTAAATCCCACCGTCGACAACCAAAGCTGCTGCAACAACTGCCGCGTATCGGCCGGTCAATGCCAGTTCCTGTGCCATCAGAGGCAGTTCGAAAGCCCCGGGCATGTCGAAGACGTCAACCTGTTCCGCTGAGATTGTTTCAAGGAAACCCTCAAGGGCACGATCAACTATGTCGCTGTGCCAGCCTGCTTTGACGAACGCGTAACGATTGGCGGCCATTTTTTCTACCTCATCATTTTATTGTTTGCGCCCTCGGCAGGTGTATGCCGAGGATTGGTTGCATTACATTGACGCTTGAGCTTTCCCAGTCCGACGTCATCCGAGCTCATACATGGAAGGTATGAGTCGTCATGCACCGATTAGTGTCTGACGTTAGCAATCTTGATCATGCGATTTCTGCAGAGGTGCGATAGCGGCGCTGATGCCAAACGAGGCACTCTGCCGGCTCTTCTGGGGCGAGCACGATGTCGGCGATAGACCCGATCAAAATGGTATGGGAGTAGCCATCAATCGCTCGCTCTAGGCGGCAGTCGAAGGCAATGAGAGCGCTACGCAGCAAAGGGGCACCGGTCTCGCGCTGTACCCATTCCGAGCTGGCGAAACGATCTACTCCTCTTTGAGTGAAGAGGGTGGCGAATTCGGTCTGATCGGGCTTAAGCACGTTGACCCCGAAAACTCCTTGTGAGAGCAGCTCTTCGTGAGCGCTGGCGTTTTTATTGATGCATACGATCAAGGAGGGAGGTTCGGCAGAGAGGCTACACAGGGCCGACACCGTCAGTCCCATGCGTTTATCACCTTGCCCCGTTGTGACTAGGGATACAGGCCCAGGGAGAATCGACATTGCTTGCAAAAAAAGCGTCTTATCAACCGAGTCTTTAAACTGGGTAACTTGCTCTAGAACAGCCATTCTTTCACCTCCGCAGGCTTAGCTGGGCGAATGCACGTGGCCCTGCCAGTGCACCCTTAAGCCGCCATAAATCACTTTTTCAGTTGCCGGCGCCTCGAAGGCTGCGCGTCAACCCGTTCTATAAGGTGGTTCAAGCCCACAATTGAAAGTCATCTAAATCGTGAGGTGGCTGATCGGCCTGCCTCTGATCTCAGGTTCTCTTACAAACGGGTAAAGGAACTGTGCCAAGTTGAGCCAGCAGCTCGCGGCATCCGCGGTAGACAGAAATTCTCGTGGTTCGAAGGTGTGCTTCAGAGCCAATTTCAACTGGGCAACCTGAGAAACGCTGCCATTGATTCGATGTCTGAATTTTAATTTGGTATGTCGATCATAATTTTATGGGCAGCTTGCATGTCGCCACTCCCGCGCGTGCGAATCCTGCCCTACAGTGATTCAAGGTGGGACAGTTCGGCATGATTTGCATGCGGCAGACTACCCCGGGTGCTTCGCCTGACTGGCTGCTCCAGGCCAGCCTTTGACATCGTTGTCCAGGCTCCGCGTGTCAGGACGCTCTCTGCATCCTTACCGGGTCAAGTAGGCGGTGAAATGACACACGATAAGAAGAGGTAGGTGCGATGAAAAACGACAAATATGCCTTTATCAAGGTCGGCGAGCCGGATGAATTTGTTGAAAAAACATTCAAAGGTTTCTGTGAGGTTATCCCTCAAAAACACGTTGATTCCTTCGTGATTGCGGATCCTTTTTCAGCACCAAATTTAGCTAGAGATTTGGCGAAATCTGGCTATTACCACGCAATAATTGTCTCTGCGATGTTTTTCAACGATATCGATTTTAGGAACGATCACATTGCAAGTGCACTGGCATCCGGGTTGATGGCCGTCAGTATGGATGTTGATGCTCTCGTTCTACCTATCGTCCTGCTACCTCGCCACGGACAAGAGGAGGAGTGGCGGCGCGAAGAACACAGTGAGTATTTTCTATCTCAAGGGCGTATCACCGCAAATTCGGCACTAAAAGATTCAAAATTAATATCCTCTCTGCCTTTTCCTAGGAATGTAGTTGGATGGCTGTGGCCTATGTAGGCCAGGCTGCATTCTTCAGTCATTATATTTCTTCCACCCGTCATTAGGTGTGATATGGGGTTTAGCGCGTTTTCTATTCGTTCAAAAATAGTTGTATTGGCCGGTATATGTTTGCTCGGTATTGTGGTTGTAGTGGTTTTTATGAATATTCATATTTCGCAGAGCAATAACACAATTGTTGCTAAAACGAGCGAAAGGATGATGATCGATAATGCGAAGAGACTGCTTCAGGCCGAGGCAGGTGAGCAAGCAGCCGCTCTAGATAGCCACTTTCAGCAGAGTATTCTGTTACTCACGTCAGTTGCTGACCTAGTGACCGCTCAAAGGGAAAATTGGGTAAAACATGGTGGGGATGCAGGTGCGCAGCGTGAACTGATAAATCAAAGTCTGAAAAAACTATACCAGCGAAATGCCAAGCGTGGACTGCAGGGGGTATGGATTGTCTTTGAGCCTAATGCATTGGATGGAAGAGATGCGGGTTTTGTAGATGATGCTGGTCACAGTAGCAATGATAAAGGGCGATTCACTCCGCAGTGGAGCCGCAACGGCAATGATGTAGTGAGCTCAACCATTGCTGAGTCGTATTTTGTTAGAGCAGATTTAAATGCCAGTGGAGTGCCATATAACTATTGGTATTTATGTCCGAAAACAACACGGCAGATTTGCATGCAACCTCCGTATCAGGACACTGCCAATGGCGTGAATATTTTGCTGACATCTGTATCTATGCCTGTTTTGGTCGATGGAGTAGTGGTCGGAGTAGTGGGTGTAGATCTGTCTCTTGCCGCTTTGCAGTCGGGGGTGGAGAAAAGTGCTTTTGATCTATTTGGTGGTAAGAGTTATGTCGTCATCACTTCAGATGATGGTGTAGTCGCGGCAAATAGCAAAGACCCGGGCGCGATCGGTAAGCCATGGTCGCAAGATTTAGGTAGTGACTCGCATCCTACACCTGACCTGAAGGACAACGATGGCTCAAAGGTTATAGAGAGTGGAGAAGACATTCGCGCTATACACCCGTTGAGTTTTTTCGAGGGTGCCAAACCTTGGAGCGTCATGTTGGGGGTGCCTCGGAGTGTGTTGCTGGAGGACACGCTCACGATGCAGCGAGAGCTGAGTGACGCGCAGGCGCAGGGCGTGAAGGACACTTTATTGATTGCGTTTGCAGCTGCGTTGTTTGGTTTGGTAATGATTTGGTTCACAGCTTCTGGGGTTATCCGACCCATCAATGCGGTAGCACAAATGCTGCAAGATATCGCTACAGGGGATGGTGACCTCACGCGCCGACTTGGTTATGCAAAACGCGATGAATTGGGAGAGCTCGCCAGTTGGTTCAATCGCTTTTTGGACAAGCTTCAACCCACGATTGCACGGATTAAGCAAAGTATCGTCGAGACTCGCGACACGGCCGATCGTTCTTCTACTGTGGCCCGAGAAACCAGCGAAGGCATACAGATCCAGTTTCGAGAGATTGATCAGGTAGCAACCGCTTCAAACGAAATGAGTGCTACGGCTCAAGATGTTGCAAGCAACGCCTCAAGCGCCGCGACAGCAGCTCAAGGTGCAGACGAGGCTGCTCAGGATGGGATAGAAATCATCCGTCAAACCACGAAGGACATAGACATTCTTTGTGCGGAAGTCAGCCAGGCTGTTCAACAGGTTGAGGAATTGGCTGTGAGCAGCGAGCAGATCGGCTCCGTTCTCGAAGTCATCAGAGGCATCGCAGAACAGACGAATCTACTGGCATTGAATGCAGCTATCGAAGCAGCACGAGCGGGGGAAAGCGGTCGTGGATTCGCCGTTGTTGCGGACGAGGTAAGGGCACTAGCCCGGCGTACCCAGGACTCCGTTGAAGAAATTCGGCATGTTGTTGAGCGCATTCAGAGTCATACCCGAGGCGTTGTGACGATGATGCATAACAGTCAGGCCAAAGCTCAGGACAATGCTCATAGCATCCAGCGCGCTATGGAGGCCCTCGATCGTATAGGGGAGGCCGTGTCTGTTATTACAAGCATGAACCTTCAGATTGCGAGTGCTGCGGAGGAGCAGGGAGCTGTGGCAGAAGAAGTTAATCGAAACGTTGCCAACATCAGGGGAGTCACGGAATCCCTTACAAACCAAGCCAATCAGTCCGCGCTTATCACAGGGCAGCTTGACGTACTTACAGTTGAACAGATGAGGCTGATGGATCATTTCAGAGTGTGAGTAGCTCCAAATTATTGGGTATGTCTCGGTTCGGTGTGTAGAACGGCCTGCTCATTTTGAGTGCATCAAGGGAATTGCTAGATCGTTTTTGGGCGAGTGAGTGCAGCAAAAGCGCGCGAAAAAATGGATCCTGACTGAGATGTGGCACTTGTCTCGAAATGGCACAGTAGTCGCTTGAGGTCAGCGTTAAGGTGATCCTGCAAAACAATGGCACCAGCCAAGAATAATTTTGAGGTTAGCGATGAATCGAGTATTGGAAAAAGTCACGATTATTACCGGCGCAGCTCGTGGACAAGGCGAAGCGCACACTCGTCTGTTTGCCGCGGAAGGTTCGAAGGTTTTGATGACTGATGTCCTTGATGAGACTGGGATGACCGTTGCTCAGGAGTTGCGCGATGCGGGTCATGATGTCCATTACCTCCACATGGATGTGACTTCGGAGTCGGATTGGGTTGCAGCTGTGGCTGAGGCCGAGCGACGTTGGGGACGTGTGAATATCCTGATCAACAATGCAGGCATCGTGGGTTCCATGAAATCAGTTCACGAGGAGGAGTTGGGTGCCTGGACTAAGGTGACGGCCATCAATCAACAAGGTGTTTTCCTTGGGATCAAACACGTAGTTCCTGCGTTGCGACGTGCTGGCGGCGGAGCCATTGTGAACATTAGCTCCATCAGCGCAACGGTTGGCGGCCCTGGTTCGTTCTCCTATCAAGCCTCCAAGGGCGCGGTACGCATGATGACCAAAGCAGCCGCTATGGAGTACGCCAAGGAAAATATTCGTGTCAACGCTGTCTGCCCTGGCCAGGTGTTGACACCTATGGCTGAGGAAGAGGGTGAGGAGTCGGTCAAGGCTTTCGTAGCTGCTACACCAATGGCGCGTGCTGCCCGTGCTGAAGAAATCAGTTACGGAGTGCTGTACCTCGCTAGTGACGAATCCAGCTACGTCACCGGAACTGAGCTTTACATTGATGGCGGTTACACCGCGCAGTAACGATTCAAATGCTGGTGCTAGCGAGTCCGTGGGCTCGCCGAAAAATAAGTACTTTTGCTTAGTGGTTCGAAGCCATCGCTTTCCCTGTGTATGGCTTCGGACGGACTGCACTCTTTGCCGATTGACGAAGCTGCAGTTGAAGCGTTATTCGTCACTGGCGCCCCGCGATATCGCCTGGCTTATCAGCCTGCGCCAGCTAATGCGTGCAACCTGCACGCAGAGCCTTGCTTCCCTTCCGGGGCGGAGGAATACATGAACCATACGAATACAAACGGGCAGCATGAAATTGCTGCGGGCTCTCTGAATAAGTCAGCGATCATTTCTCTCAGAGAGCAATTCCTTTCTGACCCGAAAAACACTGATCTCTCTGGCTTACGCCCGGTTATTGCTCGCTCTTGGCAGCGCAGTATTCTGTGTCAGGTTAGCCCAGCCCAAAAGGCGATGGAGCTTGTGGCTACGCCTCAGCTTGATGATCAGATTCTTCGAATTGCTAGCCCAATCCTCTCCGAACTTGAGCGTTTGTGTATTGATGCGCAAGGCCTGGTGACCCTTTCTGATTCCATGGGCACGCTTGCAGACTTCCGGGGTGATCCCACGATGGTGAAGCGTGCTGAAAAGTGCTTTCCCATCCAAGGGGGATGCATGTCCGAGGATCAGATCGGTACCAATTCCGAGGGCACTGCAATTGAAGAGGGCGGTGCTGTCCAGGTTTGGGGAGCAGAGCATTTCAATGACGCTTTGCAGGACATGTACTGTACTTCGGTACCAATCCGCGATCCCCTTCGTCGCTCCATCCGTGGGGTGCTGAGTCTGGCTTTTCCTGAGCGCTTAATCATTGGGATGGATCCACGTTCGATCATGCTGATTCTGCAGGGTGCTGCAGCAGAAATCACAAGTGCACTCCACGCTCGGTTGGCTGCACGTGAGCAGTCACTATTAGCGGAGTATCTTCGAGAAGTTCGTAAGCGTGGTTCTGACGCTGTAGTTGCAATGGACGGGCGCACTACGATTGCTAGTAAGGGAGCGATGCAGTTGCTCGACCAGAGTGACTATGCCGTCTTGGCTGGATATGCGCAGGAAGTTCAAAGCCTTGATCGCCCAATGGAGCGTGAGATCTGCTGTGGCCCTGATCGCACCCTTCATTTGCAGGTTCGTCCTGTATCAAATGGAGATACTCAGGCCGGCTCAGTAATCAGGTTGCGCAAGGTTGAATCACGCCCGCGTGCGGCGTTTTCTCGGCCAGTCGCTGGCAAGGATATTTTCGGGCAGTTGGTGGGTAAAAGCTCTACATTCAAACGTGCTGTCGAAGGTGCCACAACTGCAGCCAGTCGTGAGATCGCAGCTTATATCGTTGGTGAGGCAGGCACAGGGAAGCGCCTTCTGGCAGAAGCGCTCGCTGGAAGGTTGTCAGATAAAACTTCTGCCTACGAATGTTGCGCCATCAGTCTCGATAACCCCTTGGATCTGCATCAGATCGAAAACCAGCTCGCCCAAGGCCAGGCGTTAATCCTGCATGAGATCGAAACGCTGCCGGCCATCTTCAGAGATCGACTGACTACTGTGCTGTCCTCTATCGATGCACCACGAATTGTCATGACGGCAAAAAAAGTCACTGACGAAATGTTGCCTTTAATCTCCAGTATGCACGGCATCGAAATCCAAATGCCCCCGCTTCGGACTCGTCGCGAAGACATTCCGTTGTTGGTGGATCATTTCTTCAGCCAGCTTCCACAACAGCGTCGGGTGTCGGCTCGTCTGCTTGAAATCCTGGTGGGGGCGGAGTGGCCCGGTAACGTTCAACAGTTGAAAGAGATTGTTGAGGCTGCCGCCCTGAAAGCATCGGGGAGTGAGGTCAAGATAGAAGACCTTACTGAACTGCATCGTCGTGCGCTTGCACGAAGCCGTTTGAGCCGGCTTCAGAAGGCTGAATTGGATCAGATCAGAGAAGCACTGATCGAAGCCGGAGGAAACCGTCTGCGTGCTGCTGAAATTTTGCGAATCGGTCGTTCAACGCTGTACCGAAAAATCGACTCATACACCAGCAGAGGCTTTGATATCGACGTTAAGTGCTGACTTATATGCCTCAGGAAAACGAATGACCTTAGTACGTGAAGGTTAGGGTGCGTCCTGACTGAGAAAGCATCGGGGACTGGTTAAAGCCTGGTGCTTTAATCGGGCAGATCCTCATAGCCTTTAAGCTGCTTGAGGTCTGCTCGATTCCCTACTTTAGTGATGCTTGCACTCTGGCAAACTAAACTCCCTCAGGGCACAGACAAATTTGTAACTCTAAGCATGGCCTAGACAAAGTGCCGCAACTCCAGCAGCCGCAATCTGAGCGTCCTGTTCTGGTTTGACACCCGATACGCCAATGGCTGCTATTACCTTCCCCTCTACTACCAATGGTAAGCCGCCTTCCAATGAAGTGAGCAGGGGAGCGGTGATTAGTGCTGTCCGTCCAGAATTGATCATCTCTTCGTAATTTTTGGTATCTCTCCTGCCAAGCGCTGCGGTGCGAGCTTTTTCCGTTGCGATATAGGCGGAAATTGGCGCGCAGTCATCGAGGCGCTCCAATGCAAGTAAATGCCCGCCGTCGTCGACCACCGCTACAGTTACCGGCCATTTGTTTTTCTGTGCTTCCGCGCGAGCGGCCGTAACCATACGGTTGACCTCAGCGCTTTCCAGAACGGCTTTGCGTTGCATGAATTTCTCCTAGGCGAGTGCTTCTTCCACCAACTCGATCCAATGGCGCACTGGCGTACGTCCGGCACCGTCGAGGTGAGTCTGGCATCCAATGTTGGCGGTCACGATGACCTCTGGATTACCGCTTTCCAGGGCATTGAGCTTGTTGTCACGCAACTGGCGGGATAGCTCAGGCTGTGTGAGCGAATAGGTGCCGGCCGAACCGCAACAGAGATGGCTGTCAGGCACTGCGGTGAGACTAAACCCGAAACGGCCAAGGATTCCTTCAACGGCGCCGCTGAGCTTTTGGGCGTGCTGCAGAGTGCAAGGACAGTGGAAGGCTAAGCGACGATCTGCCTCAATGCCGAGCTGTTCGATGGGTTCGGCGCTGAGGACTTCGGCCAGATCTTTGCTGAGGGAGGTCACCCGCTGCGCTTTTTCGGAATAGGCTGGATCGTCCTTGAGCAGGTGCCCGTAATCTTTCACGAAGGCTCCGCAGCCACTTGCTGTTTGAATGAGTGCTTCCGCGCCTTGTTCAATGACTGGCCACCATGCATCGATGTTACGTCGTGCACGATCAAGACCCTTATCTTGAGCGTTCAGATGGTAGTCGACTGCACCGCAGCACCCTGCTTCGCGAGCGGGGACTACGGATATACCGAGCCTGTCCAGTACGCGCGCAGCTGCAGCATTCGTATTCGGGGATAGCGATGGTTGTACGCAGCCTTCGAGCATCAGCATTTTTCGACCATGGCGAACGGAAGGCCGAGTTTTCGCTGGATGAGCTTTACGAGGCAACTTGGCTTGGAGCGCTCCTGGGAGCAAAGGTCGGAATAACTGACCTGCCATGGTCAATGCTTTGAATACAGCTGGGCGCGGGACAACGGCGCGCAAGCTCTCTCGCAGCAAGCGCTCTCCAAATCCACGAGGTATTTGCTCCTCGACCACAGCTCTCCCGATGTCGAGAAGATTGTGATACTGCACACCCGATGGGCAGGTTGTTTCGCAGTTGCGGCAGGTCAGGCAACGGTCAAGATGTAGTTGTGTTTTAGCGGTGACTTCTTGCCCTTCTAGTACTTGCTTGATTAGGTAGATACGGCCTCTGGGCCCATCTAACTCGTCACCCATAATCTGATAGGTTGGACAGGTTGCAGTACAGAATCCGCAATGCACGCATGACCGCAAAATACGCTCGGCTTCCTCTGCGCGAGGGAGGCGTTTTGCTTGTTCGCTCAAATTCGTTTGCATGGCGTACTCAGACCTCCGCGTACATGCGGCCAGGGTTGAAGATGCGCTGTGGGTCAAGCTGCAGTTTCAGCCTTTGGTGGTAACGCAGCAGTGGCTCAGGCAGTGGCTGAAAAGGGGACTCATGAGTACCAAAGCGAGTGGCATGGCCACCCAACGCTGTTACAGCCAGGCGAACAACTTCAGCCGGCTCGTCAGTGAGCAACCAACGTTGCGCTCCACCCCAGTCCAACAGTTGCTTACCTGGCAGGTTTAGGACAGCTGAGTTATTCGGAACAGAGATGCGCCAGAGTGGTTCTGAGGTGTCGAAGAATGGAAGTTGCCGTTCACGCAGCTTCGACCAGTAACTGCCATCCAGCGCTTCGCCACCTAGGCGCTCACACGCTGATTTCACCGATCCTTCACCTCCCTCTAAACGCAGGTGGAGAAATTCACCGTCGTGGGAGGCTGCGCTGATGGGGATCGGTTGTTGGCCCCACGCGGCAAGTTTTGCGAGGGCTTTATGTGTGTCCAACTCCAGCTTCACGCTGGCACACTGTCGGGGCTTTGGAAGTACCTTGAGGGAAATCTCTGTCAGCAGACCCAAGCATCCAAAACTGCCCGCCATCAGGCGCGAGAGATCGTAACCCGCAACATTCTTCATTACCTCGCCACCGAAGCGCAGAAGCTTGCCATGGCCCGTGATGATACGTGTGCCCAGCACATAATCACGGACAGAGCCTGCCCACGGACGACGGGGGCCTGAAAACCCACTAGCGACCATCCCGCCTAATGTTGCTGATTGCCCTAGGTGCGGAGGTTCGAAAGGCAGCATTTGGTTTTCTGCTTCGAGCACCGCCTCGATTTCTGTGAGAGGAGTGCCGGCTCGTGCAGTGAGCACCAGCTCGGTAGGATCGTAGGAGATGATGCCGCGGTGACTACGCGTGTGGAGTATCTCACCTACCACTTTGCGACCAATATTGGCTTTGGTGTTGCCACCCTGGATGCGCAACGGAACGCGTTTGTTAAGCGCATAACTAACCTGCTCCATCATCGAAGTGGAGTCGTCATGATCTTGTCGCATTAGAATCGCTCCAGTTCTGGGAAGGGCAGGTTTCCGCGGTGAATGTGCATCGATCCGAATTCGGCGCATCGATTAAGCGTAGGAATGTTCTTGCCCGGATTGAGCAGACCGTTGGGGTCGAAGGCTTTTTTGATAGCGTGGAAAAGCGTGATCTCGTCACTGTTGAACTGGGCACACATCTGGTTAATCTTTTCGCGACCGACCCCATGTTCACCTGTAATGCTTCCGCCCACATCAACGCAAAGTTCAAGGATCTTGGCACCGAGTGCTTCGGCTCGGTTCAGCTCACCAGGTTGATTGGCATCAAAAAGGATCAATGGATGCATGTTTCCGTCTCCAGCATGGAAGACGTTAGCAACGCGCAGCCCGAACTCATTCGAGAGTTCTTCGATCCTTTTGAGAACTTTGGGCAGTTCCCGCCTTGGAATGGTGCCGTCCATGCAGTAATAGTCTGGAGAGATTCGGCCTACCGCCGGAAAGGCATTTTTGCGGCCAGCCCAGAATCGAGCCCGTTCGGCCTCATCACGCGCCAAGCGAACACTGGTTGCACCGGCCAGTTTCAGTGCCTGTTCAACGCGCTCACAATCTTCATGTACATCAGCCTCAACCCCATCTAACTCGCAAAGCAACATGGCTGCTGCGTCGATAGGGTATCCCGCATGAATGAAGTCTTCTGTTGCCCGGATTGATAGGTTGTCCATCATCTCTAGGCCTCCCGGAATAATGCCTGCTGCGATGATGTCTCCGACCGCACGGCCGGCCTTTTCCACCGAATCGAAGCTAGCCAGCATCACCCGCGCTACTTGTGGCTTTGGCAGCAGTTTGACGGTGACTTCGGTGACAACCCCAAGCATTCCCTCGGAGCCCGTGAAAAGAGCCAGAAGATCAAAGCCAGGGCAATCTAGTGCATCACTCCCGAGTGTCATGAACTCGCCATCGGCAGTGAGAATATCCACCCGAAGCAAATTGTGGACGGTGAGTCCGTACTTCAAGCAATGCACTCCACCGGCATTTTCTGCAACGTTGCCACCGATCGAGCAGGCAATTTGGGAGGAGGGGTCGGGCGCGTAATAAAGGCCGTGAGGTGCTGCTGCTTGGGAAATCGCGAGATTGCGAACACCTGGCTGTACTCGTGCATACCGACTGTCTGGATTCACCTCAATGATCCGATTGAAGCGAGCCATGACTAGCAGGACGCCCTGCTCCAGGGGAAGTGCACCTCCGGAAAGACCTGTCCCAGCCCCGCGAGCCACCACCGGTACGTTATTGGAGTGGCACAGCTTGAGGATCGATTGAACTTGATCGATTTGATCTGGAAGCACTACAAGCAGAGGAACAACACGATAAGCAGACAGACCATCACATTCATAAGGTCTTAGATCTTCTAGGGTATGAAGGATTTCGAGACTGGGCATGGCATCGCCAAGCTGAGCGAGCAGCTTTGCTTTGTCTGGCCGCGGCAGTGCGCCATCGACGCGCTCGTCATAGAGAATGTTCATGAAGCTCACTTGTCAGTTTTTATTTTTGTTGGAGCCGGTTCCCGAAGGCTAGTGCACGGTGTGATCGGGTACTGGCTCGCGAAGCTGAACATCTCAACAATGCAGGTAAGGGAGCATGTAGGTCGACGTAGATTTGAACTGGTAGTACCACTTTATTCGTGTAAATGGTGTCCGTAGGAGGTGCGCTACGGGCTATCACGGTAGAATCAGGTAAGGGCCACATGGTGGTTTTCATCTGGTAGTACCAGTTGTGGAGTGCGTTTTGATGTCTGATTCCAGTTCAAGCAAGCAGAGCAAACCACAGGTTGCGGATCATGTAGCGGAGAGGATCGAACGGCTCATCGTTGACGGGATTCTGAAAGTGGGTCAGGCGCTCCCATCGGAAAGGCGTTTGGTTGAGAAGTTAAATTGCTCTCGTACGGCCCTGCGGGAAGGATTAAGGATTCTGCGCGGGAAAGGGATCATTGAAACTGAGCATGGTCGAGGTTCGTATGTCGCGAACTTAAGCAGTTCCGACAATACCTCCCCCCTGATGCACCTCTTCAGTTCGCAACCGCGAACGCTGTTTGATTTACTGGAGGTTCGCGCGTTGCTGGAGGGCGAATCGGCACGATTGGCCGCATTGCGTGCAACTGATGTAGATCGGATGATCATTAAGCGCCGATTCGACGAGATGGTTGGATCCCAAGAAGACTCAACTCGTCATGATCCTCGTATGCAGGCTCAACTGGATCACGCGTTTCATCGCGCGATTAGTGAGGCATCCCACAATCCTGTATTGGTGCATACCCTGCAAACCCTCAGCGAGCTTACGCTGAGTACTGTTTTTGCCTCGGTCAACAACCTCTATTGCCGCCCACCTCAGAAGCGCCAGATTGACCGTCAGCATTCAAAGCTTTATCACGCCGTAATGGAGCAATTACCGGAGCAGGCTCAACGAGCCGCGCGAGAACACATCCACAGCATCAGGGATAACCTCAGGGAGATTGAGCAAGAGGAGCAGCGACTGGTGCGAGCCACAATGCGTATGGAGGGGTGGAGTTAGGGGTAGGGTGGAGAGTCAAAAAGCCCAAGCACTCGGCCCAGGCTTTTTGTCATCGAGGCGTTGGATTCACCGGACGATATTACGCAGCTTACCAACCTCACTAATCTCAATTTCAACCACGTCGCCGGGTTTCAACCAGAATGGAGGGGTGCGTTTGCTACCGATACCTTCGGGAGTTCCAGTTGCGATAATGTCACCCGGAGAAAGCTCCAGGAAACTGGAGATGAATGACACTACGTCAGCGAGCTGGAAAATCTGGTAACTGGTGTTGGAGGACTGCATTACGTTGCCGTTCACCCGGGTCTGAATGTCGAGAGCTTGTGGATTGCTGATCTCGTTCAGGGTTACCAATGCTGGCCCACATGGAGTGGAGCCATCAATAGCTTTGCCTGGTGTCCACTGTGTTCCTCGAAGCTGAAGGTCACGGGCGGAGGTATCGTTGAAAACGGTCAGTCCGGCTACATACTCCAGAGCATTTTCCGAAGAGACATTGCGGCAGGCTTTACCAATGACGATTGCCAGCTCACCTTCGAAGTCAAGATTGGGTGTGAGTTTGGAGCACGCGATATCGTCCGTGTGACCGATGAGGGAGGTGTTGAACTTGCAGAAAATGTCGGGAGCAGATGGCAGCTTACGACCTGTCTCTGCTACGTGATCGCGATAGTTCAAACCAACACAGAGAACCTTCGCGGAATCATGAACCGGAGGGCCAAGTCGAAGCTTGTTCACGTTACCTGCCAGCGCGTCAGGAGTGCTCTTTGCAGCGCTTACCAACTTATCTTCCAGCGCCGCCAGATTGCCCTGCCAAATTGCGAGCAGAGTCCGATTAGTAAGGTCGGCGGTGCTTTTTTCGCCCGCGGCCTCCAGCAGTTTACGCGTATCAAAAACCAGGTCATTGATTAGAACGCCTGGCTGCAGTTTGCCTTGAGTTTCGTAGCTAACGAGTTTCATTGTTCCGCCTTGAAAAATGAGTTTGCAACTGTGTGCCTAGGGCAGGCCCCATGCACGTGATCGCATATCGGCGCTGTCGCCCGTCGGGAAGGTCAACTCGCGATTTGCTGGCCGAATAGGGACAGATACTTATTGAGCTGCATCGACCGGGCGGTGCCGCCCGATCGATAGGTGCTCATTAGTCTTTGATGCCATCAGGACGCTTGAGCTGTGCCAGCGTTTCAGTCTTGTGCTTGAGGTTCTTGATGCGAGGCAGTACTTCAGTGCCCAGCAGTTCGAAGTGACGACGGTATTTTTCAGCCTGATCCAGATAGTCGAATGAGAAGTGGATAAGGGTGCCGAAGCCGCCCGAAGCATCCAGGTCACGCTGAAGCTTCTTGATGATGGTGTCAGGGGAGCCTACAAGCCATTTCTCGCGAGCGAGATATTCGATATCGATGTCGGCCGCGGTCACCTTGCCCAGTTCAGGCACCATGACAGGCAGGAAGCCGCCGCGCTCATAGCCTGGCAGCAGCCATTCACGGTAGGCCTGGCCCATGGCGCCATTTACCGCCATGTCGATTGCTTCTTCATCGGTGTCAGCAACCAGGATGTTGTGGGCTACGCGCCATTGGTTACGGTCTGCGGCATGACCGGCTGCTTCCGCGCCTTGCATGTAGCGGTACCAATGACCAGCAAGGTATTCGCGACCAACGTTGAAGCTCATCGGCAGGTAGCCATTGCGACCGGCTTCGGTGAGGGTTTTGGAGTTTGGACTAAGGCCTGCCATTGCCAGCGGTGGGTGTGGCTTCTGGAACGACTCGAAGAATGGGCCCTGCTGAATTGCATCATATTCAGGGATTTCAAACTGCCAGTATTTGCCTTCGTATTTGAAAGCGCCTTTGGTTTCCCAGACCTTGCGCATGATATCGACAGCCTCAGCCATCTTCTCAGGCGGGTTGTCGTTGCCGTGAATTTTGTGGTCGGACGGGTACGCGCCAGCGCCCAGGCCCACGATCAGCCGGCCCTGGGACATATGGTCAAGTTGCATCAGGCGGTGAGCCAGTGCGACTGGGTTGTGGTGAGCGGGTACGTTGGCGCCGGTGCACAGTTTGATTTGCTTGGTTTGAGCCAGGGCTGCTGCCAGATACAGTTCTGGGCTACAAACGGGTTCCCAGCGCATAGTGCTGTGTTCGGCAACCCAAACTTCGGACAAGCCGAATTCATCCGCCCAGCGGATGACTTGCATATCCCAGTCGTAACCGTCTTTCAAGCTGGTTTGTGGTGCGCGAAATGGCACGAGGAACAGACCGATATCCATGAAAACCTCCAACAGGGTTCATTTTTGTTTGTGATTGATTCATCGAGAGGGTGCTGGCAACGCTTGTTCAAACGTCGCGAACATCCCTCTCATCGCAGCCCAACTGATAAGGCTGTGTTGCGGTAGAAATACTTAGGAAGAAGCCGACACAGAGAGAATTGCGTCGGTCAGGCGCTCAGCCATATCGCTCACGACTTCTTTTGTCATAGGCGATGAAAGTGCGACCAAGTTTGCCGGCGACAACAGCACCCCTCGGTCATACGCGGCCCACCAAAGCTTTTGTTGCACTTCGGTGGTGTAAGCACCTTCTGCTTTCGGGAATGGGCGCAGGAGGGAACCTTTCCCGCGAACTTCCCAGCCTGCTGCAGCAACCCGGGCGTCGATTGAGAGCCTTGCGGAGTTGCCTAAATTATTCATCGTGTCGATCACTGCGGGGGTCAGCAGTCGAAGCGATTCAGCGCCGGCAGCCATACTCACCGGGTTGCCAGAGAATGTTCCAGCCTGGGGCAGAGGATTAGGGCCGGTGGGGTCAAGATGGCGCATCAGCTCCTCTTTCCCCGCGAAAGCACCAATTGGGAAGCCGCCTCCAATTAGTTTCCCGGTTGTCAGGATGTCCGGAGTGATGCCGTATTCAGCGCAAGCCCCATTGAAGCCAAGACGCAAACTGATGACTTCATCAATGATGAGAACGATTCCGTAGCGGGTCGCCAATGCGCGTGCACCACGAATGAACTCTGGATCTGCTGGGATCAAGCCAGCACGGTTCGGGAGAACGTCGATGATGATCGCCGCAAAATAGCTAGGCTTGGCGGAAATGACTTCTTCTAGCGCGCTCAAGTCATTGAGCGAAATCAGCGTGACGTCCTTTGAGACGCCTTCCGGAATGCCACGACGATACTGAGGGCCACCGGTGCACAGTGCGAGATCGGACGATCCGTGATAGCCGTATTTCATCATGATCACGCCATCGCGACCCGTAGCGCCTCGGGCGACCCTTACCGCGGTCATCACAGCTTCGGTACCGGAGTTGGAGTAGCGAACTTGGTCAAGACCTGGGAGGCGTGCCAGCAGAAGTTCGGCATGATCCCACTCATGCGTGTTGGGGATGCCCCAGCAGCTACCACTCTTGATAACACGGGTGGCAGCCTCAACA
Organism: Pseudomonas sp. GW822-FHT02D10; assembly: GCF_058802345.1. Classification (NCBI taxonomy): domain Bacteria; kingdom Pseudomonadati; phylum Pseudomonadota; class Gammaproteobacteria; order Pseudomonadales; family Pseudomonadaceae; genus Pseudomonas; species Pseudomonas sp. GW822-FHT02D10. The sequence continues at coordinate 39,632 of NZ_JBXAOB010000006.1, forward strand.
AGCTGAGGATGGGCGTTGCCGTGGATCAAAGTGGTGAAGTTGTTGTTGGCATCAATCAGCTCACGCCCACGGTCATCCCAGACCTTATAACCTTCACCACGCACTGCGTAGGGCGTCGGTGCGCCGGTGTAATAGGTGGATCGGCCAAAGCCACCGGGCAGCAGGGGAAACCCCTTTGCGTTCCGACGTACATTTGCGTCCTCAGTAGGGTTACGAGCTTGGTCGCCTTTGTTTTCGATAGCCATGATAGTGCGCCTGTCTCCTGGAAGAATGACCTGTGGGGTCGACATCGTGGTGTTAGCCTATCGCTCAGGTTTGGCGGCGAACTGTGCCGAGTTGAGACAAGACCACGGTTTTATGTGTGGCTTGGAGCTATGGCGGGGGGTAGTAGCAAACGCTACTAAGTAGGAGAGGGTGTTTGCAGGCGTGAAAACAGGCGCTATCAAAATGTGATGGAGGAGAGAGTCGAGTTCTACAGAGACGTTCTGAGGTACATGACTACACTTCAGATAGGTGCTGAGAGTCGAGTTAAGGAGCGGGAGAAAGGCGTGTGTCAGGTTGGCACAGTCGCAAAAGGTGGCCGAGGTTAGCCTAGTACCAAGCGTGCACTCGACCGAGTGTCAACCTGACTGGTACGAGGATAATAATGTCTACCGCCAACCATGAAGTATTTGCCCAAGCAGTATCGGCCCAGCGTAAGAGCAAGCCGGTGATTGTTCCCCATGTGATCGCGGGCAAAGAGTATTTTGATGGCCCGTTGTTGCAGCGCGAAGATCCAAGCTTCCCATCTGTCATCGTTTCGGGTTGTCACGATGCTCCGTCTGACCTGGTTCATCTCGCAGTGCAAAAGAGTCGCGAAGCGCAGCGTGAATGGGTAAAAGTCCCTTTAGACGAGCGCATTGCTCGTGTTGCCAAGGCATATGACTACGTCGCGAGTAAAATCGATGACTGGACTGTGCGAGTCGCTGTAGAGATCGGTAAAACCCGTGCCGGTGCTCGTGCTGAGGCAACGGAAGTGCTGGAGCTGTTGAAGTACTACGTTGAGTACTCCAGTCGTCCAGGTGCTTTCGAGGACGAGCGTGAAGACGATCCATCGGGCTTGGTAAATACCTCCGTGCTTCGTCCCTATGGCGTATTTGGTTTCATCACGCCTTTCAACTATCCGATTGTCCAAGCAGCAGGCCCAACGATTGCTGCGATTATTGCTGGCAACGGAATGGTGATCAAAACCACGCACCATGGCCCGTGGTCTTGCCACGCGGTATACGAAATGTGTGCGGCGATGGATCTGCCTGTTGGCTTGGTCAACATTATCCACGGGGCCGATGATCCAGGTCGCGCTCTGGTCGCCAGCGATGTCGACGGCATGTCCTTCACAGGTTCGGTGTCCGTTGGGCAGGAGATCATTCGTCAATTCAGTAATGGCGCGTACCCACGGCCAGTCATCGCGGAAATGGGCGGCAAAAACCCCGTCATTGTCACTGATACTGCTGACTTGGAAATGGCTGCGGATGGCATTGTATTTTCCGCATTTGATCTGGTCGGTCAGAAGTGCAGTGCACTGTCTCGCGTCATCGCCACGCCTAAAGCGTATGACCGTTTGATTGAGCTCGTTGCGGCGCGCCGCAACAAGTTAGTCATTGCTGAACCAACAGTCGAAAACAGTTTTGGTGGGCCTGTAGTCGAGAAGCGAGCAGTTGAACGCTTTAAGAAGGTTGTAGAGCAGGCCAAGGCCGGAGGCTTCCGCGTTGACGGCGGTGAAGTGCTGAATCAAGAAGGCTATTTCGTCGCTGCTACCGTCATCTCGGGCATGCCTGCAGATCATGAGTTGGCTGTTACCGAATACTTCCTACCATTGGTGTCCATCAGTGTCGTGCCGGACTTTAAAGCGGCCATGCAGGCTGCCAATGGTACGTCGATGGGGCTGACTGCGGGCATCTACACAGGGGATGTTGAGGAAGCTCGAACTTTCTTGCGGGAAATCGAAGCCGGCTGCGTCAACGTTAACGTTCCTAGTCACGCGACCACCGGTTGGTGGCCAGGCCCTCAAGCATTCGGTGGTTGGAAGGCAAGTGGCTCGACAGGGAAGCAGGCGTTGGGCAAATGGTACGTGCAGCAGTTCGCGCGTCAGCAGAGTAGAAAGACTGTAGCTGGCCTGGAATCGCTGCTCTCGGAGTAAAAGGTGTGACAGTCTGGGTGGAAAGTGAGCTTCCACCCAGATTGAAGCTAGCGAACTCTCTCAAGAGGCACAGAGAGAGATTGGGACTGGCGAGAGCATGCTCTAGTCGAGCCATCAGGATGATAATAATTTTGACAAGTCTGCGTGCGAGAAGGCGTCCCTAAAAATTTTTCTGCCATAACAAATAAATCTTCGGCGAAAGGCGAAGTGACTAAGATCTTCACAGGAAAATGAAAATGAGCTCAGTTTTAAACCAAACAAGACTAACAGGTGAGTTGTCTTCTGAGGTGATGGACGCGCCGAAAACTGATTTCAAGCTAAAAGGTAATATGGGGACTTTCGACCTTGTATTTACCGTGTTGGCCTTCACAGCTCCGCTGGGTGTTGTATTCGGCTTCCTCTCTTTCAACATTAGCTACGGAATTGGCGTGCCAATTGCTTTTTTGGGTGTCACCGTACTGATGATGATGTTCGCAGTAGGCTTCACCAATATGACTCGGCAGGTTCCGCGACCAGGTGCTTTTTATACCTATATCGCGGAGGGGCTTGGTCGGCCACTCGGTCTTGGAGGTTCATTCCTTGCTCTTGTTACCTATGGATTCAACATTGTTGCTGCCTTGGTTTTCGCAGGTATTGCAGTTAATAACTTCATTGCCAGCTTTGCAGGGGAGAGCACTGTTGCTTGGTGGGTGTGGTCGCTGTTGATGTTGTCGGTTGTATGGGGAATGAGTTATTTCAATGTCGAGTTTTCGGCAAAGGTTCTGACGGTTCTGCTGTTTTTAGAAGTTATCGCAATTATTATTTTTGACGTTGTGATGATTTTCAATGGTGGCCCCGAAGGTCAGTCCATTCAGCCCTGGAATCCTTTGAATCTGATGACTCCGACGCTGGGGCTGCTGCTCCTTTTTAGTGTTGGATTATTCAATGGATTCGAAGCGACGGCTATCTATCGAGACGAAGTGCGCGATCCGGTGAATACGATCCCACGCGCGACCTACCTTGCGATTATCTTTTTAGGTGTGTTTTACGCCATCTCTTCTTACGCACTAATTCTCTCTGCCGGTGTTTCAAACGCAGTCGCCAGTGCGCAGGCGAATCCGGCAGCGATGATGCCAGATGCTTTGCTTCGTTATTTTGGTGTGTTTGCTAACCAAGTCGTGGCCGCATTGTTGCTGACAAGTATGTTCGCATCTACATTGTCCTTGCAGAATATTCTGTCGCGTTATACGCACTCTCTTAGTGTTGATGGCATTCTTCCTCGGGCGTTAGCGGCAGTGCATCCCAAGCATGGTTCGCCATACTTGTCTGCGCTCGCCGTCGGTGGTGTGATTCTGTTATCGATTGTAGCTTTGATTTTCACTAATACTAAGGCGCTTGCACTTTACGGTGCGGCAGTGGGTATCGCATTTTACGGGATGCTATTGCTCCTCTTTATGACATCGGTGGCGGTATTGGTATTTTTCCATCGTAAAGGGCAGCGAAGTTCCGTATGGAAGACACTTGTGGCTCCCGTGATTGCAGCTATCGGGGTAGGCGCTGTGGTGGCGGTTGCAAGTACAAACATTGAGCTGCTTATTGATGCTCCCCGCGTGGTTATTTGGTCGCTTCTCTCCATTACCTATATTTCTGTTGGCTTAGGTGTTGTGGTTGCACTTGTGTTGAAGAAAAAAGGGTCTCCGAAATACGCAAGGATCGGACGAAAAGTTGATTGATTCCTGCTGACAGGCCACTTGGATTATCTAGTCCAGGTGGCGATGTATCGCTGCACGATTTCTCATTAATTTAGGTATTAGATATGTCGACTATTGCCGATCGTGGCACCCTTTTGGTTGCCCCTCATCAATTTCCGCATCTTGAGCGTGAACAAAAACTGGCTGACCAGTTTGGGCTCAAACTCGTAGTGGCTAAAGATCAGCAAGCCTTTACTGATGGAATGGCCGACGCTGAAGTTGTAATGGTCACCCCTTATGGAAAGGTCAATGAAGCCGAATTAGCGCGCATGACACGCTGCAAAGCCGTTGTCCGCTATGGCATGGGCTACGACAACATCGATGTCATAGCTGCAACAAAAGTTGGGGTTCCTGTATCCATCGTTCCTGACGCGTCTTCTGAAGAAGTTGCAGCCCATGCCCTTGCTATGGGTATCGCCTTAGCTCGTCGACTGCCACAAGGCCAAGCATCCATTCAGAATAATGCGTGGGCGGGTACCATCGCTTATGACACCCCAAAACTCGCTAATCTTGAGGTGGGTATCGTAGGCATGGGGCGGATCGGGCGACTGACTGCAGGTTGGTGGGCTGCACTGGGTACCAAGGTGAGAGCCTATGACCCATTTGCGAAATTCACTGATGTCCCACAGGCGTCGCTTGAGGAAATCTTGGAGAAGTCCGATGTGGTTTCGCTGCACCTGCCGCTGAATGCTGATACCCGGGACATGATTTCCACTGAGGTGCTGAAGCGTATGCGTCCTGGGTCGGTAATCGTCAACGTTTCTCGCGGTGGTCTTATCGATGAGCCTGCCTTGGCTGATGCACTTCGTTCGGGCCAAATCGCCGGCGCAGCTTTGGACGTCTTTGCGAAAGAGCCACTCCCAACTGACAGTCCGCTTCGCAACGCTCCGAATCTGATCCTCACACCGCATATAGCATGGCGCTCCAACACTTCCCTTGGTGCGTTGCAAGACGGTGCGGTTGAGCGTGCACGCAAAGCGCTTGCAGGCGAGCAGTTGCCTGACCTAGTGAGCTAATCCACGCATGGTGCGTGCTAGAGTGGCTCTAGCACGCGTTGAAGATTTTCGTTCCAACTCTGATGTCGGAGTAAGTTATGTAGAGAATAAAGTAGTCCTCATCACTGGTGCCGCAAAAGGTATGGGTGAGTCTCATACGCGCGTCTGCGCAGGTTACGGCGCAATTGTTGTCTTGGTCGACCTGGATCAGAAAGGTGAAGCCGTAGCGCAAAGCATCAGGGACGGAGGAGGGCAGGCGCAAGCTTCTACCAACTGAATGTCACCAGCCCCGACAACTGGAAGAGCGTGATCGATTCCATATTGAAAGAGCATGGCCGCCTCGATGGGCTGGTCAACAATGCCGGTATCGTACTGTCTAAACCAGTGGAAGAAATTACGGAAGCAGAGCTCGATCTTTGCATTAACGTAAACTTCAAAGGCACCTTATTTGGATGCCAGTTCGCACTCCCGGGCTTCAAGGTTGCTGGTGGCGGCGCGATCGTCAATATCTCGTCGACTTCGGGTATGGTAGCTAACTTGCCAGGTCTCAGTGCTTACTGCGCAACTAAAGGGGCGGTTCGGCTGTTCACTATACTGGTTATGGTGTTCGGGATAACTCGGTTCATCCGGGAACTATCGAAACTTCTATGGTTGCCGAGTATTTTTGCTGACAAGAGCACCGAAGAGCTTCTGGCCAATGCTGCAATCTTGAAAAGGGTTGGTAAGCCTTCCGAGGTATCTGAAACTGTTGTGTTCCTTCTTTCTGACCGGTCGTCTTATATGACGGGTAGTGAGCTGGTCGTTGATGGCGGTGTGACCGCACAGTAGTTTTTAAGTAAAGCGTTAGGGTCAGTTTTCGTTGTTTTAGTCACCCTTTGCATAGCAAAACCTCTGCTAATTGGTCAGCAGAGGATTTTGCTATGCCTTTTTTCTGCGACTGCCCGATATAAGCGTCACTTTGATTTTTGGTGACGCCTGTTTCCGGAGTGCCTGTAATATATCTTGCTATATAGAAGTTTTATTTTTACTTTCAGTAAATTTTTCTTATTTTGCTTGTACTGAGTTATGGATTCTATTTGGGGGTTGGATCAAGTTGGCACAGTTCCTCGGTTAAGTCTTTGAGTATTCTTTTGCTGGTCTTGTGCGCTGTCTCACAGGTTGTGAACAGGCCATGCATAGGGCGACACTGCGCTTTACTCACCTTTCACCAGGAGACCTACATGCCGGCTCCTGGTGTTTTTATGCCTGCGCGATTGTCGACGTCGCATGGTGGGAGAAATTGTCTTCAGATCGGTGCTCACTCTGCCAATCGGGTCATCGGAAGTATTTTTTTTCGCGCTTTTCAGCTTCATGCTGAGGATTTTATACGTGTTTTTAGAGTTAAAGCATTGATGTTTATAAGGTAATTTTTTCCGTAACACGTGTCGGGTACCTGATTGCTACGTGACCTGCCTTTGCCATATACTGCGCCCGAACGACTGTTCGTACGGTTTTCCGTTTTGGCATCAAAACGCTTTCTCGATGAGGCGATACGGGCTGCTAGGGAACCTCAGTTGTTTTGGTGATGCAGTGTGTTGAGAGCGCAATCGATACAAGATTGAGTGGCCGATAAGGCGGAGGAATTATGGAAAGCTCAAAGGAATTGCTTGCGCGGTTGGAGAAGTATCTCGGTACCTTCGACTGGAATAGCCTGACTACCAGTAAGCAGGTAATTCTCGAAGGATTTCTAAGAGTTGCAACGCGTGATGGTATTGCAAGTGTATCAATGCGCACCCTTGCTGCGGCAGTGGGATTAAAGCCACCTACAATTTATTCTCATTTTCCAGGCGGCCGAGAAGAAATTTTATCCAATGCTTTGCGCTGGCACTATAACCACTACGCACATGGGCTATTTGAAGATTTAAAAAATTTGCGAGCACCAGAGGAGAGTTGGCACGCATTAATAAACTTCCACATCCGTCAGCAATTGCAGCGACCAGAGAATGATATTTGGGACACGCTTATCGCTACCGATAGGATCGCTAAGTTACTTCCGGAAGGGTTGCGCGAAGAAATTGAAGATTGGGAAGGGTTTGTTGATTTTATGTATTTTTCCATTGCGCAGAACCTGGGCGCTAAACAGTGTTCTATTGAAGCACGAGCCTTGAGGAAACTATTTGACAGTATCGGGGCTTGGTGGAAGTGGGATGGAAGTGAAGCCAGCTTGGAAGCGGCGGTGGCCTATTGTGTAGGTGTCTCTAAAAGAATATTGAAATTGTAATTTTTGTATTTATGGAATGAAAAAGGTGGGTGACGCAGTTTAGGTGAGAACTCGCTCTCGTGTACAGGGGTAGGTTTAAACTGGTTTCAGTTTCATGGCTGTTTTAAGTTTTATTTAACATTCCCCTGTTCGCGGCTCGAATTTGCTGTGGAGAGGGATCTACCGCTTCTCGAGAGGAAGTTATCTGTGAATTGGATTAGGAATAAAAACTTTCTAGTTGAACTGGCTTTGATTGTCGGCGTGTTTTCCCTTTGCACCGGCGAATTTGCAATGATGGGGCTGATCTCAAACCTGTCTGAAGCCTTCTCCAAGCCTGAGACGAGCGTGGCTCATCTCATCAGTGCATATGCGCTTGGGGTTGTGATAGGTGCGCCCGTTATGGTTTTTGTAGGTGTTTATCTGAGCAAGAGAAAGCTCATTCTGTTTTTGTTGGGAATATACACTCTTGCAAATGCTGTGAGCTTAATGGCGCCAAACTATGAGACTTTGCTTTTTTCAAGGCTCGTGGCTGGGTTCCCTCACGCTGCATATTTCGGGGTCGCTGCAGTGCTCGCAGCCTCCATGGCGCCTTTTAATAAGCGAGGAAAAGCAGTCAGTAGGGTTCTTCTGGGTGTGACGGCAGCAATTCTGGTTGGTGCACCAGGTGCAACGTATTTTGGTCAGATTTTTGGCTGGCGTTCAGTATTTGCAGCGATCACTGTACTGAGTTTAACAAGTCTCTTTTTGCTATATCGCAACGCGCCTGAAGTTGAGGGTGAGCGACCACTCAATGTGAGAGAGGAGTTGGCTTCATTTGCCAATCCTCAGGTATGGCTTGCTTTGGCGATCGCTTCAATAGGTTTCTCTGGCATGTTTGGTGTGTACAGCTATCTCGCGCCGATGATTTTGAATGTCACAAAACTCGAGGTCGAGTGGATCGCGCCTATGCTCGTGATGTTTGGCCTGGGCACATTGATCGGGAATTACGCAGGAGGCGCGCTATACGATAGATTCAAGTTTTCTGCTGTGAAATACATCATGGTGTTCAGCTTTTTCGCGCTGTTTGCGTTCCCCGTACTGTCGCTGACATTGCCAGGTGTGGCCGTTGGCTCACTGATGCTTGGATGCATGGTCGCGCTTTGCCCTGCACTGCAAATGCGGCTCATGGACGTCAGTAAACATGGGCAATCACTTGTTGCCGCGTCCAACCATGCAGCTCTCAACCTTGGCAATGCTCTAGGCCCGTGGTTAGGTGGATTGGCGATTAATGCCGGTTGGGGTTGGACTTCAACGGGGTATGTGGGGGCTGCCATGGCATTCATTGGATGCCTGATTTACTTCTGGTCTTACGCTCTAGAGCGTAAATCACTTGTCAGTACTACGAGCACGGTGGAGGAGGGGCTTCAGCGATAAAGCCCCTCGAATACGAATACACAAGCTTTCCGTATAACGAGGCCTTACAAAACGTGTTAGGGCCTCGATTTAACTCCTTCTGGGTGAATGCTCAGGCTTCCGTTCTTGTATTTGCCCAGATTGGTTGAGATCATCTGGCCACTATATGGCGGCTAGGATTCTCCAAGTTGTCGCCGATGCTCAGGTTTGCTTAATCTCAGGGAAAGGGTGCGAATGACCGAACAACTCAAGGACGAACACCTGACTTTGATCAGTGGTCTAGTCACTCCTGAAATCGTAGTGGCTAGCACATCGGTTGAAGCTTTGCTGGCTGCCGAATCGATTCGTGGGAGCGATGGCAGTCTGATTGAAGGGCGTTTGAACATTCCCGAGTACCAGCGCCCGTATCGTTGGCAAATAAAGCATCTTCAACGCTTGCTGAATGATCTCACTGAATATTTTTCCCCTCCTGCAGATGCAACTCTCCCCCAGCATGATTTCTATCTGGGTAGCATTATCGTGCACAAGACTCGTGAGTCCTGGAGGCATAAAGAACAACTGAATATTATCGATGGCCAGCAACGTTTGATCAGCATGGCGTTGCTCGCCCATCTGCTTGGTGAGCGTACGCTGGCCAATGGTGTTTGGTTAGCTTCACCAGAGTCTCAAATGCGCGCCCAGCAGAATCTGCAGTGGCTTAAGCAGCAGGCCTTGCCAAAGGTAGACTTCTCCAAGGTGAACGTCACCTTGGTGGTGACACCGCACGAGGACGATGCTTACCGTTTTTTTGAAACTCAGAATACCGGTGGCGTCAGACTCAATGGTGCGGCGATTCTGAAAGCACATCATCTACGGATGGTGCCACAGGTTGATCAGGATAACTTTGCGAGGCGGTGGGAAGCGTGGGGTAACTTGAATGGCACGATGGATGCGGTGATGAAGGCGCGCCATTGGCAAGCACTCAGATGGCGTCCGCTATCCAGCCATCGCCAGCCTATTCAGGAGAGAGAGGAAATTGTCACTGAGCTTGCTGAGAGCACGGGGAGGGGAGCAGATGTGGCCTATCGCACCGCCAAAATCAGTCACTTCCTTGAAGACGAAGCGCATCAGGCGGTAATGCGAGGTTACGCAATGCGTCAGCCGCTGAACGCCGGTGTGAACGTCATTCAGTACTTCGACTACTTTCAGCAGTTGAGGCGAAATGTGCTACTCCAACGGGATGATGGCAGCCTTCAGTCCTTTCATCAGTTTTACGATGACTTGGTGAAAAAAGCCAACGGTAGCGAGTTTTTGCTCAGGCTTTTTGATTGCGCTGTGTTGTTGTACGTCAGTCAGTTTGGTCGACAGAGACTCATGGAAGCTGGGTATTGGCTATTCCGCGTGGTTTTTGCACCTCGGTTGATAAATGACAAAGCAGTGCGTGAGAGCACCGCGCAGAGTTTCGTCCATAAGAACCCTGTGTTGGACTGGATTGCGAGCAGTTTCACTCACGATGAGTTGGTGGCGACGTTGAAGAGATTCGAATGCCCAATATCCAATCGACTTGACGAAAACAGTGTGAAATTTCGGTTCGTGCGGGCAGTGCAGGAGTATTTTTCAATGCCATTGGCAAAGCCCGGTGAAGCCCTGCCGGACACCTACGACAAGGAGCTCAAGCAAGCTATCGGCCGGATGCTTGTGAAGCATTCCTTGAGCCAGGTAGGTGTCCTATGAGCACTAGCGTCCTTTCCTATGTCCAGGCACCTTCAGTGTTGTGTGACACGGACATTGCTCTGATCATTCCCAGCTATCAGCGTCCGTATGTATGGCCTAGCGAGGATGTGATTGCACTACTGGATCAGATCATTACTGCCCACGACACCAAGGCGCCTCACTACTACATTGGCACGGTATTGACCTCTGTTGTGACGTCACGGGTACCAAGTCATGCGCGTACTACTTATGAGGTCATCGACGGCCAGCAACGCATGACAACGTTGATGCTCCTGGCGCTCGCTCTCACTGCAGTTGTACCCGACAACGCTCTTGCGCAATTCGTCGTGCTTGATAAGAAGCCACGGCTCGTGTTCGCCATTCGCGATGAAGTCCAGCGGCTGTTTGGCGCCTGGGCCGGGCTTGAAGAGGAAGAGGGCCCTAGGAGATCGTCACCTGCAGACGAAGACTACCTCAAGCATCTGTCCGCAGCCCGGAAGGCTCTCGCGGATCACCTGGGCTCCTTGTTGAAGCAGAAGGATGAAGAGTATCTGGCGAGTATCGCTGACTACATCTTTTCGAAGGTGAGATGGGTCAATAACATCATGCCTAAGGGCATGGATTTGAATCGTCTTTTTTCCACCATGAACAACAGCGGTGTGCAGCTCGAGCAAAGCGACATTCTCAAGGCGCGTCTGTTGAGCAAAATCGAAAGATTGAAGCTGCGTTACGATGCGATTTGGCAAGCCTGCGAAAATATGGACGATTTTTTTGAGCGCAATCTACGACGGGTTTTCCCTGCCGCTGATTGGAAGCGTCTCAAGAATGAAGATCTAGCTGAGTATTGTGCTGAGACTTTTCCGCTTCAGCCTGTCACGTCCCAAGTTGGACAGGGTGTGAGCATTGCCCAGTTGGCCAAGCAACCAGTGCCAGTCAGCGGTGAGCCACAAGAGAAGGTGGAGCGTATCCGGTACTGCCGGCCCATTATCAGTTTCAGCTTGTTGTTGATGCACACCTTCCGTATCTATCAGCAAATGCATGGCGGTGAGGATGTCGAAGTTCGTCTGCATGACAGTCGGCTGAACGAGTATTTTGAAGACTTTATCGATAGCGCGGAGGCGAAGCAGGCTAAAGCCTTTATCGAGTGCTTGTGGCAGGTGAGATATCAGTTTGACCGTTGGGTGGTGAAATGGCTGCCGGAACCCGATAGCGATACCTGGTATCTACGTCAGACTAACGTCCAGCTAAAGCAGTCTGAGGAAGGGTACCGGCTTACTCGTACCCCTCTGGAGAGCAGCGATTTGAGCCAGCTCCAAAGTGTGCGAAATTTTACTGGCGAGCGGAGTGCGCAGTACTGGTTGACGCCATTCCTTGGAGAGTTGGTGGCCGGGACAGCCAGAACGCAAGCTCGCGTTGTCGCACTGTTGGAGCGCATTGATAACGAATTGTCACTAGCTGAAGACAGCCAGAAAGATGCCAGCTTCATGCTGCTGATGGGCGATCGTCCTGCTCAGCGAGACATTGGTAGTGTCCTTGAAGACTTGAACGTACCTCAAGGAACACGTTTTGAGCATTACTGGTTTCAGAAGCTCGAATACATTCTGTGGCGTGAGCGTGGCCGTTTCAATTTCTATGACTCAAAGAAATTGGGTGGCTATCGAGTGACGTCAAAGAATTCTGTAGAACACGTCCACCCAAGAAAGGAGGAGTTTGGCCGCCTCATGGATGCGAAGCATTTGGATAGTTTCGGCAATCTGGTGCTTTTAAGTCCTGGTGAGAATTCTTCCTATAGCAACCAGAGCGTTGGGAAGAAGCGAGAAGACTTCAAAGGCAAAAGTCGATACGACTCGCTCAAGCTCGCCCACATGTTCAATGCCAAGGCTGAGCGTGATTGGGATGAGACAGCGATTGAGGGGCATCAAAAAAAGATGCTGGGCTTGATCGCTAGCCATTATGGTCAAGGTCAGGATTGAAGGTTAGAACAACTGAAGCTCTGTGCGCGCCAAGCTGCATTGGAGCTTCGACTCTACGTACAGCTGGATGACTCACCGTTCCTTTCGAAACGGCGTATTGAAGACGGGAGCACCCTGATCGCGCTCCCGGAGGGGCCAGCTAAAATTTCTGCTGACTTTGATTCCATGCCTACCGTATACAAGGTGTGATTAGCTTTCGTCTCTCAGGGAGAAGTTAGCCATGTGCTCCAGACCCTTCACCAATGCCGAGTGATCCCAATTTTCCCCGCCCAGTGCTACGCAAGTGTTGAAAACTTGCTGAGCATTGGATGTGTTTGGCAGGTTGAGTCCTAGCTCTTTGGCACCTTGTAGTGCCAGGTTCAGGTCTTTCTGGTGCAGGCCGATTCGGAATCCAGGATCGAACGTTCCCTTGATCATCCGCTCAGCATGTACCTCAAGGATCTTTGAGGACGCGAAGCCTCCCATCAGCGCTTGTCGCACCATCGCAGGATCCGCACCGTTTTTTGCTGCGAACAGCAGGGCTTCACCCACTGCCTGAATGTTCAGCGCGACAATGATTTGGTTAGCGACTTTCGCAGTCTGGCCGTCACCGTTCCCGCCAACACGCGTAATGTTTTTCCCCATGATTTCGAACAAGGGAAGGGCGCGTTGGAATGTCTCTGGGCTTCCGCCCACCATGATGCTGAGAGTACCTGCCTTGGCTCCCACCTCGCCACCGGATACAGGAGCATCCAGGTAAGTCGCCTGAGTAGCATTGATCTTCTCAGCGAACACCTTGGTAGCTGACGGAGAGATGGAGCTCATATCGATGACTACTTTGTTAGGCCCGATACCCTCCGCCACGCCGTCTGCACCGAACAGCACTCCTTCTACCTGAGGAGTATCGGGCACCATCACAATGATGAACTCTGCTTCCTGAGCAACCTCTTTTGGGCTGGCCAGCGCAATGGCTCCGCCGGCGAGCAAGTCTGCCGGAGCGGAGCTGTGATGAGTTGAGAGATAGATCTTGTGGCCAGCCTTCTGCAGATTCAGAGCCATTGGACGGCCCATAATGCCTGTGCCGATAAAACCAATGTTCGCCATGTGGGTTGCCTCTTATCATTTCTGGAGCCACGTCCCTCATTGAGGGTGTGGCTGTATTGAAGGAATCGGAAAGCGCCTAAATGTGGCGATTCTTCAAACTACGTTGTGGGTCTTTAGCCAACTGAGACCGGCCTCGGTAGTCGTGAGCGGCTTGTACTCTGCACCGATCCAACCTTGGTAGCCGATACGAGTTAACCAATCGAACAGGAAGTGATAGTTGATCTCACCGGTGCCTGGTTCGTTGCGGCCGGGGTTGTCCGCCAGCTGGATATGGTTGATCAGCTTGAGGTTGCCTTCCATGGTGCGAGCCAAGTCACCTTCCATGATCTGCATGTGGTAAATGTCGTACTGCAGGAACAGGTTGGCGCTGCCGACTTCTGCCTGGATATCGAGGGCCTGTGCGGTAGTGTTCAGGTAGAAACCCGGGATGTCTCGCGTGTTGATCATTTCCATTACCAAGCGAATACCAGCCGCCTCGAGCTTGCTGGCGGCGAACTTGAGGTTTTCGACGAAGGTCTTGCGTACGGTGGCTAAGCCCATTCCCTGAGGATGAATGCCAGCCAAGCAATTGACTTGGGTGTTACCCAGAACCTTTGCGTACTCAATGGCCTTGTCGACGCCAGCACGGAATTCTTCCACTCGGTCGGGATGGCATGCGATGCCGCGCTCCCCCTTGGCCCAATCGCCAGCGGGGAGGTTGAACAGCACCTGAGTAAGGCCGTGAGCTTCGAGCTGCTGTTTAATCTCGGTGACACTGAAGTCATAGGGGAAGAGGTACTCGACTCCTTTGAATCCAGCATCAGATGCGGCTTTAAAACGAGCTAAAAACTCATGTTCGGTGAACAGCATCGAGAGGTTGGCGGCTATACGGAGCATGGGGCTTTCCTTCTGCTGAAAACTTAGTTTTGATTCAATGGCAGAATCGAAGTGGGGGCGTCATCGGCAGTAACCGCAAGCTCTTCGAATTCATTGATCGCATTGATTTCTGTACCCATAGCGATGTTAGTCACGCGCTCAAGAATGATCTCAACTACGACTGGAACGCGGAATTTTTCCGCCATCTGCTGAGCTTCCCGCAGTGCAGGAGCAATCTCCGAAGGCTCGTGTACGCGAATCGCTTTACAACCAAGTCCTTCCACAACGGCCACGTGATCTACGCCATAGCCATCGAGCTCCGGGGCATTGATATTTTCGAATGCCAGCTGAACACAGAAGTCCATCTCGAAACCGCGTTGCGCTTGGCGAATCAGGCCGAGATACGAGTTGTTCACCAATACGTGGACGTACGGCAGGTTGAACTGCGCACCCACCGCCAGTTCTTCGATCATGAACTGGAAGTCGTAGTCGCCTGACAGTGCGACAACCTTGCGAGTCGGGTCGGCCTTGACCACGCCCAGTGCAGCAGGAATCGTCCAGCCCAGCGGGCCGGCTTGGCCGCAGTTGATCCAGTGACGCGGCTTGTAGACGTGCAGGAACTGCGCGCCGGCAATCTGCGACAGACCGATGGTGCTGACGTAGCAAGTGTCCTTGCCGAACACCTGGTTCATCTCTTCGTAAACTCGTTGCGGCTTGACCGGTACATTGTCGAAGTGAGTCTTGCGTTGCAGGCTGGCTTTGCGCTGCTGGCAGTCTTGCAGCCAGGCGTTGCGGTTTTTCAGCTTGCCCGCGGCTTGCCATTCGCGAGCAACTTCGATGAACACGGTCAGCGCGGCAGCGGCGTCGGAAACGATGCCCAGATCCGGGGTGAACACGCGGCCGATCTGTGTGCCTTCGATGTCGACGTGAATGAACTTACGGCCTTCGGTGTAGACGTCGACCGAACCGGTGTGACGGTTGGCCCAACGGTTACCGATGCCCAGCACCACGTCGGATTTCAGCATCGTGGCATTGCCATACCGGTGCGAGGTTTGCAGACCGACCATGCCGACCATCAGCGGGTGATCGTCAGGGATGGTGCCCCAGCCCATCAGGGTAGGGATGACCGGGATGCCGGTCAGCTCGGCAAACTCCACGAGCAGGTCGCTAGCATCGGCATTGATGATGCCGCCACCGGCCACCAGCAATGGGCGCTCGGCTTGATCGAGAAGTGCCAGGGCTTTTTCTACTTGAACGCGGGTAGCGGCTGGCTTGGCCACTGGCAGCGGCTGGTAAGCGTCGATATCGAATTCAATTTCCGCCATCTGCACGTCGAACGGCAGGTCGATCAGCACCGGGCCTGGGCGGCCGGAGCGCATTTCATAGAAGGCTTTCTGGAACGCGTAAGGCACCTGGCCCGGTTCCAAAACGGTGGTTGCCCACTTAGTAACCGGTTTGACGATACTGGTGATGTCGACTGCCTGGAAGTCTTCCTTGTGCATACGGGCACGGGGTGCTTGGCCGGTGATGCAGAGAATCGGGATCGAGTCGGCCGAGGCGCTGTAGAGCCCGGTGACCATATCAGTACCGGCAGGGCCGGAAGTGCCGATGCACACGCCGATGTTGCCGGCCTTGGTGCGGGTGTAGCCCTCGGCCATGTGCGACGCGCCTTCAACGTGGCGGGCGAGGACGTGATCGATGCCGCCGACCTTTTGCAGGGCGGAGTACAGCGGGTTGATGGCGGCACCAGGGATGCCAAAAGCGGTATCAACCCCTTCACGGCGCATTACCAGAACGGCTGCGTCAATTGCTCTCATCTTCGGCATAGCAATTCCTCCGGAATAACAATATTTTTATACTGAATTCCAGTGTGGAGCAGCACGTGCAGGCCTTGAAGCCCCATAAATTAGTTTCTGCCGATATAAAAGGTATCGAATGGCGCGTCTAACAGAACTCCAAAGCTTCATTCAGATCGCCCAGAAAGGCAGTTTTGCTGCAGCGTCCCTCAGCGAGGGTGTCACCCCCGCGATGCTGGGAAGGAGGCTGGATTCGCTCGAGAAACGGCTGGGGGTAAAACTCATGCACAGGTCGACTCGAGGCCTGCATCTGACAGAGCTGGGAGAGCAGCTGCTGGAAAGGGCAAAGTATTTGGTGCGAGAGTTCGATGACATGGAGGCGAGCATCAGCAACAGCGCCAAGCTCGTCTCGGGCAACCTGCTAGTCTCTGCGCCTGCTGCATTTGGAAGGCTGCACGTAGCTCCTCATGCGCTGGGTTTCCATGAGAAATTTCCAAATCTCAAACTGTCTTTCAACCTCACGGATAGCCTTGTTGATTTGGTCGGGGAGGGCTACGACCTCAGCATTCGAATTGGCTGGGTAACCGACCCCAACTATGTCGCCGTAAAGCTATTTACCAACCGAAGAGTGGTGTGCGGTACGCCTGAGTATTTTGCTAAACATGGTCGGCCGACAACCTTGGAGGAGCTCTCAAATCACAACTGCCTGGCCTTCACATTACAGGGCGGTCAGCCGCGGGGATGGACGTTCCAAAGGGATGGAAAACAAATTGCTATGCGAGTGAATGGGAACCTGGCATGCAACGATGGTGAGTTACTTTTTTCTTGGATGAGGCAGGGGCTGGGAATTGGCTGGCGTTCAATCTGGGAGATTCGCAGAGAACTGGAGAGTGGCGAGCTTGTTACGGTATTGGATGAGTTCGCCTTGAATGACTACGACATCCAGGCGGTTTATCCTCAGCAGAGATTTCTGCCGGCGAAGGTCAGGCATTTTATAGACTACTTGAAGGGTGTTTATCAGCATCCTGATTACTGGCTGTGATGGCGCAGCTCAGCGTGAAAAGGGGGCGGTGATTAGCCGCCCCAGATTGTCACTTCAGCTGGAAGATAGCTTCGATCTCAACGGCCATACCCGATGGTAGGGAAGAGGCACCAGTTGCAATCCGGGCGTGTTGTCCCGAGGCTCCCAGTACTTTTGCTATGAGATCAGAGGCAGCATCGAGTACCTGAGAATGCGCGGTGAAGTCCTTTGCGCAATTGACCACGCCTGCCAACCTCACGGCCGTCACCACTTTGGATGGGTCGTCGCCAGTGGCTTGGGCTAGGTGGCCCAGAATGTTAAGCGCGCAAAGCTGCGCTGCTTCACGACCCTGCTCCACGGTCAGATCTCGACCAACCCGCCCGGAAAACTTGAGCTCACCATTTACGCGTGGCGCCTGCCCAGCAACGAACAGTAAGTCGCCGGCCTTGACCGCTGGGACGTAACTGCCGCAGGGAGCGTTGGAAAGCGGCAATTCCAGATTCAGCTCTTTAAGTGCTTCGGTAAAAGTGCGGTAACTCATTTGATCTGCCTCCAGTCGCCTTGATCGCCTTTCCAGTTAATTGAGTGCCCCATCGCACGCATGACGCTACCGCGCAGAGATCTCACCATTCCTTCGTACTCACGCATGGCGATGCCGTCGTGTGCCGGCTCAGGCCCCATGAACATTCCATCGACGCCACCGTGAGCAATGCAAAGTTCGGTGCTTCGCGTTTCAATCTCTGGCTCATGGAAAACAACTGGATTCTCGAGAAGAGCCGAAAGCGCTGCCACGATACCCGTAGCGCCCCAGTTGGAGATGTTCGAGATCACGAGCCAGTCTGCTGCTGTGACAGCGCCTACACCGCCACGTCCCGGGGTTCCGCAATCCACAGCTTTTGGTGAGAAGGTCGGGAGTTCCTTAGCGATTACGCCCATGCCCAGTTCATTGCCACCGTCTCCAATGCCAAGCGTCATGATTCCGCGAGATTTCGCCTTGTTGAACAAGTAATCAAGGTCACCAACCATGCCATCCAATGGTCGGCCACCGAGGCCGTGGTAAAGGCCGTTCGAGTTACAGCCAGGACGCTCGATCGAAAGCAGCAGGGAAGGTTGCGTAATGTCTAGCAGGTTATCCGCAGCTCGATGGCAGGCGTTTTTCTCCTTCGAAACCGGTTTGATATAGATCGGGCGTAGATACTCAATAACTTCGGCCTTTCCGGAGGCCGGCAGCAGTCGTGGGGCCAGCCCCGCGCCTCGACATGTGGCCTCCATCATCTCGACCCAATCTTCGTCGATCACAATCACGGTCATTACACCGAGACCCAGAAACAACGCTCGGGCAAGGAGAGCTGCGCCAATGGGGCCATCAGTCTCGGGAACACCGCCACCTTCGGGGAAGCCCGTAGCAATAACGATCGGCTGATTTGGCTTAGAGCGTGCAGCCTCCACCAAGCGTTCTGCAGCACCCATGCAGCAATAACCAGGTTGGTTTTTCTGCAACGCGGCATACAGATTCGAAATCAGACCGACGCCTGTGAAGTCGATCTTCATGAATTCATCGATGGTCTGTGACACTCGCTGATAGCGTGCACTTTCAGGCTTTAACATTTCTTCTAATCCCTTTCGCGGTTAGAGAGGACATTGGCATTACTGGGCGGTCAGGATTTCGGCGTAGAGCTCGGGATCGACATTGCCGCCACTCAGGACAATCATGGTCGTCCGATCGCGTGTTTGAATGCGTTGTTCAAGGGCTGCTGCCAAGCCAACAGCACCACCTGGCTCGAGTACCAACTTCAGTTTGTCGTAGGCGACCCGCATGGCTTTGCGCACCTCGTCGTCACTGACAACCAGGCTACCGGCCAGAAGTCGGCGGTTGATGTCGAATGTCAGCTCACCTGGAGTGACTACCTGCAATGCATCACAGATGGATTTAGCATCGGGAGCGTTACGCTCGCGCTTACCGCTTGCGAGAGAGCGAGCGAGTTCATCGAAGCCTTGAGGCTCAACTGCATAGACTTGAGTCCGCGAACTCTTCGCACGAACTGCGGTTGCTAGACCGGCAAT
This sequence comes from Pseudomonas sp. GW822-FHT02D10, assembly GCF_058802345.1. NCBI lineage: Bacteria > Pseudomonadati > Pseudomonadota > Gammaproteobacteria > Pseudomonadales > Pseudomonadaceae > Pseudomonas > Pseudomonas sp. GW822-FHT02D10. The sequence goes on from NZ_JBXAOB010000006.1 coordinate 58,651, forward strand.
AAGGCCACCACCACTGCAGGCGGCAAGGACGCTGTCGGCTTCGATTCCGAATGCGTCCAGGTCTTCCATGATCTCCAGGCCGACGGTACCTTGCCCTGCGATGACGTAAGGATCATCGTACGGAGGAACAATCGTTGCTCCGGTTCGGTTAGCTATTTCCGCGCCGATCGCCTCACGGTCGTCTTTTTTACGATCGTAAAGAATTACTGTCGCACCATTGGCTCTTGCACCCTTTACCTTGGCTTGAGGGGCGTCTGCCGGCATGATGATGGTGGCGGGTATTCCCAGGATCCGAGCTACTTCAGAGGTTGCAAGCGCGTGATTCCCTGACGAAAAGGCTACGACTCCAGCGCGTTGTTGTTCTGGAAACAGCTGAAGCAGTCGGTTGCACGCACCACGAAACTTAAAGGATGCCGTTCGTTGCAAGACTTCAGGTTTGAAAATCAGGCGGCCACCAACAATCTCATTGAGTTCTCGGTTTTCCAAGAGCGGGGTGCGGATTGCGAAGCCCTTAATCCGATGAGCTGCCTCCTGGATGTCATTGAGCGTAGGAGGGACTGGTCGTGCGCCTTTTTCGATACTGGACATATTGGTTTCCAAGTGTTGATGGCATTTCTGTTAACTCTGCGTCGAGTGTATGAACAGGCTAAGAATTCTGTAAATTCAGAAATACTAAGTGTTCCTGTTAAGCAAAATTGAACAGCTGCTGGAGAAGTAAAGTGAACATTAAGCTGTTAGAAACTTTTGTTGAGCTCGCGCATATGCCGCACCTGAGGAAATTAGCGGATCGGTTGCATGCAACTCCTTCTGCTTTGTCTATGCGTGTTAAGAGTCTTGAGGAACAGCTGGGTGTCGAACTCTTCACTTCTGATCACAAAGTACTCGTGCTAACGGATGTCGGACGGCGTCTACTTCCTTATGCAGAAGCAGCTATTTCGGCGTTGAATGAGTTTCGAACTGCGGCGTTAGAAGCGAATGAGGTGGGCGGGGTCGTTAGAGTTGGTCTGATTGAAGCTGCGGTTTATACGCTTTTGCCTGAGCTAGTGAAACGAATTGAGGCAGAATTCAAAAAAATTTCGGTTAGTTGGGTGGTGGGGCTCACCGCGGATCTGCTCGAGCAACTCAATAGGGGAGAGCTTGATTTAGTGTTGTCCCTGGATCGACAACCTCAAAACCCCTATGCGATTTCAGAAAAAATGATTTCACTAGAAACCAACTGGGTGGCGAAGGCTGGGCTGATTAAAGAGATGAGGGATGAGTCGTCGATTTTTGCTTACCAGATTTTGACACCGATGAGCAATACCGCACCGCACGATGAAGCCACACGTACCGTCCAGCGTATGGCATTCAAATACGGTATCAATCCAACAGAAATTCAGCTTTCCAGCACGCCCTCCATTTCTGCTTTGATCGCCCTCATTCGCAATGGCATCGGGGTTGGAGTAATCCCGGCATTGCTGGTTGCCGAGGAGCTTGGGCGCGGCGAACTCGAGATCCTGCCGGTCACACCGCCTCCGCCCATGGTGGTGTACAGATGGCACATGAACAACGCCTCTCCTGCCACTCTAAGGATGGTAAGCCTTGCTTCAGAGGTTGCCACCAATCTAGCTGAAGGCACATGTAGCGAGGTTGTCGCCGGGATGTCGGGCGACTGAGTAGAAGCGAGGAAGGCTTGCTAACCTAAGGTTGATAGCGGCATCCCCGTTGACTGATAAAATCTGATTATCAGTTGAAATCGTTAATGAAAATTTGACGTTATCGGTAGCCGGCGCGACGATGATCCACAGCGCGATGAGCACGCTCAACATGATGTTGAATGTTGATTGGATCACTGGATTTTTTTCACGGATTGCCAGTGAACAATAACGAGTTGTGTGCACTAAGCCGAGTATCCAAAAAATAACAAAAGCTGTGGCGTATGGCCGCGAGTAATAACTTTACACTGTCTATTACCAAGGTTTTTCGCCCACTATTTCGCAGGAGAAAGGAAATGGCTATAAATATCGGTGCTGCTGAGGGCCTCGGCGAAACCGTTACCCCCCAGAAGAAATTATCAGGGAATATGGGAGCTTTAAGCTTGGCGATGACGGTCTTGGCGTTCTCGGCGCCACTGACTACGGTGGCTGGATATATACCTGTATCTTTAATGTTTGGTGGAGTGGGTAGCCCACTACTTTTCGTTTTTGTTTCGGTGATGATGTTACTGTTTGGTATTGGTTACATTACATTGAATAATGCTGTGAAGCGTTCCGGGGACTTTTATTCATTTATTAGCTATGGGTTAGGTAAATCGGCAGGGCTTGGCGCTGGTTTGACGGCTGCAGTCTCATATTTTGTGCTGCTTGCTGGTGTTACTTCATATTTTGGTGTTTCATGCACTGAACTTCAAACAACTTTAACCGGCTCGGCATTTCCCTGGTATGTGTACGCGCTAAGTTGTTGGGCGGTAGTTGGTATTCTTGGCTATCTGCATGTTGAGTTATCAGCCAAGGTACTGTTGTGGGTAATGTTGGCCGAAATTGTAGTTTGCTTGGGCTTCTCATTCGGTGTGCTGCAGGTAGGTGGCGATAACACTCTGACTGCAATGGCACCATTCTCTACAAGTGAGCTTTCTAAGCCGGGCGTCAACATTCCATTCTCTATGCTGTTTGTTGTGTCTTTCTTCATGGGCTTCGAGGCGACAGCTCTTTATCGTGATGAGGTAAAGGATCCCGATAAGACCATTCCTCGTGCAACCTATGGTTCCATCCTGTTTATCGGAGCCATGTATACCATCTGCGTATATGCACTGATCATGGCCTATGGCCCAAGCGCTCAGGCTGTTGCAACCGACTCCCCGGCTACGATGTTTTCCAACGCCTTTGGTAAATTCATTGATCCTCGGCTCCAGATGATAGTCACTGTCCTAGTCCTCTCATCGGCTTTCGCTTCCGCGCTGTCGACTCATAACGTTCTGACTCGTTACCTCTTTAATTTGGGAACAGATGGTGCACTGCCTAAGCCGTTAAGCAGAATCCACGTTAAGCACGGCTCGCCTTTCGCTTCTTCAATGGCAGTCTCCATTATGGTGCTCCTGGTACTGTTTCCATTCATTGTCATTGGGGCAAAGCCTGAGCTGCTCTATGGCCAACTTTCTGGTGTGGGAACCTCGGGTGTCATCATTTTGATGACTGTGGTCAACCTGTCCTCCCTGACGTGGTACCTGCGTAAAGGTCGGTACGAAGGCATCAGTTTCGCAAAAGCATTTTTGGCTCCAGCAATCTCGTCGGTATTCTTCATCGGTCTCGTTGGTCTGGTTGCCTACCGCTTTGATCTGTTGGTAGGTGGAGAGCCTGGAGAACGCACCTGGTTGCTGTATTGCTTGGTAGGTGTACTTTTTGCGGGCATGGCGCTTGCTCAATACTTCAAGCGCAATCGTCCAGCAGTTTATGAAAGGTTGGGTCGTAGTCATCCATGATCCTAGTCAAATTGCAGCCTAAGCAGGCGGCGTAAAACTAGCGACCTACGCGATGTAAAAAATGCTCCATATCGAAAGGTATGGAGCATTTCCGTTGTGGATTCCCTCGTTGTGCGGACAGTCACAGAAATCCCGGTTATGAGCGAGCCCGTCGCATTGTCGTTTTGGGCAGTCGCTGTCCTAATGGAAGCTGGGTATGGCTTCTCCTATTCTGAAACCCACTCGCAAGAATATCAGCACCTACCACTGATGCATGGGCACCGCCATGTTCCCAATGGTGCCACCATCACGTTTATTCGTTTGAGTGGAATGGGGTAGGGGCACGTCCATACTCATTAACATGCGCTGATCTGACTCAGCCATCCACGCTTTCCGGGTGAGTAATTGCGCGGACTTACCCATCCATTTGCATTCGACCTGACCCGTCATTTGCATCGGATTTGACCAGGACGGTTCGTGCATATTATCGGCAGAAAATGACCTAAAGATGCCTTTCGAGGAAGGCAGCTTACTGCCAGAGATAGCCACGCACCTCTATGGTCATACCGTTTTGCAGGTCAACCAGGCACCCCAGAACAGGCTGCTGAAGAAGCGGGTAGCGTTCCCGAATCCGGCGTCATGCAATAGCTTCTGAACTGCCTCCTCGGAATGTGGAGGATCAGCGCCCTGAAGGATTTTCCCTAGCTTGAACTTCACTTCATCCGGGCTGGCTCCATGCTGTCGCCATCGCTGCCCCCAGGCTGCCAGCAGTAACGGCTGACTGGCGTAAGAATATTGATTCCCCGCGACAATCAGCGGTGCACCCGGTTTTAGATGAGCCCGAACGGATCGTAGAATTTGTCGCTTGATATCATCCCCTTCGAGATGATGGAGTACTCCGATAAGTGTGGCTGCGTCGTAAGACTCGTCTGCTACCAGGTCTTCAACATATCCAAGAAGCATTACCGTTCTTTCAAGCAAGTTGTTTGCCTCTAACTGCGGCTTCGCTGCCTCTAGCATCGGCCTGGATGGATCAACTGCAGTGAAGCGCCACCCGGGCTCAAGCTTGGCCATAGAAATGATCTCCTGCGCTGTACCACCAGCGCCCACCACCAGTATTTTTGCCGATTTTGTTTCTCTGAGGCTCGCCGCCAGCATGCACGCCGCTCCTTTGCACGCTGCTACGTGAAATCCGAGTTATGAAACTTCTGCGCAAAACACAGGTTTCAATCTCAGTCGCGTACTTTTTTGCGGTGAGCACCGAAGCCTACTTTTTCAACAGAATCGGCTGGCAGGCTGGATAGATCGTTAGATTTGAGTCGCCACCGTATGTTTTTGGGCTGTTCGCTGCCGCTCATGGTGACAAAGCGTACTGGTCAAATCCGATGCAATCGCTGGTCAGAACGAATGCAAACGACTGGTCAGGTGAAGCGCAATTTCGCACCGGACGCCCATCACAGGCGAACCCATTAGTCGCTGGTTTAAAGCGCCCACGGTGGGGGTTTGGATGGGGGCGTAGCAGGGGAGTAGCGTGCGCCGACTTGACCTTACTAAACTCTGGGCACATCCACTGATGGTTGGGAGTTGACCAATTTCACTGGCACGTTGAACTGGCAGCCGCGTCAGCACATCATCAAGATACGCATAGCGGCTTAGTTTTCATGAGGGTCAAGAGCGTCGTTCTTGGCAGCTCTTAATAGGTCTCTATACTCGCCAGTAAGCAGCTGCCACCTTTTGCGCGAGCTGGGCCACGATGCGGTTCAGAGGCATATCGGCGCGTTCGGTGAAACTCGCTGTGAAGGACATAACAGGCATCTCGTAGGACGTCTCAATAACGTGCAACTTTCCGCTAGCAATTTCTTCAGGCACAACATGTTCAGGGATCGCGGCGATGCCTATGCCATCAATGGCCATACGGACGATCGAAGAAAGGGAGGAGTTCGAGAATAGCCTTGCTTTATGGACTCCTTCGCGCGCAAACATCTCTTTGAGCTGCCAATAGGGGCGAGTGCTCCTCGCAAACGTGATGATCGGATATGCGGCCAACTCGGACAGACTTGGAGGATCGCTGGTAATTTCTAGATCAGGAGATTTTATCCAGCTTATCGGATAATTGCAGAGAGGGAGGTTTTCCGTATTACCAGCATTAACTGGGCCCATGAGCAGTGCAATATCTAGTGTGCAATCTGTCAGCCCCGCAGTCATGCTGGCGGTACTGTCTACCACAACATCTAATGTGATTTCTGGGTACTCTTGATTAAGTAGCTTGAGAAGGTCAGATAGCCAAGTGTGGACGATCGTATCTGATGCGCCCAGGCTCACCGTGCCACTTAAGCCTTTTCTCCCCGCGACCGCTTCTACCATCTCTGTCTCAAGAGCAAGCATGCGTTCCGCATAATTGAGTAATTCGCGCCCTTGCGTCGTCAGATAGCAACCGCGTTTATCTCGTTCAAATAAGCGCCCCTTGAGCTGCTGTTCCAGCTGTGCAATGCGAGCTGAGACGGCTGGCTGTGAGGTATGCAATTTCTCTGCTGCTTTGTGGAAACCGCCGAGCAGTGCGACTGCATGGAAGGTTTGTAGGCTTCTTAGATCGATCATGGCTGGCCTCTTGTTTGCTGTCGCCTGGCCTGCAGGTGCCGGAGTAGACACGTTACATCAAAATGGCTGGGGAGTGTCTACCTACGCGAAGCTTACAGCACTCCTTTCCCTTGAGAAGCGTGTGATAGGTGCACGTTATCTGAGGCAATCCATAATCGCAATTGGACGTTATCAGTCTTCCGAGCGAGGATTGATAACAAGAGGCAGGTGGCCGGAAGCGTGCTCGTATTGCTCCTCATGCGTCTGATTGATGAGAGTTTTAGGACATTTCCGGCAGTTGCCAAACTAGAAGAAGTATAAGTAACCAAGTATTCAAATGAGGAGAAGTGGAATGTTCTCGCTACATTTGCCCCGCGAGCGACTGCTCGAAGCATACAGAACTATGCAGACCATCCGTTCTTTTGAAGAGCGCGTCATCACTGAGATGGGGACTGGGGATATTCCTGGAAGTACCCATCTCTATGCAGGCCAAGAGGCAAGCGCTGTAGGCGTCTGTATGCATCTGACGGATGAGGACTATATCTCCTCGACTCACCGTGGCCATGGTCATTGCATTGCCAAAGGGTGCGATATCAACGCGATGATGGCTGAGCTGTTTGGCCGCGTAACAGGTACTTGCGGTGGTAAGGGTGGCTCTCAGCATATTGCCGATCTGCGCAAGGGAATGTTGGGTGCTAACGGTATTGTGGCTGGCGGTGCGCCAATTACCTGCGGAGCGGCACTCAGCGCGAAACTGAGGAAGACCGATCGCGTAGCTATCGCTTTTGCCGGTGACGGAGCCATGAACGAAGGCGCGATGGCCGAAAGTCTCAACCTAGCTAAGATCTGGATGCTTCCCATCATTTTCGTTATTGAAGACAACGGATTTGGTGAGGCTACAGCGAACGAGTTCGTTTCGGCCGGTAGTTTCGTGCGCCGTGCTGAGGGGTATGACATTCCATCTGCGGAGGTTGATGGAACAGACGTGTTCAAGGTCTATACCGCCGCCGGTGAAGCCATCGAGCGAGCACGTGCAGGTGGCGGGCCGTCGCTACTCCATGTCCATGTTCCTCGATACTACGGCCACTACAGTGGAGATCCGGATACTTACCGTACTCCTGAAGAAAAGAAAATCATGCGTCAGGAACAAGATTGCTTAATCAAGTTCCGCAACAAAGTTTCTGTTGAGGATCTTGTTAAAGGTTCTGCGCTTGAGGCAATTGATGCAGAGGTAATCGCTGCTGTCGATGAGTCTGTGAAATTCGCTCGTAACTCGGAATTCCCACCGGCATCTGCACTAACCACTGACGTCTACGTGAAGTACGTGTAAGGAGCGCTTCAATGGCTAAAATTTCTTTCCGTCAGGCGTTGAACGATGCTCTCCGCCTGGAAATGGCTCGCGACCCACGTGTGATCATGATGGGTGAAGACCTGACTGGTGGTGCCGGTGGCAATGGTGTCAAGGATGCTTGGGGTGGCGCCTTCGGTGTGACGCGTGGTCTGCTTGGTGAATTCGGCCCCGAGCGAATTCGCGATACCCCGATCAGTGAAACTGCTTTCATCGGCGCTGCGGCAGGCGCGGCTCTGACTGGTATGCGCCCCGTCGCGGAACTGATGTTTGTGGACTTCGCGGGCGTTTGTTTAGACCAAATCGTCAACCAGATCGCGAAGTTTCGATACATGTTCGGTGGTCGCGCCCGAACTCCGTTGGTGATCCGAGCTACCTACGGGGCCGGTACTCGCTCTGCAGCACAGCATACCCAGGCGTTCTACCCGATTTTCACGCACTTTCCAGGGTTGAAAGTTGTTATACCGTCGAACCCTTACGATGCTAAAGGCTTGTTGCTTCAAGCTATGCGTGACGATGACCCAGTCATTTTCCTAGAGAACAAGATGCTGTACGACACCATGGGTGAAGTGCCCGATGGTTCGTACACCGTGCCGTTTGGTGAAGCCAAAGTCGTGCGCGATGGTAAGGATGTGATGATCGTTGCCATCGGTCGGATGGTTAAAATTGCAGAAGAAGCTGCTCGGAAACTTCAGGCGGATGGCATTTCTGCATGTGTGATTGATCCTCGTACCACTTCGCCCCTCGATGAAGACACGCTGATCGAGTTTGCCGAGGAGATCGGTCGAGTCGTCATTGTTGACGAGGCCACTCCCCGCTGTGGTATGGCAGCTGACATTTCCGCAATGCTCGCTGATAAATGCTTCGACTCGCTTCGTGCGCCTATCAAAATGGTTACTGCGCCTCATACGCCTGTCCCCTACGCCCCCAACCTTGAAGACCTTTATGTGCCAAATGCGGACGCGGTCATCAAGGCGGTCAAGTCGATCATCGAGAGGTAAGAGACATGTCGATTGAAGCTGTAACTATCCCCAAATGGGGGATGACTATGACCGAGGGGATCGTTAGCGATTGGCTGGTTGCTGAGGGTGACCAGGTCTCACGCGGTCAGGAAATTATCGAAGTCGAATCTACCAAGACGACTAACGCGGTTGAGTCAGCGGCGAGCGGCATCCTGCGCCGCATTGTAGTAGAGGTCGGCGAAACTGCGCCGGTTGGTGCTCTGGTTGGCGTGATTGCTGATGCCTCTGTGAGCGATGAAGATATTGATGCGTTCATTGCTTCTTTCGCTGGCGCGAATGGCGCGGAAGAAGAAGCAGACCCGAATGGAGCGTCGATCAGAGTGATCGATGTGGGCAATGGGGCGGTGGTTAATGTTCTTACTCTTGGTGCCGAGTCGGACAGCAACGTAGTGTTGCTGCATGGTTTCGGTGGTGACGTTTCTACTTGGCTGTTCAACCAGGACGCGTTCGCCCAACAGCATCGAGTCGTCGCGGTAGATCTACCTGGTCATGGCGCCTCTACGCCTATTCAGGGTGATGATGTTTTCCAAAGTCTGGTCGGTTCGGTTGAGCGAGCGCTTGAGGTATCTGCTCCTGGAAAATTGCATTTGGTAGCGCATTCGTTTGGCGGCGCTGTAGCAGCTGCTATCGCAGCGCATCAGCCTAACCGGGTTGCCTCGATAACGCTGATCGCTCCTGTTGGCCTCAGCAAGGATATCAACAAGGACTTCCTGGATGACTTCATCACGGCAGAGCGTCGTAAGCCGTTGAAGGATGTGTTGGAGCGTCTGCTTGCCGATCCTTCGAAGATTAGCAACGACATGATTGAGGGCACCCTTCGCTTCAAGCGTCTCGAGGGTGTGCCGGAAGCGCTCGCAGCTATCAGGGATACGATTGTTGATGGCGACGTGCAACGTCATTCGATTGGTGGAACTCTTGCTGACTTCTCTGGCCCAGTCGCATTGATTTGGGGCGATAAAGACAAGATTGTTCCTCTGCCAGAAGCTTCGCAAATTCCTTCCAATGCGAAGTTGAGTGTTATTGAAAGTGTTGGTCATATGCCGCAAATGGAGGCGTCTTCAGAAGTTAACTCCATTATCTTGGCTAATATCAGCAAGTCTCTTTAGTTTTAAGTGATCATCAGCGTGTTTTTACATGCTGATGATAAACAGAGAATTTTGAAAGTTTGCGAGGTTTATATGGCCAATCGCTTGACGGGCAAGCTCGTTCTTTTAACGGGTGGCGTAGCTAATATCGGGTTGTCTATCTTGGAGTCTTTCGTTGCAGAAGGCGCCAAAGTAGCAGTGATCGATATTGATGCAGAGCGTGGTGCACAAGTTGAAAAACGATTCCCTGAAGTGGTTAAGTTTTTCCGTGCTGACCTGAGCAGTGAGTCCCAAATTCGTGACGTGGTGAACGACGCCTCTGGATGGATGGGTGGGATTAACACTCTCTGTCTGAATGCCGGCATTCAGCTTTCCGGCCGCATTGAAGTGTTTTCTACTGAGGCGTGGGATAAGGTCTATGCCATCAATGTTAGGGCTAACTTTGTCTTCATTCGGGAAGCGCTCAAATACCTCCGTGAGGCTAAGAAGTCTTCCGTTGTTTTGATGTCTTCGCTTGCGGGTAAACGTGGTGCACCAGGGCTTTCTTGCTACTCCTCGTCCAAGTCCGCAGTGATTGGACTCACCACTACGTTGGCCATTGAACTCGCAAAAGACGGTGTTCGAGTTAACGCGGTATGCCCGGGTTGGATCAATACCCCTTTCAATGATCCTGTCATTGACTTTATTGGTGGTAAAGAGAAGCAGGAGTCGCTGGTTAAGTCCTTGATCCCGCTGGGCCGCGAAGCTGCACCTGATGAAGTGGCGCCGCTTTTTGTATACCTGGCATCGGATGAGTCCTCTTACGTAACCGCGCAAGCAATTAACGTTTGCGGTGGCGCTTACAACTGATACTGGAGCTTTTAAATGACTGTACTGATTACTCATGAAGTGGCCATGGTAGCTCTTCAAGCAGGGATTCAGAAAGCTAAAGAGCTGGATCAACGTTCGTCGCTTTCAATTGTTGATGTAGGCGGCCACCTGGTTGCATTTGCTCGTGTAGAGGATGCTGCATTCGGCACGATTGAGATCGCCAATAACAAAGCTTATACCGCGGCAGCTTTGCGAAAGTCATCCGACACTTGGATGTCGCTCTCTCAGCCAGGCCAAGAGTTGTATGGCATTGAGCGCTCATGCGCGCGGCCATTCGTGGTTTTTGGTGGCGGTCTTCCAGTGACTGTGAATGGCAATGTAGTAGGCGGTGTGGGTGTTTCAGGTGGGCCTGAAGAAGCTGATGTAGCCATTGCGGAAGCCATGGTTGCCGTACTTCAAGCGAAGTAAGCACTTAAAATTATAACGGTAGGAATCCCATCATGGATCCGATCAAAGAAATGCAAGCGAAAACCGCTGCCGAAGTACGGCAGTTGATTCGCGATGGTAGCTTGCGCGCGCCGACCAGTGGGTTTGCTGACGGCTTCATGCAAGCGAACCTCATGATTCTGCCGAAGCGATTTGCTGACGACTTCAAAGTCTTCTGCGATCTGAATCCGAAGAGCTGCCCGCTCGTAGCGATGGGCGCGCCTGGTGACCCAGGCCTTCCGAGCGCTGGGCAAATTGACATCCGTACTGATGTCGCCCGTTATCGTATCTATCGCAACGGTGTTCACACCGAAACTGTAGATAACCTGCTTGATGTCTGGCGTGATGACTTTGTCATTTTTGCGTTGGGATGCTCGTTCTCATTTGAAAACGCTATTCTCAATGCAGGTATCGAAATTCGCCACATCAGTGCTAATCGTAATGTGCCCATGTACGTGACTAATCTGCCAACCAAGGAATATGGCCCATTCAAGGGATCCATGGTTGTGTCGATGAGAGCCTTCCGGCCGAAAGATGCGATTGATGCGATTGTTCTGTCGAACCAGTACCCGCTTGCTCACGGCGCTCCAGTACACATTGGAGACCCTGCCCAAATCGGTATCGAAGACATCGACAATCCTAACTTCGGTGATGCGCCAGTCTATCGTGATGGAGACATCTTTGGGTTCTGGGCATGTGGCGTTACGCCTCAAATGGCGATTAAACAAGCCGGTGTTGATATCGCGATTACTCATGAGCCAGGTTACATGCTTGTGACGGATATTCCGGCAGATGTACCAAATCTCTCAGTCGCTTAATGAATAATTTGTAAGAACGGTGGTGTATGTCAGAGCACAATGCTGAAGTCGTATGGGTCGCCGCGCAACATCCTGAAAAAGCGGATACCTACAGTCGCGACCTAGAAGTTCACATTGGCGAGGAAATTACTATCCCGGCCTCTGCGGCAGCCGATTACATGGGCTCACCTGAGAAGGCAGATCCAGAACAGTTGTTGGTAAGTGCGCTCGCTAGCTGCCATATGCTTTATTTCTTGGCCATTTGCGAAGGGCAGGGGTATGTGGTTAGCAGTTACAGCGATTCCGCGAAAGGGTTCGTTAACAAGCGCGCTGAAGGTGGGTTCTGGGTTTCTCAAATAGTACTACGGCCGAAAGTCGAGTTCTCATCAGCTAAGCAACCCGATCGCCAAACGCTTGAGCGTCTACATCATCGAGCTCATAAAGGTTGTTTTATTGCAAATTCAATTAAGACTGCGGTCGCTATTGAGATTGCGTGATTTGCAAACATTAACGAAAAAGGTGAAGTAAATGAAAGGTAAACTGTTTATTGTTGCAGTGACTTATGCTCAGCCTGGCAAGGAAGCAGAGCTGCAGAAAGCTCTGCTCGAGCTGGTTAGTTACGCCAAGACCGAGCCTGGCTTCGTTAAGTACGACTTGCATGTGTCGCAAGAAAATCCTGGCGAGTTTTTGTTTTATGAAATCTGGGATGATGAAAAATCGCTCGAGCTTCATGGCAACACGGACAACATGAAGGCATTCGGTGAAAAATACGGTCATCTTCTCAAGTCTACTTCGATGAAGAAGTACAACCTTCTGTAATTACAGTAGGAAGTTTGTCAACGTGACCTTCAATGAGTGTGTTGGGCTATGGTAAGTATCGACCTCAATAGCGACCTCGGTGAAAGCTTCGGCGCCTGGACAATGGGTGACGACCCATCGATGTTAAAGATTGTCACCAGCGCCAATATTGCGTGTGGCTTTCATGCGGGCGACCCCGCTGGAATTCTCGCGGTGTTGAAGGAAGCGGCTGCTCGAGGTGTGGCGATTGGAGCTCACGTTGGCTATCGAGATTTAGTGGGGTTTGGTCGACGCGTAATGGAGCCTTCGAGCGCCGAGTTGATTGGCGACGTGATTTATCAGATCGGTGCGCTTCAAGGACTAGCTACTGCTGCAGGAACTCGCATCAGTTACGTAAAACCTCACGGTGCCTTGTACAACACCATTGCCAAGGATCACAGGCAGGGAGCTGATGTCATTGCCGCGATCAAGGCAGTAGATCCGCAGCTAACTCTTCTCGTACTGGCTGGCGCTCCGATTGTTGAGCAGGCACGTGAGAGCGGACTCAGGGTCGTCTGTGAGGCGTTTGCTGACAGGGCTTATAACCCTGACGGTTCGTTGGTTAATCGACGCCACCCAGGAGCAGTCTTGCATGACCCGGAGGTGATCGCGCAGCGAATGCTCCGTTGGGTTCGTGAAGGCTTGATTGACGCTATAGATGGGAGTCTAGTCCGAGTAGAGGCGAGTTCGATCTGCGTTCATGGCGATAACCCGGCGGCGGTCGAAACTGCTCAGGTGCTGAGAGATGTTTTCGTTTCTAGCAATGTTCAGCTCCGCAGCTTCACTCAGTGCGCAGAGGTAGCTAACGATGCCTAAGACACTTCAGTTTCTGCCTGCTGGAAGCAACCGGTTTCTCATTGATTTGGATGACCTCGATACAACCATCCAGCTGTTTGACGCTCTCTCGAGCTCTCCTATTCCAGGAATCGTCGAGATTGTGCCTGGCGCTCGTACGCTGTCAGTAACTTATGACCCTTTGGTCGTTTTACCGCGCGATCTTTACGAAGCGATCTCGGCAGTCACCCCAAATGCCCTGACTGAGCGCGTTGGTGCGCTCGTCGAAATTCCCGTGAGGTATGACGGGGAGGATCTCTCCTTTGTCGCCGAATACTTGGGATGGACAGTAGAGAAGCTCATTCAGCGGCATGCCGAGGCAACATTTACTGTGGCGTTTACCGGCTTCGCCCCCGGTTTTGCCTACATGACTTGTGACGATCCAGCATTCGAACTCCCTCGTCGCGATAGCCCGCGTACTCGGATTCCAGCCGGGTCTGTTGCGCTTGCAGGCCAATTCTGTGGTATCTACCCCTCGGATACTCCAGGAGGGTGGCAGCTACTTGGTACGACTACCGTGCCAATGTGGGATTTGAACCGGGAGAAGGCTGCACTGTTGAGCCCGGGGGATCGCGTCAAGTTCAAAGCCATTACGGAGGCTGAATTTGCGCCTGTGTTTTCCTATGAAAACAGCGACGTGATCCAAGGCTCGGACGGAAAGGGTTTAAGGATTTTGGCTACCGATCGGCCAGCGCTGTTCCAGGATATCGGCCGGCCGGGCAATGCCCATCAAGGCGTTTCCCAGTCAGGTGCAGCAGATCAAGAGGCTTTGCGAAATGCGAATGGCTTAGTAGGCAATCCCCTTGCTACAGCCGCGATCGAGGTCACGTATGGTGGGTTCTCACTTCGAACTGATATGCCGGAAACGCTAGCGGTAGCAGGCGCTCCAACCCCGATTACGATCCTTACTGTAGATGGTCGGAGTGTTTCGATTTCCGGTGAAATGCCGTTCGCGCTGGATGCCGGTGAAACCCTTAACTTGGGTGCGCCATCTACAGGTGTACGCACTTATCTTGCCCTCCGCGGTGGTTATGACGTTCCGGAGATTTTGGGTTCGTCCTCTACAGACACGTTGGCGAAGATAGGCCCGGCTGCGATTAAAGCTGGTGATTTGATCGTTCCCGCCCATGGCCCAAGTTCTGCTGTCAGTGCTCATCCGCTTGCTGTTGCATCACTTCCAAAGGGCTCCGACACCGTTGTTCTGGATGTGATCATGGGGCCACGGACAGATTGGTTCACACCGGAAGCGATTCGCACATTTGTTGAGCAACCCTGGACAGTGACACCTGAATCCAGCCGAGTCGGTGTCCGGCTCTATGGGTTGACTGCACTCGAGCGAGATAACGTAGAAGAGCTTCCATCTGAGGGAACTTCCGTAGGCTCTATTCAAGTGCCACGCAATGGTCAGCCTGTACTGTTTTTAGCAGATCACCCTATCACTGGTGGATATCCAGTAATTGCGGTCGTCGCTAACCATCACTTGTCCTTGGCAGCACAGCTCCCAATCGGCGTGCGAGTCCGTTTCAACCTGATTGCTAATTTCGATCCGCAGGTTAAGGAATTTGATCGATGAAGAAGCTACTAATCGCTAATCGTGGCGAAATCGCCATCCGAGTTATCCGAGCCGCACGTGATTACGGAGTTAAATCTGTTGCGATTTACTCCGACGTAGATGCCGAGTCGCTCCATGTGGAGCTTGCAGATGAGGCATACGGCTTGGGCCCTGGGCGTCCGGCAGAGACGTATCTCAATATTCAGAAAATTGTAGATATCGCTATCAAAGCCGGTGCCGATGCTATCCATCCTGGATACGGTTTCCTTTCTGAGCGTGCTGAGTTTGCTCAGGCAGTTCTAGATGCTGGCATCGCGTGGGTAGGGCCATCGCCTGATGTCATCAAAGCGCTGGGGGATAAGGTTGAGGCCCGTCGGATCGCTCAAGCTGTGGGTGCCCCGTTGGTTAAGGGCACACCAGGCCCGTTGGCCAACGCTCGCGAGGCGGTGGAGTTTGCCAAAGAGGTTGGCCTTCCGCTAGCGATCAAAGCAGCTTTTGGTGGCGGTGGTCGTGGGATGAAAGTAGCGCGAAACCTTGAAGAGGTTGGACAGCTCTTTGACTCAGCCGTACGAGAAGCCACAGAGGCTTTTGGTCGAGGCGAGTGTTATGCAGAGCAGTTCCTGGATCAGCCGCGGCATATCGAGGCACAAGTGCTCGCTGATACTCATGGCAATACGGTTGTCTTGGGAACTCGAGACTGCTCTCTGCAGAGGCGTAACCAGAAACTGGTTGAAGAAGCACCTGCCCCTTTTATCACTTCGGAGCAGCGCCAGTCGATCCATGATTCCGCACAAGCTATTTGCGCACATGCAGGGTATGTCGGTGCGGGCACCGTAGAGTTTCTTCTCTCTCAGAACGGGACAATTTCCTTCCTGGAGGTCAATACGCGGCTGCAGGTAGAACATCCTGTGACCGAGGTCACTACCGGGGTGGATATTGTTGTAGAGCAATTGCGTATAGCAGACGGCTTGCCGCTTTCCATCACTGAAACACCTGCAGTCCGCGGGCATGCATTCGAGTTTCGGATCAATGCTGAAGACCCAGGTCGAGGCTTCCTGCCTACACCAGGTCGCATAGAGAAATTCCGTGCGCCGTCCGGCCCGGGTGTTCGACTCGATACTGGCGTGGAATCAGGGTCAATGATTCCAGGGCTATACGACTCCATGATGGCCAAGCTCATCGTATCGGGTGATACGCGTGAAGAGGCAATCAATCGGGCGCGCCGTGCACTGGCGGAGTTTGAGATTGGCGGTGTCGCTTCGGTGCTTCCATTCCATCGTGCTGTGATTGAGGAGCCAGCTTTTAATGGCGCCGAAAAATTCGGTGTCTACACAACTTGGATCGAAACCGAGTTCAAGGGTGTCGCACCTGCTAGTCGGGTGGAGCCCGCGGAAAGCAACCTCATTCGCTGTTTTATCGAGATTGACGGTAAGCGGCATGAGCTTGGCTTACCCCCTGGATTGTTTGCGGCGAATTCACCGCAATTGTCCACCCGAGGCCCGAACGAGGTGACTGATTCTTCCTCTGTGGAAGCACCTATACCAGGAACGTTGCAGCAATGGCTGGTTGAGGAGGGGGCAACCGTACAAGTAGGAGACGCAGTTGCATTAGTGGAGGCCATGAAAATGGAAACCAAGGTAGTTGCTCGAGTAAGCGGAACAATCAAGTTGAATGCAAATGTGGGAGCACTGGTGTCGTTAGGGCAGGAAATCGCAAAGATTTCACCGCTTGATGCCTGAGCTCAATTTCAGGGGGCGCGGTTGACTAGCGGGCCCCCGCGCTGGAGAGCCAGATTTTAGGTTTCCTGAAGTCTGGAGTTTTTTTCAATCTGAAGCAGGGTAACGACGTCCACGTCGACCCAACGGAGTATGGATCGTGAAAAAGTATAATGTCGCGCTGATCGGAACTGGCTTCATGGGCAAAGCCCACTCCATTGCTACAGCTGTCGTTCCAATTCTTTTCGGCGCGCCGGTAGAAATTGAACGCAAGGTCATCGTCGACATCGACGAGGAGCTGGCTCAAAACGCAGCAAAGCAATATGGTTTCTCTGAGTTCACTACGAACTGGCGCGATGTCGTAAATCGCCCAGATATCGACATCATCGATATCTGCACTCCGAACGACTCTCACGCCGAGATCGCTATCGCTGCGGCGCTGGCAGGCAAGCATGTCATGTGCGAAAAACCAATGGCCATGACTGTTGAAGATGCCGAGAAGATGCAGGCAGCTGCCGAGAAAACCGGTGTGATTACCATGGTTTCCTACAACTATCGTCATACTCCGGCTGTTCAGATGGCCAAGCGCCTGATCGATGAAGGTCGTATCGGCGACATCCTGAATTTCCGTGGCTACTACCTGCAAGACTGGGGCGCAGATCCAGAGCTCCCACTGTCCTGGCGTTTCAACAAGGCCAAAGCTGGCTCAGGTACGCTGGGTGACATCGGTACTCACGTCATTGACGCCGCGCGCCTGTTGGTAGGTGAGTTCTCCTCGGTGAACTCCATTGTGAAAACCTTCATCGAAGAGCGCCCGCTGCCAGCGGGTCGTTTCTTCGGCCCAGCCGGACAAGCTTCCTCTGAGCGTGGCAAGGTCGATGTGGATGACGCCGCACTTACCATGATCAAGTTCACCAATGGCGTCTATGGCACTATCGAAGTAACTCGTAATGCTTGGGGTCATCACAACCAACTTGGTTTTGAGATCTACGGTACCAAAGGTTCGATTGCATTCGATTACCAGCGCCTGAATGAGCTCCGTGTTGCGTTCGCTGATGATCCTAAAGATGTATTTGGTTTCCGTACCATCTACTCCGGCCCTCACCAGCCGTTTGGTGACAAACTTTGGCCTGTTGCTGGTATGGGGCAGGGTTATATCGATATTAAATCGATCGAATGGTACAACTTCTTGAAAGCAATTGCTGAGAAGAGCCCGGCTTCGCCTAACTTCAACGATGGGCTTCAAATTGAGCGTATTGCTGACGCGATTTTGAACTCCGGCGTGAGTGGTGAGTGGGAAAATATCGAGCAGCCGTCTAAGTAACCTTCGACGCATTCCGAGGTGGGCGCGTAAACCGCGCCTGCTTGCTGTCATCCGAAAAATATCCATGTTGATGTTTCTGGGGGACTAGGAGATGAGCGCTTCTATAGGTTTGATTGGTGCAGGAGTAATGGGCTCCGAGCACGGTAGAATTCTATCGCTGGACACACCGCGCAGCACTCTGACTGCTGTTTGCGATTACGATGAGGCTCGGGCACGAAATATCGTCGGAAAAGGACGTGTCTTCAAAGACCCATTGGAGTTAATTCACTCGTATGATGTGGATGCTGTTGTGATCGCATCTCCTGATTCCACGCATTTTGAACTCGTATTGGCTTGTATCGAAGCAGGGAAACCTGTTTTTTGTGAAAAGCCCTTGGCAATGAAAAGCGCAGAGGCGCTAATAATTGTCGAAGCCGAAATTAAGAAAGGCAAAAGCCTGGTGCAGGTGGGTTATATGCGCCGTTTCGATCCAGGGTATATGGATTTGAAAACCAACTTTGATGAAGGCGTGATTGGCGCACCAGAGATCCTTCACAATATTCACCGCAATCCAGTTGCGCCTGAGTGGATGACGGGCGAGATGCTCGTGACAAACGCGTTCGTTCACGAAATAGATGTTGCTCGCTGGGTGCTGGGAAGTGAGCTTGACTCGGTGAGGGTCGTGTCCTCTGACAAGGGGGATCCGATGATGATTGTAGCCCGTATGGCTAACGGATCTATCGTGTCAACGGAGTTATTCATGAACTGTAAGTTCGGCTATCAGGTACAGGCCGAGTTAGTAGGGAGTGAAGGGACTTTAGCTCTTCCACCATTTGCATCGACGTTGCTTAATAAAATGCGAACCCAATCTTCATTTGTACCGAGTAATTGGATTCCAAGATTCAGGGCAGCTTACAAAGCACAGTCGCGAGCCTGGGTGGATACCGTGATATCGGGTAGAAAAAATCATGGCGCATCCGCATGGGATGGTTATGTAACTACTGCTGTAGCTGAACGGATTGTTGCGTCGGTAAGTGCTGGCGAGACCATTAAACTAAGCGTTGCTGAGCGGCCTGAGTTCTATTCTTGATTTAGTCGAAGAAGTACATCAATTTTGTTGGCTTTAATTAGCCATGTCTGACCATAAGACAATAATTAGTTAGAGGTGGTCAAGGTGATTCGATACGCCGTCGTAGGGGCAGGTTGGATTTCGCAAACTGCTTTTATTCCCGCTGTAAATCTTACTGGTAATTCGAAGATAACGGCGTTGGTTTCAGGTAGCCCTGAACGTGCAAGCGAGTTGGCTCGAAAATATGATATTCCTCACGTATTCGATTATGAGGGATACGAAGAGTTGGTCGAAAGCGATCTGATTGATGCAGTTTACATCGCTCTGCCAAACCCTCTTCATGCATCTTTTGCAATTCAAGCTGCGAATGCTGGAAAGCACGTCATTGTTGAGAAGCCGATAGCAACATCGCTGCCCGATGCGGATGCGATGATCTCTACTGCAAAGAGATCAGGTGTATTTTTAATGACAAGTTACCGGCTTCATCACGATATCGGTACGATTACAGCACTTGATGCAGTCCGCGATGGACGTATTGGGGATCCCTTGTTTTTTTCGGCAGTATTTAGTTTCCAAAGTGATCCGGAAAATCATCGGCTGAATGTCGAGAATTGGGGCGGGCCATTACAAGATATTGGTATTTATTGTGTGAATGCCGCGCGGCATATATTCAATGCAGAGCCTATTGAAGTATCGGCGACGAGTACTCGCCGCGCAGATGATCCTCGCTTCTCAAGCTTGGATGACTCAATAGCTGTTACTTTGAAGTTTCCAGATAATCGGATGGCCCAGTTTTATTGTAGTTTTGGAGCCTACTCTGTTGATACCTATAGAGTCGTCGGAACACACGGCACCCTATGCATGGATCCAGGGTTTCGATTTGAGACATCAATGGCGATGAAACTCAAGAACGCACATGAAAGTGAATTTGTTAGCTTTCCGCATTTCGATCATTTCGCTGGCCAGATTTCATATTTTTCTGAGTGTATTCAGGTAGGGGTAGAGCCGAGCCCAAATGGTGAAGAAGGCCTTGCTGATCTTGAGGTCTTGTTTGCTATTGAGCGCGCGGCTGCTTCTGGAGTTCCGCAGCGACTATATCCGAAGTCTCCTCGTGTTGGGCCATCAAAAGGCACACTTCGGATGATTGAAAAAGGTGTTAGTCACTGACGTCTGGGCTAAAAAAACCTGTCTAGAAAAGTAAATTATTGGGAGTATTTTTTTTGTATATCGGAGTGCCATTAGAGACTGCAGCTGGCGAAACGCGTGTTGCTGCGACACCTGAAACGATCAAAAAACTTGTCGCTTCTGGCCATCAAGTTGTTGTTCAGAGAGGTTGCGGTTTGTCAGCCAGTATCTCGGACAGCTCTTATGAGGCCGTTGGTGCCAGTGTGGGGGAGGCTAGCGATGCCTTTGGCGCTGACCTTGTCCTCAAAGTGGTCGCACCTAACGACGATGAGCTCATGCTGTTCAAGCGTGGCGCCGTTGTAGTGGGGATGCTCAACCCGTTTAGCAATGAAACCATCGCCAAGATGGCTGAATGCGGCATCACCGCGTTCGCGCTGGAGGCTGCACCACGTACCTCCCGTGCTCAAAGCCTGGATGTGCTGTCCTCGCAAGCCAACATCGCCGGTTACAAAGCCGTGCTGCTGGCCGCTCATTACTATCCGCGCTTCATGCCGATGCTGATGACCGCTGCAGGTACCGTGAAAGCCGCTCGAGTGCTGATCCTCGGTGCCGGTGTGGCCGGTTTGCAGGCCATTGCCACGGCCAAGCGCCTGGGTGCAGTGATCGAAGCGTCCGATGTGCGTCCTGCGGTTAAAGAGCAGATCGAATCCCTCGGCGCCAAGTTCGTCGACGTGCCTTACGAGACCGATGAAGAGCGTGAATGCGCCGTCGGTGTCGGCGGTTACGCGCGCCCCATGCCCGCCAGCTGGATGCAACGCCAGGCCGTGGCCGTGCATGAACGCGCCAAACTGGCAGATATCGTCATCACCACCGCGCTGATTCCGGGCCGCAAGGCGCCGACGCTGTTGAGCGCGGAAACCGTGGCGCAGATGAAGCCGGGCTCGGTGGTCATTGACCTCGCGGCCGCCCAGGGCGGCAACTGCCCGCTGACCGTGGCCGACCAGGTGGTCGTCGCAAACGGCGTGACCATCGTCGGCCCGACCAACCTGGCCGGCGCGGTCGCGGCGGACGCTTCGGCGCTGTACGCCCGCAACCTGCTGGACTTCCTGAAACTGGTGTTCACTAAGGAAGGCCAGTTCGACATCAACCTTGAAGACGATATCGTCGCCGCGTGCCTGATGTGCCGCGATGGCCAGATCGTGCGCAAGAACGGCTGAGGATAAAAACAATGGAAGACATGCTGATCTCTCACGGTATCTACAACCTGATCATCTTCGTGCTGGCCATCTACGTCGGCTACCACGTGGTCTGGAACGTGACACCTGCGCTGCACACCCCGCTGATGGCCGTGACCAACGCGATCTCCGCCATCGTCATTGTCGGCGCCATGCTCGCCGCCGCCCTCACCGTCACCCCACTGGGCAAGGCCATGGGCACCCTGGCCGTGGCGCTGGCGGCGGTCAACGTGTTTGGTGGCTTCTTGGTCACCCGGCGCATGCTGGAAATGTTCAAGAAGAAAGCGGCTCCAGCAAAGGCTCCGGCAGCCAAGGCCGAAGCAGTCAAGGCTGAGGTGCAACAAGCATGAGCATGAACCTGGTTACTTCCCTGTATTTGATCGCCTCGGTCTGCTTCATCCAAGCGCTCAAGGGGCTCTCGCACCCAACCACCTCGCGCCGCGGCAATCTGTTCGGCATGCTCGGTATGGGCCTGGCGATCCTCACCACGGTGAGTCTGATCTACAAACTCGGTGCCGAACTGGCCCATGACGGTATCGTCTACGTGATCGTCGGCCTGCTGATCGGCGGCACCGCCGGTTCGATCATGGCCAAACGCGTTGAAATGACCAAAATGCCGGAACTGGTCGCCTTCATGCACAGCATGATCGGCCTGGCCGCGGTGTTCATTGCCATTGCGGCTGTCGTCGAGCCGCAGTCCCTGGGCATCGTCCAGCATCTGGGCGACGAAATCCCGACCGGTAACCGCCTGGAACTGTTCCTCGGCGCGGCCATTGGTGCAATCACCTTCTCCGGTTCGGTGATCGCTTTCGGCAAACTGTCGGGCAAGTACAAGTTCCGCCTGTTCCAGGGCGCACCGGTACAGTTCAGCGGTCAGCACAAACTGAACCTGCTGCTGGGCCTGGCCACACTGGCGCTGGGCGTGACCTTCATGCTGACCGGCAACCTCAGCGCCTTCGCTTTGATGCTGGCACTGGCGTTCGTCATGGGCGTGTTGATCATCATCCCGATCGGCGGCGCCGACATGCCGGTAGTGGTGTCGATGCTCAACAGCTACTCCGGCTGGGCAGCGGCGGGTATCGGCTTCTCGCTGAACAACTCGATGCTGATCATCGCCGGCTCGCTGGTGGGCTCCTCCGGTGCGATCCTCTCGTACATCATGTGCAAGGCGATGAACCGTTCCTTCTTTAATGTGCTGCTCGGTGGTTTCGGTAATAGCGCGGATGCGGGTGACACTGGTGGTTCGAAAGAAGCGCGCCCGGTCAAATCCGGTTCGGCAGACGACGCGACCTTCCTGCTGACCAACGCCGACACCGTGATCATCGTTCCGGGCTACGGCCTGGCGGTGGCCCGTGCTCAGCATGCGCTGAAGGAACTGACCGAGAAGCTGACCCATCGCGGCGTGACCGTGAAATATGCGATCCACCCGGTGGCCGGTCGTATGCCGGGCCACATGAACGTGTTGCTGGCCGAGGCCGAAGTGCCTTACGACCAGGTGTTCGAGATGGAAGACATCAACTCCGAGTTCGGCCAGGCCGACGTGGTACTGGTGTTGGGCGCCAACGACGTGGTCAACCCGGCCGCGAAGAACGATCCGAAATCGCCGATTGCTGGCATGCCGATTCTCGAAGCGTTCAAGGCCAAGACCATCATCGTCAACAAACGCTCGATGGCCAGCGGCTATGCCGGCCTGGACAACGAACTGTTCTACCTAGACAAGACCATGATGGTGTTCGGCGACGCGAAAAAGACTATTGAGGATATGGTCAAGGCGGTTGCGTAGTTCACTGAGCCCATCAGTCCGAGCCCCGCTCGGTGATAACAATAGCTTATCGCCGAATATCGCAAATGGAGATTGGACTACGTCGATTGGATCGCTGAATATCAAACGAGCCTTATGGATGATGTAAGGGATTTTTTAGTAACTGTTCGAATGAACTAATTTTCGACTGAGAGCGCACTATGAACAATTATAAAGATCGCGTGGTTGTTGTTACTGGAGCAGGGTCAGGAATGGGGCGGGCAATGGTTGCCGAGTTTGTTTCTCGCCAAGCATATGTTGCTGTATTAGATATAAATCTGAAGGCTGCAGAAGAATCTGTCGCTCAACTGACAAATCCTGAGTTTGCTTTTGCGCATCGTGTGGATGTTAGTGACCCTGAAAGTGTAAAAGAAGCGATCGATGCTGTTATTAAGAAGTGGGGCCGTATCGATCTGCTTTGTAATAACGCTGGGATTCTCGATGGTCATGCCACTGCGCACGAAGTGTCGCTAGAGGAGTGGAATAAAGTCATTGCAGTGAATTTGACTGGGCCTTTCCTTATGGCCCGCGCTGTAATTCCACAAATGCTCAAGCAAAAGAAAGGCGCGATAATTAATACGTCTTCAACGTCAGGTTTCAGTGCAGCTGGTGGTGGCACCGCTTATACGGCTTCGAAACATGGCGTGATTGGCCTCACTAGGCAGCTAACCTTCGAATATGGTGCTCGTGGCATCAGAGTCAATACCATTTGCCCTGGTGCTACCGCTACACCTTTGGCCATGGCTGATCCTGTCACGGTGAACTCTCCTGATATGGCCGCAGCTCTTCAAAAATTCCCTGCACGCCGCTGGTGTCAGCCAAGCGAAATTGCCAAGTTGGCCGCGTTTTTAGGTGGGGATGAAGCCGACTTTGTTCACGGTAGTGAGTATGTCATGGATGGTGGTTGGCTAGCTGCTGCCCGTGACCCGTTCTAAATAATAGCGGTTCCTATCTTAAAACTCGCAAGGGTGAACATGATGTTTAGCAAGCGTGAATGGCCTGATTGTGGCGTCGAAGGTTTCAAACGCGGTTTTGAAACCGTAGATGGCGTGCGTATGCACTACGTCAGTGGCGGCGTTGAAGATGGCGAAGTGATGGTGCTGGTCTGTGGCTTCCCGCAGAGTTGGTATGCTTGGCGTAAAGTACTACCTGAATTGGGTAAACACTATCGCGTTATTGCACCAGACCTCCCTGGTCAGGGTGATTCGGATCGTCCTGCCAACTGTGATACCGCCAATATCGCTCGCCTTCTGCGCGGTCTGATGGACAAGATCGGGGTAGATAAGCATTCATTAGTTTCGCACGATCTTGGTGCTTGGGTTAGCTACCCCTATTGCGCAAACTACGGTGACAAGGTCACCGGTTGGGCTATTTTGGACTGTGGTATTCCAGGAATCAGTTTGCCTGACAACCTTCCTTGGGCCGCCAATGTCGCCTGGCGCACCTGGCATTGCGGATTCCATAACCTTGTAGATTTGCCAGAAGCCTTGTTGGAAGGGCGTGAGCACATTTATCTGCAATGGTATCTGCAGCGCAAAGCTGCAATCCCGCAGATTTTCACTCAAGACGACTTTGAAGAATACCTGCGTGTGTTCAAGCTCAATGGACTCAAGGGCGGGTTGGCTTACTACCGCGCCATGTCCGTGTCCGCCGACCAGAACCGGGAGCTGACCAAGAAAGGCAAGTTGCAAGTCCCGATCCTCGCGGTGCGTGCCGACCAAGGCTCGATGCCTGATTTGGTAGGTGAGCTACAAAAAATCGCAACTAATGTCACCGGCACCATGGTGCGCAGCGGTCACTACATCCCAGAAGAGCAGCCTGAGCAGCTGGTCAACGAACTGGTGAAGTACTTCTCTGATCTGTGACGCCTTACGGGGGCTGCACTGATCAAGAGGATGTCTACTGAACGTTAGCGGCTTGGGGAAAGGTCAGTCGTTAACGTGTCAGTGGTGAGACTGCTGCAGGCTCTTCATAGGGACATTCTACGCTTTACATGGCTTTGCTAGGAGTTCGTCTTGCTGCGGCTCCTAGCCTTTTTATCTGATTAATTGTCTTCTCACGCGGCTGCCGCCGTGAGTCGCTTTTTTTGTGTCCCAAAATGATCCAGAAACAATCTCGTGCAGCGCTTTAGACTCCTCGGCGAGATATGGGCGCACCTCACGTAAAAATCTCAGAGTACGTGGAAGTAATTAGCGCGGGATTTTATTGCGAAGCTTTTGGTAAGTTGGATATATATAATAGGGGATAGAATAATGACGAATGTCAGCCAGATAAAGGTGAGTTATCATGATGACCCGCGAGTGTTGACCGAGCAATCGGCAGAAGACTATTCTCGGCATGTAGTTCCTCTCGCCGCGCGATCTGGCCGTTGGAGTCTGGCAATGGCATCTTGGTCGGTGCTCAGTGCTTTGTTCTATCTTTATATTAGCGTGGCTGTAGCGCAGGCAGTTGGAACTCGTAGTGCATTGATTGGCATTGGATTGTCGATTTTGTTCTACGGATTGATAAACTACATTATCTGTCAGCGTTCTATAAAAAACGGACTTTCGGTAGCCCTGCTCTCCAGAGGTATTTTCGGTAACGCAGGCGCAATCATTTCGTCGCTGCTGTTTGCTGTCACTGCAATTTATTACGCAGTTTTTGAAGGCTCTATCATCGCTGTTGCATTTCAACAGTATTTTGCACCAGACAGTGACATTCGATGGTGGTATTTGTTGGTGGTTCTCTATGCTATGCCGCTCGTTATGGGGGGGGTACAAGTGTGGATGGACAAACTCAACGGAGCTTTATTGCCGCTGTATGTTGGAGGCTTGCTGTTGATTATTGTAATGGCGGGCAACCGCTTTGGGTTTTCGACAGACTTTCTCTCTATACAGCCTTCGTTGGATACCAGTATGCCCGGGTGGTTGTGGGCGTTCATTGTCTACATGGGAATCTGCGTTAACATGATGGTTACCGCAGAGTTCTCTCGATTTGGCAAGCCTGAGGATGCAAAATTCCATGGAGTTATCACTTTCGGGCCACTATTCTACTTTGCGCTCTATGCTGTAAACGGACTGGCTGGCATCTTCATTATGGACACCGTCTTTCCTGGTCTGAAGGCCAGTGAGCAAGGGATAGCTGAAGCAGTACTGAAGTCTTCAGGCTTGGTGGGTTTGTTATTCATCCTGATCAGCCAAACTCGTATCAACACCGCTAATTACTATATGGCATCTTTAAATATGGCAGGGTTTGCAGCGCGAGGACTCGGACTGCGATGGTCTCGAGGCGTATGGGTACTGTTCGTCGGTGCATGTGTTTACCTACTGATGCTGACAAATGTCTTCAGCTATTTGCTCAAAGCGTTGGCATGGCAGGGTGTTGCAGTTACATCTTGGGTCGCGATTCTCCTGACTCATTACGCTCTATATCCAGACCCCAAAAGTGACGAGTTCCGGCCTGGCAGAGTGAAGGCAATCATGCCTGGTGCGTGGGCAATTCTATTATCAACCGCTGTCGGAATATCGTTGATCGAGTTAGGAGATAAGGGCGCCTGGTATGTGGAGATCGCGCCAATACTGATCGCGATTCTCGCAGCTTCGAGCTATTGGATTATCAATAAATTAGCGGAAAGTCGTCCGCTTGTGCGTTTGGCTGAGCTTCGTGAGGAAGTGCAGGATGTGTGGTGCCAGCACATTGAGTGCCATGTCTGCGATCGCTCTTACAGTGCCATTGAAATGGACAGGGATCCGTCGGCAAGTCAGCAAGCCATCTGCACTGGGTGTGCTGAAGGAAATCAGAACTTCTTAAAATCCGTGAAACTTGAATCTCATCAGTTGAGTGTGCTGTCAAAAAATCAGTCAGGTGTGGAAGGCTTGAGATAGAAGTGATTAGTAATCAGTTGGATGGCCACTTCATCTCGTAACCTGAGATTGGGTGAGCCATCTCACAAACTGAAACTCAGCTGTCCTTGGATTTGTGTTTGGCCGTAAACCTTATCCTGTTTTCAGGATGAGGTTTTATGCTGTCGAGCTTTTACTAAAACAACTTCTGCGGTTGATTGAGTGTTGAATCGATTGTTTTTTAAAAAAAATAAATAAGATCCCAATTTTTTATTTTTTCGCTATCTGCCATTTTTAGCTGAATTACTGCGGCTGGCTTTTTTGTGAGCATCAGCGCTTGTATTAGTCTTAGGTGAGATGATGAAGCATAAGGTTGTAATTGTTGGTGGTGGAGCAGGTGGACTTGAGCTGGCGACTAAACTTGGGAGAACACTCGGAAAGCGCAAAAACGCCGAGATCACGTTGGTTGATGCAAATCTGACACATATTTGGAAGCCATTACTTCATGAGGTGGCTGCTGGATCACTGGATCCAAGCATTGATGAGCTCAACTACTTCGCTCAAGCAAAATGGAATCATTTTTCGTTCCAATATGGTCGTATGGTTGACTTGGATCGTGACCAGAAAACCATAACGTTTAAGTCCTCGAACTCCGAGGTGCGTGAGATTCAATACGATACCTTGGTTATGGCGGTTGGCAGCCAGTGCAACGATTTTGGGACTCTAGGTGTTCAGGAGTTTTGCCATTTCTTGGATAGTCGCGCCCAGGCTGAGAAGCTTCACAAGCTGCTTCTTTCTCGTTACATGCGTGCACATGCCACGGACAAATCTACCCCTCTGCGAATTTCAATTGTGGGAGCGGGAGCGACCGGTGTTGAGCTGTGTGCAGAGCTTCAGCATGCCATTCGTATTATCGAGGGATATGGTGTTCGTCACGCTTCACCGTCAACCCTAAAGATAACTTTGGTGGAGGCCGGGCCGCGCGTTCTCCCTGTTCTCAATCAAGACGTAAGCGAAACTGTCCATTCCGGACTCACTGATCTTGGTATCGATGTCCGCGTAAGCACGGCTGTGAAGGAAGTCATTGCTGAGGGCGTACGTTTAGCTGACGGTAGCATCGTCAGTGCAGATATGACGATTTGGGCTGCTGGTATCAAAGCACCGGCATTCCTCAAAGAACTAGCTGGGCTTGAGACGAACCGGATCAACCAGCTCCTGGTACGCCGCACATTGCAGACGACTCTAGATGAATCAATCTTTGCCATCGGCGACTGTGCGTCATGCCCAATTTCGGACGAGGGGGGCGGATTTGTTCCACCTCGAGCACAAGCAGCTCACCAGCAGGCTGAAATGCTTAGCAGGAGCTTGTCTCGGTTGATTGCCGGAGGATCGCCTTTGAAATTCAATTATGAAGATCGCGGTACTCTCGTTTCGATGGCGTCATTCAATGCTGTAGGTACGCTGACCGGCTTGCTTGGATACAAGAAGGTCACAGAAGGGCTTTTCGCACGAACCCTCTACATGTCGCTTTATCGGTTGCACCAAGCATCACTCTACGGGGCCCCGCGGATGCTACTTAAGGCGTTTGCCGAGTGGTTACAGCGTAAGACGCGGCCTCGGCTTAAGCTGCATTAAATGAAGCAGTGCTCGTATATTTATCGATGCCTGTCTGACAGTCATGAGGACTGACTTGATCATACCCTCGGTGCGTTCAGCACCAAGGGGTACAGAAAGACATGTACCCCTTGGTGCTGAACGCACCGATGGTGGCGATTCACCCAGAGCTCTAGTCGTAGTTGATTTCGATTGAGCGTCTTTGAAGAATGGATTGACGGGCGGCGTCCATTACCACTGCCGCATCGTAGGCATCATTCATTGTTGACAACGGTGCTTTGCCTTCCGCCAAGCATTCTCCAAGGAAGAATTTCTGGGCTTGGTAAAAACTGTCCCAGTAAGTCCCATCGTCCCAGAACGGCAGCCTTGCCTCTCCAAACCTCATGGTGTCCCAGGGAACGACGGTCGAACCAGCTTTACCAATGAGTTTGAAGTACACCGACCATGGTTCACGACTGCGGTCGTCTGCTGAGAAGCTGCCCCATAGGTTGGCAATGGTACCGTTCTCATATTCAGCGACGATCATTAACTGGTCTTGTGCTTGAGGATCATTGAAATGCACATTTGATCCTGTAGCAAAGACCCGCTGCGGGCGGCCCAGGAAGTAAAGCATGCTGTAGGTATGATGGATCATCAATTCGTGCATTGTTAAATCGGGCTTCCCCATTTCAGCGGGGTGACGCTTATTGTAAATCGCCCAAAAATTTAGAATGTCACCCAAATGTCCCTTGTCTATATGGGCTTTAACTCGCCGCATTGTTTCTGCATAGATATAGTTGTGCGAAGGCATACAGACCCTGTTCACTACTTGCGCAATGCTAGCTAGCTCTCGAATTTGCTCTGGGGTGTCACAGATTGGCTTCTCTAGAAGGACGTGTTTTTTAGCCAGTAAAGCTTCCTTTGCTAAAGAGAAATGAGTTTCGGCATTTGTGCACACGAACACTGCATCGATGCTTTCATCTGCCAGGAGTGCTTGAGGAGAAGCGTAAACCTCTCCGCCAAACCTCTCCTTAAACGCAGCGGTTTTCGCAGATGTCCTACCCCAGCCTCCGACGTAGGCTGCGGGATCAATTTCCTGCAGGGCAGTAACGTGGAGTTCGGCTACGTTACCGAGCCCAAGAATTCCTACTTTCATTCTGTTTCCCCCTGTTCTGTTGCAATCAGTAGTTGATGTCGACGGGTTCACCGCGCGCTAGGGATTCTGTTGCCGCATCAGCAATCAGTTGTGCGCATAAGCCGTCGTTGGCGTTAGGGGTGGGGGCAATGCCGTTAGTGATGCAGTTGATGAAGTGCTGCATCTCAGCCAAATATGCGGGGCCGAAGCGTTCAAGGAAAAATGGTTTGGCGACAGGCATCGAGAAGCCCGTATTGGTCGCACTCTCTACCAGTGATTCATGCACGTTTGAGACACGTAACATCCCCTCAGATCCATGCACCTCAAGTCTTTGGTCGTAACCATAGGTAGCCCGACGAGAGTTGGATATCTGGCATATTTTTCCCGACTTGGTCATCAGCACTGCAACTGCAGTATCGACGTCACCCACCTCTCGAACGGCAGGATCGACTAGCGCTGAACCGGTCGCAAAGACCCGAGTGGGATTTTCGCCTAACAGAAAGCGAGCGAGATCGAAGTCATGAATCATCATGTCGCGGAAAATCCCACCAGACCCTTTGAGGTACTCGATCGGTGGTGGGGCAGGGTCTCGGGATGTGATGGTGACTGTTTCCACGTTACCGATTTCACCAGACGCCAGGCGTTGCTGAAGGGCACCGAAATGAGGATCGAAGCGCTGGTTAAACGCGGTCATGAATGGCACGCCTTCTGCCTCAACTTTTGCAATGCACAGCCGCACCCGTTCAGACGACATGTCTATCGGCTTTTCACAGAAAATTGGCTTTTTGGCGTCTGCGACAGCGTGAATCAGATCGAAGTGAGTGGGTGATGGTGAGGCGATGATTACTGCATCGATGTCAGCTCCGTAAATGATGTCCTCAACAGAGCGTGCCTCAACATTAAATCGTTTTGCACAAGTCGACGCGGCTTCTGGCACTGCATCTGCTACCGCAACGAGTTTAGCGGACGGGATTTGAAGCAAGCTCGCAGCATGTACATTTCCAATTCGACCGCAGCCGAGTATTCCTACTCTGATCATTATGAAAGTCTCTTTTTTTGTTGGTTGGATCTGTTTCGGCAGGCTGTGTCAGGGTGGCAGTGCTGATTAACGGCATCAATAGTGGCTGAGATCGTATTTTTTTATGAGCTGTGAAAAGTTTAAGTTTTCAGTGTTGTTTCGTTTGTCGGTTTTATTATTTAGTGGTTGGCGTGTTGGTTTGAGCGTGCTTTACTGCAGTTGTGTTTTTCAAAAGTGTTGACGGTTATAAGTTTGTGCTCTGAACATTCACAGCTAAAAATTAGCTCTGCTGATGGCTATGTTTTATTTATATAGTGTTGGTCGCTGAATTAGGGCTGTAAAGTCCTTAGGCCGGTGCAATTAAATGGCGGCATGCTTTGGTATTCCGTAGGCCGATCAGCGTTTGGCTACGTTCACGAGCAATGGGTTACCACTGATCGCGAATGCTAATTCAACTACAGCGTGGTCATTCCAGAATGCATCCGCTACGTAAAAACCTTCACAACGAGCTGCACGCACGCCCGTCACTGTACTTCGATGAGCCAGCTCATGTGTTTCATCTGGCGTTCCTCGGTAGTGATCAAGAGTGCAATACGTTTCTGCTGAGGTGCTTCCCTGACAACCTCGATCTGAATCCCACCCAAGGCATTACCCAACTCGATGGCCACGCACTGAAATGGGAGCGCCACGCTGAGTTTTTTACTCTGACTATGGTGGTCACTTCATCCCGGGGTGACCTGACTTGGACAACTTTGCCTGAGGCATTGGCGCAAAAGGTCGAAGTACTTTTGCCAGTGCTTATCAACTCAATGCAGATCGTAGTACGTGGTGAGATCGACCTGGATCTGTCCCGTTATGGTTTCAAGGATCCGTGTGGCTCGTGCGTAGGTGGTGGTGATGCAGTGGTTTGGAGCGATTTTCGTCTCAGTAAGGATGGAAACAACCATATGTTGTTCATCAATCGCCACCTGAATGCCTACCGTCAGGGGCGGATGATACGCCGCCTTTTGGAAATCGAAACTTACCGGATGATGGCCTCGTTATCCTTGACCACGGCCAAGACCTTGAGTCCGCAGCTCGATATTTATGAGAAGACGTTGGTGGCCCTCTCTGAGCGTAACGCCGTTGTCGATGGAGACAATGCGAAAGCTCTTCTCACTGATATTTCCAACCTTTCGGCCCAGGTGGTGAGCAGTAGTGCGAAGACCCGTCACCGCTTTAGCGCTACTCAGGCCTATGCACAACTGGTTTCCGAGCGACTGGGTGAGTTGCGTGAAAGTCACGTAGGTGATTGTCAGCGCCTCGGGGTGTTTATCGAGCGTCGGTTCAAACCAACGGTCAGGTACTGCTCGGCGACTGAACAGCGACTGGAGCACTTGGCTAAAAGCGTGGCAAACCTAGGCGATCTGCTGCAGGCACGAGTCCAGGTGGAAATGGAGGAGCAAAACTCGGAAATTCTTAAAAACTTGAATGCCCGTGCGGATGCCCAAATCAAGATTCAGCATGCGGTAGAAGGACTGTCGATTATCGCCATCACCTATTACTTACTCAGTTTGCTGAAGCTTGGTTACTCGGGTTTGCATCTACTCGGCGTGCCGTTGTCTCAGCGAGAGGCCTTGGTGGGCGCAACACCTCTCGCCATTGCCATCCTTACGTTGATTGTGCTCCGTATCAAGAAGGTCAAAGAGCATTGAAGCAACCAATTTTACTCCGCTTAAGATGGCAGGCTGATGCAAACCTATCGAGTCGAGGCGACTGAGCAAGGCTGGAAATTGTATCGGGCGCGGTCTGTGCGGCGTGTCATGCAGGCCTCCTCGCTCAAAGAACTTATACAGGTAGCTAGGCCGGTGCATTCCAAGTGTGGAGCGTTGATAAGTATGTCTAGCAGTCCCGGTCAGCGGCAGCAACAAAGTGTCCAGTGAATGCACCCTCAGAATTCAGGCATTGGGAGCAAATGAGTGCACCTGTTCCTACCGGACACGATCGCCTTAACGCCAGGATTGACCTGCGTCAACGGAACTTTTAAGAAATGCAATAGGCAAAATTTGCTCATTGCTCATTGCTCATTGCTCATTGCTCATTGCTCATTGCTCATTGCTCACAGGTCAAGCTCGTGCTAGTGGCCCTGTACCCTTTTGATGTCGGGGCAGACTAGCTAGTTGGGCACTACTGGGCGATGCGTGAGGTTGCTACGTCCAACGCCCCGGGGTATAGCGCTAAGCAACCTAGTGTCTAGGCACTTAATAGGTGCGCAGAGGTTATTCACAGCTTCATCGTGGTGCAATCCACCAACAAGCAGCCGGCTTCGATCGTGTATTTGATGCGCAGAGCAATATGGCACGCAAAATGCTTTTCTATTCGAGGCGAACGAATGTTCGTACGTTTAATTTATTGAGTCTGAGTTTAGGCGTAGGTCTAGTTTTATGTCATCGATTTACGGGAGGTGTGCATACATGAGTCGATACCCGACTGTGGCGATTGTAGGTAGTGGCCCGTCTGGTTGTTATGTGGCGCAAGCCCTTCAAAAGAAGTGGCCTGAGGTGCAGATCACCATCCTTGAAGCCCTACCTGCGCCCTATGGGCTCGTGCGCTACGGCGTCGCAGGAGATCACCAAGGAAGTAAATCGGTGATCCAGCAGTTTGAGCGTGTGTTATCGAGACCCGGCACGAAATTCGTCGGCAATGTATCTGTGGGCAGGGACATCGCCTACGACAAGCTTGTCGCTGCGTTCGACATAGTTGTACTCGCGATCGGCCTCGGCAGTGATACGAAGCTAAAGGTTGCGACTACCGGGGAACCGCCAATATTGGGGGCGGGTACTCTGCTGAAATATTTAAATGGTCATCCCCAGATGAATGAGTTGGCTTTTAAGCAGGGGAGCAAGCGTCGCTTAGGCAATGATGTTTGCGTGATTGGTGCCGGAAATGTCGCAATTGATGTTGCACGACTTATATTGAAGCGCGATCAAGATCTATCAGGCTCCGATGTATCAGACGAGGCGCGTGCAATGCTTGGTACTGAGCAGGTACGAAGGGTTACGGTCGTGAGCCGATCTAAAGCGACGGTTGCGAAATGCGATCTGTCGATGGTGGAAGAGCTTCTTTCACTTCCAGGTCTTTCGGTCTCGGTGCATGGAATTGAGGAGGACGAGCAGGGGAGGATTGTCGAAGCTGTATTGAGGAGCGCGAGGGCCAGCCAACATCAAATTAATAGCAACATTTTTCTGGATTTCGTATTTGATGCCACTCCGGTAAGAGTAGACCAGCGGGGGAAAGGTGCTGAGGTTTTTTTGGTAAATAGCGGTCAAGTTGAGTCCTCCCTTCAAGTCGACACAGTTGTCACGGCAATTGGTTTTGACAATGCAGCTGTGGAAAGTAACCTTTTGCCGCCTGATTATAGCTGTGAGCCAGGCATATATAAAGTGGGATGGTACCACAGAGGGCCGCAAGGGACAGTCGCAGAGAATAGGAAAGATGCCAGAGCAGTAGCTGAAACTATCGTTAGTGAATTTGATGATGGATTAATAGTGGCTCGTAAGGTTGGATATGAATCCCTGAGAAAAGATCTACCTATCACTGCCGTTAACTTTAATGGATGGAAACGAATTGACAAATATGAGTTAGCGACCGCAGGCGTCGAGCGGTGCCGTAGAAAAGTTACAGAAATGCGAGTGATGCTTAGATTAGCACACGACGTAGATGATCGAGCGGAACCAGTGTCGGACATGCCGGCATTGATTGTCTAAACCATTAAGGGGAGTTAAATCACAGTGAGCCAAGTCATGATTATTTTCGGTACCGAAAGTGGCAACGCGGAAATGGCGGCCGATGACGTGGCCGCCACGCTCAGCGAGCGTGGCTTCGAGACTGAAGTCATCTCCATGGAGGATATACCGGTCGAGAATTTGGCTTCGATGGCCAATGTGGTAGTCATTACCTCGACCTACGGTGAAGGAGAGCTTCCAGAAACGACTGCACCGTTCATTGATGCGCTTCAGCAGTCAACACCTAATCTCAGTACCCTCAATTTCGCTGCTTTCGGTTTGGGTGATAGCACCTACAAAAAATATAACAACGCAATTGATGTCGTTGTTAATCACTTTGTTGGCTTAGGCGCTCGACAGGTTGGCGTGACTGGACGTCACGATGCTGCTAGCGGTATGTCAGTAACAACTGTTGCAACCGAATGGGCTAAAGCAACCTACATTTGATTGGAAGACGTCTATGAACATCACACATGAAGTGCTTCCCTGGGATAATATTGATTTTCGCAGGAATCCTTATCCATGGTACGCGCGGCTACAGCGTGAATATCCTGTGTATCAAGAAAATGACACTACCTTCGTGGTTTCGCGGTACGAGGACTACGTCGAATTTGTAAAGCACCCTGCCATGAGCATGAAAGAGCCCAGCTGGGTCAAACCTCATAATTGGCATGTTTTCCTAGATACCATATTATTTTACGATCAGCCGAAACACACCGCGCTTCGCAGGCATACCAATAAATGGTTCACTCCAAAATTGGTTAAGGAATGGGCAAAACATACGACAACGGTAACAGAGCAGGCACTTCAATCGGTAGAGGCTGATGGGTACATTGAGGCCCATCACAACCTTTGCGTCGTACCTAACCATGTAACGATGTGCAGAGTGCTTGGGGTTGCCGAGGACGATATCGAACTCGCGACGATCAACGCACTTAAAATTGTTGGCATGCAGACGCCTGCTGCTACCCAGGCGGATAAGAACCGCGCTCGAGATGGCTTTGAATGGTTGTTTGAAAAGTGCTTGGGCATGATTGAAGCCAAAAAAGTCTGTCCGGGAGACGGACTTCTTGATGCTATGATCAAGCTGGCAGCTGAAGGGGAAATGTCTGATAAAGAAGTTATCCAAACTTTGGTGCTGTTTTATTTTTCTGGTGCGCCAAATCCTGCCTACCTGCTAGCTTCAATCTTGGAGACGTTCGCGCGCCAGCCTCACCTCTTTGATTTGTACCGAAAAGAACCGCAGCAACGCCAGGCCATGATTAACGAATTCATTCGCCTAAATCCTCCAGAGCAGTCGTTTACCCGTTATCCTACTGAGGATGTAGTTATTCGTGGGGTTCATATTCCCGCTGGATCATGCATTCGATTTATGACAGCCGCAGTGAATAGGGACGAAACCATTTTCAAAAGGCCCAATCACTTCGATCATCGTCGCCCTCAAGAGGCAAGCCAGCATGTTTCTTTCGGGGTTGGTGTACATACATGTGCTGGTCAGGTGATCAGTCGGGCGGAAGTGGAAGCGTCTCTAAATGTGTTGAGCGAACGCTACACACGCATCGAACTAGCGGATGAGCCTGTCACGCTAAACGATGACCGGATCCGTAATTACTTAACCTTGCCGTTGTTTCTAAAAGCCTGAAGTAATCTTAGACCTCTAGCGATATTACAGCAGCTGAATAATTCAGTATATAAGGGGTGCCATATGAGGTCTGGTTGTATCGCTAGAGCTTTGGCTCATATTAAAGCAATTGTTAAAGTCGCACTGAAAATATTGATTTTGGAAGTTTATTCGAATTATATATAAAACAATAATCTACTGCCCATTTCTGCCAAACATTAATCAATCAGGATCGGATGGGAGTTAAACATGACTATGACAGCTGAGGCTAAGGCGATTAGAGATTCATCGCCCACGGGCCATACAAAATTGACCGGTCAGATGGGCGCTTTTAGCTTGGCATTGACCGTTCTAGCATTTTCGGCACCGCTGACTACGGTGTCTGGCTATATACCAGTTGCGCTTATGTTCGGCGGAGTAGCAAGTCCACTGGCGTTTATATTTGTAACGCTAATGATCTTAGTGTTTGGTGTGGGTTATATTACTCTCAATGCTGAAGTCAAACGTCCAGGTGACTTCTATGCATTCATTACATACGGCCTAGGCAAAAGTGCAGGACTTGGCTCTGGCCTTATGGCGGCAGTTTCTTATTTCCTAATTTTGACTGGAGTGGCAGCTTATTTTGGTGTGTCTTGCGCAGACCTGCACAAGGAAATCAGCGGACAAGCATACCCGTGGTACTGGTATTCAATCGGGTGCTGGCTGGTTGTCGGTATTCTCGGATATCTCCATGTCGAGTTGTCTGCAAAGGTATTAACGTGGGTTATGGTGTGTGAGATCGTCGTCTGCTTTTTTTTCGTGGGTGGTGTCTTCTGGGGGGGGAGTGATACCACTGTGGGCGCTGCAGTCCCGCTGGATCCTTCATATTTGAAAACTCCAGGCGTTAATCTGCCGTTTGCAATGTTGTTCGTCGTATCTTTTTTTATGGGTTTTGAGGCAACAGCCTTATTCCGTGATGAAGTAAGATTGCCAGATAGGACGATCCCGATCGCGACCTATGGCGCCATTGTATTTATCGGAGTGATTTATACAGTTTGCGCCTATGCTTTAGTCAGAGTGTATGGTCTCGATATCATAAGTGTCTCTACAAGCTCGCCTGCAACAATGTTTAATGACGCTTTTGCAAAGTTCGTATCTGGCAAGTTTCATGTGTTAATTTCTGCGCTGATCTTGACATCGGCTTTTGCCAGCATTCTCTCGATCCATAATGTGCTAACTCGCTATCTGTATAATCTAGGTACGGACGGTGCTCTTCCCGCACCCTTAAAGCAGGTTCACCCTAAGCATGGTTCCCCATTCTTTGCATCGATGGTGGTCTCTGGCATGGTTTTGGCCGTAATGCTACCTTTCATAACACTCGAGGTTAAGCCTGACTTACTTTACGGGCAGCTTTCTGGTGTTGGCACCGCAGGTGTAATCTTTCTGCTGACGCTTGTGAATTTTTCTGCACTGTCCTGGTATTTTTGCCAAGGCAAGCAGGCAGGTGCGAGTTTAATTAAATCTTTGATTGCGCCCATTGTATCTTCCGCATTCTTTCTTGTGCTGGTAATTTTGGTGGCAAAAAACTTCGAGCTTCTAGTGGGGGGCGAACCGGGTGAGCGGACATGGATGCTTTACAGCCTGGGTGTGGTTCAGCTTGTGGGGATGGGATTAGCGCAGATTTATAAAAAACTGCACCCAGATACATATAATAAGTTGGGTCGCAGCCACCATTGAGGCTGGTCACACTTTAGTTGGATCGAGCGTGAACTCGTTCGATCCTGCCTTGACATGTAGAGCTGGCGGGAGTATTCATGCATGTTGAGAAAATAAACTACTTTCGCAATGGTGTAATGATGAACCGAGGTCTAAATTCTGCGGAAATGCTCCGCCAGCTCGAGAGTTTTCTAAGGGGGTTCGATTGGAGCGCTTTGACTAAGAGCAAGCAGACTATTCTTGATTCGTTTTTGCGGGTGGCGACTAGTGAAGGCATAGCTAATGTTTCTATGAGGGGCTTGGCGGCGGCAGCTGGGGTCAAGCCTCCCACTATATATTCTCACTTTCCAGACGGGAGAGATCAAGTCCTAGCCTCAGCCATGAGGTGGCACTACAGTAATTTCGCACACGCTCTAAAAGACGTTTTTTCGTCTTGCGAAAGTCCAGAGGAATACTGGGAATGTCTAATTAAATTTCATGTGAGTCAGCAACTTCGTCGTCCAGAGAATGATATGTGGGATGCATTAATCGCAACAGATAGAATTGCTGGTTTACTGCCGCAACAGTTAAAGGCTGAGATCGAGAGCTGGGAAAGCTTCTGTGATTATATGTACAGCGCGATCGCTCAAGATTTAGGCTACGTTAATGTAGACCTCAGTTCTAGGGTTCTCAGGAAAACTTTGGATGCTGTGGGCTCTTGGTGGAAATGGAATGGAAGTCAGGAGCACCTGGATGAAGCAGTTGATTACAGTAAGCGTATATCAAGATCGATAATCGGTATGTAACGTGCTTATTGCTTCTCCAGTGATGAGTCACGCGTAAATGTTCGCAATTTAGCTGGAGAAGGTGTGATTGATGTCAAGGTTTCGTAGATTTACTGCTGCGTCTAAATTCTATTTTTCTGAGCAGCGTTTTTTGGTTGAACTCGGCTTGATCTTGTCGATTTTTTTCCAACTGCACTGGTGAGTTTGCATTGATGGGACTTATAACCACAATGGCGGAGTCTTTTGAGCTGCCAGAGACCAAAGTTGCAGGTTTAATTAGTGGTTATGCCATTGGGGGTTGTGATTGGCGCTCCAGTGATGGTCTTTGTCGGCGCTAGGTTTGATAAACGATCGCAGGCCATTTGGTTGATCGGGATTTATATGATGGCGAACCTCTTAAGTATGTTGTCACCTTCCTACTATTTTCTGCTAATAACTCGAGTGTTTGCAGGTTTTCCACATGCGGCGTTCTTTGGGCTTGCTGCTGTAATGGCCGCTTCAATGGCTCCTTTTCATAAGCGTGGAGAAGCGATCAGTCGAATTCTTCTCGGTGTTATATTTGCCATCTTGGGTGGAACTCTTGGCGCAACCTGGATTGGGCAAAATTACGGCTGGCGGATCGTTTCTGACGGCATTGCTGTTATTGCATGCTTCAGCCTGGTGCTCATCCATCGTCACGCTCCAAGCGTCAAACAGGAACGAGTTCTGAGATGTAGTGACGAGGTAGCATCTTTTAGGAATTGGCAGGTCTGGTTTGCATTGACTATCGCATCAATCGGCTTTTGCGGGATGTTCGGAGTCTACAGCTATCTGGCACCGATCCTGAAAGAGGTGACTCACCTGAGCGCAACTTAGGTTGCGCCAATGCTCATGCTTTTTGGCCTCGGCACGATGGTAGGTAATCACGCAGGGGGCTGGCTTTACGATAGGTACAATTACCAAGCGGTTCTCATGGTACTCATAGCGTCCGCCATAGCCTTGATCCTTTTTTTCCCCAGTTTAGCATCAAGCCGGATTGGCGTATCAATTGGAACGCTGCTGCTAGGCGGCATGGTCGCGCTGTCCCCGGCTCTGCAGATGTGACTTATGGACGTAAGCAGGCACGGGTAGACTCTCATTGCGGCTAGCAATCATGCAGCGCTAAATTTTGCTAACGAACTAGGCCCATGGATCGGTGGGATGATTATCGAAGCGGGCTATGGCTGGACGTCTCCAGGATATGTAGGCGGAGGCATGGCTATGCTTGCGTGCCTCCTTTATTACATCTCCACACGACGATTTTTCAACAAGGAAGGGGCTAGATAGCCTTGGATTAAATCTGCAGAGGCAATTCTAGAAAATTCTTGGCCCTCTGAAGGCAACAAATGCACCTGCACATCGCACATACCTGTTCCAGCGCACTTCGGTATTCGAGGGGGGCGGAACGGGAAAAGGATGGGCCCAGCTCGCGTGAGATTATGCTCCTCTTGCTCAGTGTCGGAGAAGCATTAGATTGATTGAATCGCATCACCAGCTGGCGCCAGACTCCATTCTCGCGAGCGTAATCTGACACCAACGCCCCTAAGCCGCCCCCGTGCCATCCCTGTACCTCGTGGTTCACAATGACACACAGCCAATGATCAATTGCTTGAGGCCTGAGTAAACCATGCTGGGCGCTTTAAGGTAGTCATCTGATATCCAGGTAACCATCGTGCTGCTCTGAAACTTTCTTTGCTCTCGAACGAACAACAACGCTGTAGGAGCTTCGTGGTCACGGCCTCTCATATCTAAGTGTGCCTCACGCTTCATAGCAGTTGAACGCAATCCATCTAGACATATTGAGGGACTCAGCGGGGCCACTTGAGCGCGATGGGATGAGCGACGGGCCAAGCAATCATCAGCTCGGGGATCGCCCCGTTACCCCATAGTGAAACAACACGAGTTAGAAGCTAAGCGTCTAGTTGGGTTTCAAGGTGTTGGCCCATTGCCGTGAAGCCCACGGCAAACAACATGAACAGCACGCCGCAGAGCAAAAATATAAGCGGCACACCGAGGGTGTGGCCTACCCCGAAGATCACCGGGGCATACCCGGTCACGACCAAGAAGGGGCCATTGAAGGCCAGCACCGAACAGACGATTTCCGTCGTGCTCATGGTGCCTTTAAGTTTCTTTTTCTAAGTCTCAGGCAGTAGCGCCTGCAACGAAATCGTACTTAGATCCACTCCGAAATTTGGGTTATTCATTCGGATCTGCATCAGGCAATACAGATCGAGTACCAAGGGGTCAGTCTGAAGTCTGGCAACGCACTCTCTATTTATTATCGGGAGCTGGCGTTATGCGAAAAAACGCAGCGGCAGTTCCAAGTAGTTCCGTATACGGTCGTCACTTAGCGTCAGCGGCTCACCGGCGGATTCAATCCTACTGTAACACTCAGTGATGATGTTCAAGAGGGTCTCAACCTCCGCACGCGTAATGACTTGTCCCGCGCAAGAATGCGCACCGATGCCAAACGACATCTGCTGGCTTTCCTGGCCACCGCGCAACGGATTTAAGGTATGCGGTTGTGTGAATACTGTCGGGTCGCGGTTTACCGCTGCCGTCATGAAGCGCAAGTAGGAACCACGTGGCAACAACTGGCCATGGATTTCCAGGTCTTCGGTCAGGAAGCGAACAAACGACATTTCCGGAGGATGCAGCCGGATAAACTCGTTGATCATGGAAGAGCGCTGTTCGGGGTTTTCACGGTACATGACCAGCAGCGCAGGCTCGCGCGTGAAATGATCCAGGATCGATGCAAGGAGGAACGCAGGGTTTGGAGCACCTGAGAAATAGAACAACAGAAGTGTTTCCAGCACCTCTTTCTCACTGAGCTCTCCTTTATCTTGAGCGCTCAGAAGGGCGTCCAGCAGGCCATCTCCGGGTTGTTCGCGCTTGGTCGCACTCATCGCCCGGCATTTGCCGAGGAGAAATTCGAACCCTTCGATCGCCCTGGCCTTGTGCGCATCCGTGGGCGTGGGACTTTGCGCACCGACGATCCTGAGGTGTTCTGAATAACGCTGTCGACATCCCCTTCGTCAACCTGCAGAACCCGGCACATGGTCACGTGTGATGGCATGACGCAGAGGTGATGATGTGCCTCCAGATAGCCGTGGGCATCCACATGCTTGAGCGACTCCAAGGTAATCTCTGCAGCGTGCTTCACTCATTCCTTCACCAACTTGGGCGTAAACCACTTGTTGCTGTGTCGACGCAGGCGCGTGTGATCAGCGCCTTCTACGCCCTGGACAGTGCTCTCGATCGCGCGCCATGGGTAGTACCCAACCCATTCGGGCTCGACTATTGTCATCGCCGGGTGGCGTACGAACTCCATGTAGTCGCTGTAGCGGGTGATGACCCAGGTTTTTTCGTTCTCGCGATAGAGCGGGTACTCTTTTTGAAGGCGGGCATACCATAGATACGGGTTTTTCCGGAAATCCGAATTGCCCCAAGGCAGTAAGTCGTGGTCGATGTTCATGCCTGTGTCCGCCCTTGGAAACTTTGGCTAAGCCAGGTGTGAGCGGCACTGCTCAGGGTCACCCCGCTGTTGCCATCGTGCATGCCGATGGTACCGATCAACGTAGCGCCGAGGCCTTGCAGGCTATCGGTCAGCATATGAATGCCCCGGTTGTAATTCGCGTAGGTGCTGTCACCCAAGCCAAACGCGAAAAACTCGACACCGGCGAGGATCGTCACGCCTTTCAAGGCATCGAAGAACGGCTGTGTAGTCTCTGGCAGTTCGCCTTCACCGTAAGTCGAGGTAATGAACACATAACGCTCGCTGGGTGACAGATCTTCAACGGCGTACTCGTCCATGGGAATGGCGACAGCCTGCAGTCCTTGAGTAGCCAGCGCGTCGACGATATCGTCCGCAATGACTTCCGCGTTACCACTCTCTGTTCCGAATAAAACTATATAAGCACTCATCTTTAACTACCTGCCTTTACTGCATCCAAGAAAGAGCACGGCCTTTCTGCAGGGCCGCAGCCGCTTACTGTTTCGAAACGAAGTCAAATACGCCCTTAGCGTTCTCGGAGTAGGCCGAGGCTTTCTCCAGCAACTGCATGAAGATCTTTCCGTCGCCTTTTCTCTCTGGGTACAGCGAGACAATTGGGTCTTCGAATTCGCGGACATAGCCCAGTGCAGCCGCACCGAAGTCATAGCCGATCAGCCGCTGCATATCCTCTGGGAGTTTTTTGGCCAGCTCAGGAGGAACCACCAGATATTGGTTTTCTTCCTGGCGCAGCCAGCCGATGCAGTAGTCAACGTTAAGCGCACGGCGCCAGGTATCCGTGCTATTCGGGCCGCCCCCGTGAATCGTTTTTCCGGAGTAAATGAGCACCGACCCCTTTTTCATCTCCACCGCTACCGTGTCTGCCAAGCCGAAATCGGTCGGGATTTTTGTGTGCTTGTGGCTGCCTGGAATGACACGAGTAGCGCCATTGGCGTCGATAAAATCATCCAGTGCCCAGATGGTGCTGACCTGGGTTTGAAACTCTAGTGGGAAATGATCAAACCATTCCCAGCAGCCCTCGTCGCGGTGGAGGAATTGCTCTTTGTTGCCTGGGCCAATTGAAATCACTTGTGTGAGGTGCAGCTGAATTTTCGAAGCATTACGGCCCAGGTATTTTTCGGTGGCACCCAACACCGCCGGGTGCATGATCAGTGGGTGCGCAGCCGGGCAACGCGCAATGATGGCGCCGCTGCGGCGTGTTTGCTTACCCAGTGCGTTATTGGTACCGTCATCGGTCGCGCCGATGTAGGGCTGCATTTGATCATTGATCGCATCGACCACCTCTTCAGAGACGGCGTGGTCGATGATGCAGTAGCCTTCGGCGTCCAGGCAGCGGACAACGTCGTCAACCGAGGCATCGTGAGGAAGGTGGATAAGCGACATAAACACTCCTAACCGGCATTTGTGGATTAAGTCGCAGCGATAACGTTTGGAACGGAACGCTAGCGAACGTTCGTTAGGGTGCAGCAAGGGGTATGCCACTTTGGAGCTTGGGCTCGGCCTGTAGGGGATGGACGTGCCTCGGCCAACGGCGCCAAATAGTGATTTAACCCTTTGATTTCATGTTGTTATAAGAATTACAGGTGGTATCGCGCGGCAATCAAATGCCGCCGCGCATCTGAGCGCGACGGGCGCTCGGGCTTTGAGAGCTGAGGTTGTGGGCATAGGTGTACGGCATCGTTTATGCACCACATCTCAGCACGAAGGCCCCGTTTTGATGCGCTGGGTGAGGCGGGCGTAAAGGATGATTGTGAGCCGTATAGGGATACCAGATTGAGGCGGGTGGTTCGTCTTGTATCCGTTATGACGGGGTGTGATGGGTGTGGTTTTTTAATTTTGATCTGGTCGA
Organism: Pseudomonas sp. GW822-FHT02D10; assembly: GCF_058802345.1. Classification (NCBI taxonomy): domain Bacteria; kingdom Pseudomonadati; phylum Pseudomonadota; class Gammaproteobacteria; order Pseudomonadales; family Pseudomonadaceae; genus Pseudomonas; species Pseudomonas sp. GW822-FHT02D10. The sequence continues at coordinate 102,472 of NZ_JBXAOB010000006.1, forward strand.
GTCCTATTTTCATTTTTAGTTATATTGGTGTCTTGGGGTACTATAATTTTACTTTCTGATAGTGCAGTAAGGTGAATCTAGTTTTTTGGTTAGCGCGTTTTTGTTATGTATTGCAAAACAAGTAATCTATATTTAAGGTGATATTGATTGTTCGTATTTTCTCTTGATGGTAAAGTTCTAGTCGGCGCTGGACTTTTGGAATGTAGGGGCTAGGGTTTATGATAGGCCTAAAGCCATCTGTGTTCGAGATCCGATATAGGGTAAGGCCAATAGAACGTCGATATACCTAACTAGGAAGAGTCCAAACCCAAGAAGAGTCAAGTGAGAATGCCTGCACGCATTGCTCATTATTTTCGTGATGTGGATCTGAGAGTGACATCAAGTCCAGAGTTTGTGCCGGAAGCCTTCCCAGTGAGCTGTGACCACCCGGATGATGAATGGCCTGGGGGGTTGCTACTGAGAATGTCCATCCGGTCTCAGCATGTCTGGGCGACCTATGGTGTACGGGAAGGCAAGTGCACCATTGAGGATGCTCAGCCAGCGGTCTGCTTCAGCGACTTCCACCTGGCCGACCTCATCACTGTGCGCAATGGCCTAAAAGCTCAGAATCCTGCTGTGAGGCAGTGCGCACTGACGTTCCAGGCGAAGGTGGCGCAACGCGGTGGCATTACCCCAGTCGCGACCACCCCCTCGGAAGATGATGGACTGCCTGGAAAGAAGGTGTGGTTCGCTGCCCAAGAGCCGGATAAGACGTCTGTCGAATGGCGATGGAATTTTGCCGGCGATTACGATGGCCGCATCGCCAGGATTGCGGACGATGGGTTTGATCGCTGTCCGATTCCGGGGCTCAAGCTGACCTTGAAGAAGTGGTCTGAAATCAGTGTAGTGGTGCCGGACTTGGTAGCGACACAGAAGGTTCAGTACGACATTCTCCCTGATCGACAGGAAGCTGGTCTCGTCGACCCATTTTGACCACATTCTTGTCTGCGATCAGCTCCCAGCCACGCTCGATGGGCTTGGCGATGTATCAATCCAACATGCTTTCTTCAAGGCGTGCTTTTACTTCAAAAAATGCATGGAGATCAGCAATCTGTTGGCTTATCGGTACTAAGACGATTTCTCCCATCGCGTATCCATTCTGGATCGTTCAACGCCAAGGGGGGAGCTCCGGGAAGAGGGCAGGTGCTGGCTGTGGTTTGAAGACAACACGCACATATATGTTAGGAATTAGTCGTCACAGGCCGGATCAAGGTCGACAAGCAGGCTCGCTACCTGGCATCTATGGAGGAGCTAGATAAGTTTGGTTGGAACCGTGATCTTCGTGAGCGTGAGTTGATAGCGACCAAGATTTCAGAAGGGCTTGAAGAGCGGTGGGGGCTACGTAGCTGCTATTTCAGTGTCCTGAACTCCAAGGATCCAAATGGTGTTCCTTGCTATGCAGGGGGCTCGTCCTGAGCAACTGGCTGCTTTGAGCGCCACGAGGTAAACCAACACGTTTGAGTGATCCAAAGACAAAAGATGCGCCAGTAAATACTTCGTCTCCCCACTTTCGGAATTGTCTAAGCTTCTGACGCCGCTAATGAGCAGGCCCAAGGCAAACGCGAGAGCGCCGTTGATCAAACCTCCCACCAACAAACCTGCACGAATCACCACCCCTTGAGTTTCGTACCGTGGTAGTCGACGTCGCGAATAGCTTGCATCAAACGCCATCCTGCGAAGGCGAGTAGACCAGCCACCACTAGCCCAACCAAAACATATCCGAATGGCTGGCTTAACAATGCCTCCAGGCTTTTGTGACTGTCCTTCGGTTTTGTCGAGTCTTGAGCAGCCAGCAGAGCGAAGATACCTATGATCAGATACAGAATGCCCCGAGCAGCATGTCCGCCTCGAGCGAGCATGACAAGTGTGTGTTGAGTGGACATTGGATTTATTCCCGAAGGTCATATAGGAGCAGACCTATCGCTTCGGGAGGGGTTCGGTAGAGGTAGAAATCTTCAGTAACTCAGAAGGGTCACTCAGGCGTTATGAGTACTGCGAGCATCATTGTGACAAATTCTTCGTTGCGGTCGATGGTAGCCAGAGCTCCGCGTACATTCTCGGCAACGTCACCCGATCCACGCTCCTCGACCCAAAGCGTGAGCTCCATGATCGCGGCTTCGAGAGCCAGTTGATTCTGATTGATCTCGAACAGCAGGGAAGGGAGCAGGTCTTCGTTGTCCGTCGCGATTCCTCCGTGGAAAAGAGAAGCGTAGCAGGAGGAGGTGTTAAAGACTGTGCAGCCTATGTCTGCACTGTAGGTATTCACCGATCCGAAATAGTCACCTGTAATCGGCGTGCCGAGACGCGTGGTTCAAAGACTCAGGGACGTACGCCCTACGCCACTCTGACGAGGATGCTCGGCATTCAGGAGCGAACAAACATCCTCCGCCTCGATCCTGGACTTGAACACACCGTGTTTGCTAGCAGAGCCTCCCTCGACGAGATCCACAACCCGATACTGCTTGATGCCATCATCCATTCTGGTTGTTTCGATGACCCTGAATCTCGAATGCATGGTGCGTTCCCTGCTGAAACTGGTGCTTTAGGAGTACCGGTATGACTCCATGATTTCAACAATTATGCAGGACTGAGCTGAGACAATTTATGACAGGGCTCACTGATTCTCTGCATGAGGACAGAGACTTCGTGGGAGGCGTAGGTTGTGTTCAAATCATCGCATGCCCATATCTCCTTAATGATGGATGCAATGTTCCTGGCATCGTCGATTCCTCGGTGATAGGTACCTTGCCAAACCAAGTCCATCTATCATCGCGTAAGAAGGGCTACCATCGGATAGCCCCACTTCATACTGTCGAATGTACTAACGCGTGTGCTTTCGACAAAACCTCAACCACGAAAAGATTGCTCACCAAGCCAACAAGACGTGAGGGCGGCTAGAGGATGTTAATGCCGTTATTCAGCGCATCGGTTCATTCCGAAGGAGCTTCGCAAGAACTTCAGCAACGTGCTCGGGTTCACGGCCGCTGACGTTGCGTATTTGACCTCTACAGCTAAAGCCGTCGGCCACCACCTGAGCATCCTCAGGTATCGCGTCCAAGTGAGGTTTAAATTCATTAAGCCCAATGGATTTAGCTACCGGCGCAGTTTTTTTGTGGTATCCGTACGCTCCTGCAACTCCACAGCATCCTGTGGCCATAACCTTCCCATCGCCGCCAAGGCGTTTCAATATATCTTCCTCTGCTCCCATACCACCGCATGCCTTTTGGTGGCAGTGGCCATGAACATGCAGGCTCTGAGCGGACTCAGGAAGCTCGACCTTTTCTCTGACCAAAAACTCGCTGATCGTTTGAATAGACTTTGTAAGCTGTTTAGCTCGCAAGTCGGTCGGAAAGAGATCTGGCATTTCATCTCTGAATACCGATAGACAGCTTGGCTCTAGTACCACAATCGGAAGCTCATCGCTAAGAGCTGGCGCTAGCTGAGTCAAGATCGCCTCAAGATTCACCTTCGCTTGGTCGAGCATTCCCACGTCGTAGTAGGGGCGGCCGCAGCAGACGTGTTTTTCCATGAGCAGAACGGTGAACCCCAATTTTTCCAACACTTCCACACCGGCCTCCAGCACCTTCGGCGTGAAACCATTGTTGAAGCTATCAACCCAGAGTAGAACCTCTTTTCTTTGACCTCGCTTGCCCTTACGACCGAGCAGCCGCTTCGCTGTGGTACTGGACAGAAAGCTCTGAGAGGTGATCACAGGAAACTTCACATCGGGAGCCAAACCAGCCATGCTCCCTATCGTTCGGAAGAGGCGGTTTTTCATTGCATAGTTCAATGGCGCAGCAATGTGTGTGGCGAGGGGCAGCCATTGCCCGATCCTTCCGATTACCGCGTCCATCAACGGGCGGCTCCGTTTGGCGTAATGCCGATACAAGAACTCAGACTTGTAACGAGCAATGTTCACGTTCGTGGGGCAATCGGTCTTGCATCCTTTGCAGCCAAGGCACAGATCGAGCGAGTCCTTCACCTCACTGCTGTCCCAGCCGTCTTCAATCACCTCGCCCTTGAGCATTTCAAAAAACAACCGTGCCCGCCCTCTGGTCGAGTAACGCTCATCACGGGTCGCTCGGAAGCTGGGGCACATAGTCCCTCCCTCAAGCGAACGGCATTTTCCCATCCCGATGCAGCGTTCAGTCTCTCGAGCAAAGCCTTTTTCTCCCAGCTTTTCGTTGTAAGTAAATAGGCTTGGGATTGCCCGGCGCTGATAGTCTGGGCCCTGCCGAAGATTGCTGTCGACGCTCATAGCATCGATCAGTTTCCCAGGGTTCATCTTGTTTAGCGGATCCCAGATACCTTTAAATTTCCGGAAAGCGCCCATTATGACTGGCGAATACATGATATGGAGATACTCGCCTTTGGCCTGACCATCACCATGTTCTCCCGAGAGCGACCCTCCAAATTTCACTACAAGGTGAGCGGCTTCATCCAAAAACGTTCGCCAGTCAGCGATACCTTTGTCCGACTTCAAGTCGAACGTTATTCGAGAGTGGATGCAGCCATCACCAAAATGGCCGTAAAGATTAGTTTTGTATCCGTAACGGGAGACCAGTGCAGAAAACTCTCGAAGGTACGCCCCCAGATGGACGGGCTCGACTGCTGCGTCCTCCCAGCCCACCACCGGATCAGGCTCGTTAGGGTCTAGACCCAATGATGTGGCGGAGGCGCCTGTTTCTCGGATAGTCCAGATGCGATTCATCAATCCGCTATCCGTAATCAGTCGTCCAGAAGGCGATCCGGGCAGATTGGCCTGGATAGCCATCAACTTCTGAGCAGCGCTTATCGCAGCGTCCGCGGAGTCGGCCCCAAATTCCACCATCAACCACGCCTGACCCTCAGGGAGCTCTGCGATGTCGTGGAGCTTCATTCCCCTCAGTCGTAATCCCCCCACGATCCCTTCGTCCAGGCCCTCCATTGCGATAGGACTTAGAGGTAGAAGTTGGGGGACGGAATCGGCAGCGAATACGATGTCGGTGAATCCCAGCACGACGAGCACGCGATGGGTCGGATTTTTAACGAGTGTCGTCTCTGCTTGCAGGATGGTGACGCAGGTGCCCTCGACCCCAACCAGGGCGCGTGCAATATTGAAACCGTTTTCGGGCAGCAACTGGTCGAGGTTATAGCCAGATACCCGGCGCTTCAATTTGGGAAACCCAGTCCGGATTGCCTCTTCGTTTTCGTCGACCAGTGATTTCAAGGATTTGACAATCTCGGCTCTTCGTCCACCTGCACGCATGTGCTCCGCGTAGGCCGCTTCGTCGGTTGGCCCAACCCAAAATCGCGCGCCGTCATAGGTGAGGATTTCCAGACGCTCGATGTTTTCAACCGTCTTGCCGGCCATTACCGAGTGTGCGCCGCAAGAGTTGTTCCCAATCATTCCACCAAGGGTACAGCGGCTATGTGTCGCCGGATCAGGGCCGAAAGTAAGGCCTAACCCGACCGCTGCTCCTTTCAACTGATCGCAAATAACCCCAGGTTCGACTACAGCTGTTCGCCTTGTCTGATCCATGTGCACGATACGGTTCAGGTATTTAGACGCGTCAATGATTACAGCCGCGTTCACCGACTGCCCACACATTGATGTACCAGCGCCTCGTGGCAAGATGGGCAAATCGGCTTTTTTGCAGAATTTTACCGCCGAAACCAAATCATCCAACGTCTTGGGAATGACAACTGCTATGGGTAATTGGCGATAGTTTGAGGCTTCGGATGCATAAACGGCGCGAGTTGCCGAATCAAACCTAACTTCGCAAGTTGAGCTCTTTTCCAGGCCATCTCTTAGTCCTAGCAAAATGTTGAGGTCGGGGCGAGCGGTACCGGGCGATATTGAACGGGAAACTGGAGTAGTTTCTTCGTCTTTAGTCAGAGAGGCATTATTTAGCATCTTCAGAACCTACAATCAGGGTAAATTGGCATATACGGCGCTTTATGGATAAGAGCCCGACGTCAATATTTCGCTATCCACCCAACGCAATCACTATGCCTGGATCAAGAATTAGAAATAATGCGCCAGCTATCGTAAAAATATGATCGCTTGCATGTTGAATGCTCTCACGAGAAATTCGAGTCTCGGAATCGACGATAATTTTATGAGCTTTAAGTGTAAGTTAGCGCTTGGAATGAGAATATAAAGCTGCAGGTCACCCAACTGGTTTGTGTTGCCGTAGGTCAAGTGACGGCGGGGCTATTTACCTATCAAGGCCATAGTCCCGCCTTGCAACTCAGAAACTAGCGAATACTGCCTCTACGGTTTCCAACAGACGGGTCGCATCCTTCTCTTGGAAGATCAAAGGCGGTCTGATTTTGAGGATGTTGGCATCAGCTCCGGTCGCGGAAATAAGAACACGATGCTGTCTGAGTCGGTTGACAGCAGCCAGGGCAAGATCCATATCCGGTTGCTTGCCACCCAAGTCTTTAACCAGTTCAACACCAAAGTACAGGCCTGCACCGCGAACATCGCCGATTGCCTCGTAACGGGTGCCGATATCACGGAGTCCTTCCAGGAGGAACTGGCCCATTCTATGGGAGTTCTCCATGAGTTTTTCCTCTTGGATAACATCTAAGGTCGCCTGCGCTGCAGCAATGGCAACGCTATTGCCGCCAAAGGTATTGAAGTAGCGCATGTCACGACCAAATGCGGAGACAACATCCTCTCTGACAACCACGCCTGCTACAGGATAACCATTGCCCATCGGTTTACCCATGGTGACAATGTCCGGATCGACCCCATGGCGCTGGTAACCCCACATGTGGGTACCACTTCGACCAAAACCGGATTGGACTTCGTCCGCAATGAACAGTCCACCCGCCGCCCGAACTACCTCTGCGACCGGAGCAAGCAGGTCTGTTGGTTCACTGTACAAACCGTCTGACGAGAATAGGGAATCAGCGATGAACGCAGCTAGCCCACCGCCATGACGCTCCATGTCCTCGATTTGACGTTTCACATTTGCCGCCATCCACTCGCCCATTCCCTCACGAGGGATTCGATAAGAGTCCGGCGCGGGTACGACCCTGACGAATGGATCAAGCTTCGACTTGCGGCCCAAGGATGGCGAGAACCCGGCAGTAACGGCCGAGTTACCGTGATACGCCTCAGCTGTGACGATCACGCCAGTCTTGCCGGTATGGTAGCGAGCAATACGCATTGCAAGATCGTTTGCTTCTGAACCTGTACAAGTGAACATCGTACGGCCTTCGCTACCGATACGGCCGTGATGGGTGTTCAGCAGTTGCTCAGCGTAGTTAAGCAAAGGTTTTTGAAGATATCGGGTGTGGGTGCACAGAGTTTGAACTTGCTGAGTTATTGCCTGTACTACACGAGGGTGGCTATGCCCTACGGATACCACGTTGTTGTAAGCATCGAGATATTCGTTACCTTGGCTGTCGTAAAGATAAGCACCTTGACCACGCGCAATTTCTACAGGGTCAGAGTAGAACAGTCGGTAAGCTGGGCCTAGCAAATCCTTGCGCCGCTCGATGTGCTTCTGAGTGACAGCGTCCAAGTGATGTACTGCGTTTGGATCCATGCCGTTGGCCATGTCGCCACGGTAGCCTTTCGGAATATTGCTCATGATCATACCTATTGTGTTGATCTAAAAATTTCAGCTTCGAAGTGCTGAGCACGTTCGGAAGAGGGATGCGTTCTTGGAAATCTCATAGATCTCCAAGCCCGCTACCGTAAGTAATGCGGCTTTCGGATTACTAAATTAGACTTTGACTAATCATAGGCCGGCAGTCCTGGCTCCAGATGTGCTCACTCACGCCGTTTGATCGCCCAGTGAAGACTCTAGACGCTCATATTTCTTCGGCTCGCAGACTTTGAGATACCAAGCCCCAATTACTCCAATGACAAAAGACCCAAGCATCATCGCCTTGAAGATGTAATCCAAGACCCCTTGAACCCCGAGAAGCACATCAAAGCTTGTAAGTGCCACGTAGAGCAAAGGCAACAGCCCGGCGACACTGAGCAGAGGCGCAACGAACGTATGCCAAGAACGGTTATCAACTTTGTTTCGGCGGAAAAATACGAAAATTGCGATGCTTGCTAATGTTTGGGTCATGATGATCCCCGCAGCGCCAACTCCTGTAAACCAGGTGAACAAAGTCTCGTATGGGCTCAATTGCATAATCGCAAAGAACGCGACAACTACAGCGACCATCACCGTTTGCACATAACACGCAATGTGGGGAGAGCGCTGCACCGGATGAGTCAGTGCAAGTGCTTTGGAAATCAGTCCCTGACGCCCAAGTGCAAACAAATAGCGAGCCACGTTGTTGTGGAAGGTGACAATGGCTGCGAACAAGCTTGTGATAACCAACACTTGGAAAACCTGTGATGCATATCCTCCAAGTACTTGATTGCTTACATAAAAAATCAGTTCGCCCGATTGCTGCTTCCCAATTTCTACGGCATGTTCTACACCCATTGCGTTGATCAGCAGCCACGCTGTGACGGAGTAAAATACACCCATGAAAATAACAGCCACGTAAGTCGCGATTGGTACTGTTCTTTTGGGATTACGAGCTTCCTCGCCGTAAATGGCAGTCCCCTCAAACCCTATAAAAGATGCGTGAGCAAACATCATAGCAACGCCAATTGCTCCAGAAAACGTTGCATTCAAGCTGAACGGCTCGAACGAGAACGTACTGACAGCGGGTGTGGTGTTGCTCATCAATATCCCGATGTCGAGGACGAGAATTACGGCGGTCTCCAATGTCAGCAATATCGCGAGCACTACAGCGCCAGCATGCAGTCTGCGCAGCCCCAACCATAGACATGCAGCCATTGATGCAAAGGAGTATACCCACCATGGTAAATGTATCCCTGCACTTTTACTTAGTAGTTCATTCAAGTAATAGCCAATGCCACCATACAATCCTAATTGAATGGCATTGTATGAGAAAATCGCCAGTGAGGCGGCACCCAAACCAACAGGGCGACCTAGCCCTTTAGTGATATAAGCATAGAAAGCACCAGCATTAGTGATATGGCGACTCATGGCGACGTAGCCGAAAGAGAAGAGCAGCAATATTAGGGCTACGGTCAAAAATGCCCCGGCAATGCCGATGCCGTTCCCAGAGCCAATAATGACCGGGAACAAGGCAACCACCACGGTTAGAGGCGCGGCTGCAGCGATAACAAAGAATACTATTCCCATAATACCGACGCTGTTGCGCTGTAGACCTTGCGCAGAAGCGTTCGCCGATTTTTCGTCCATCGAATGGAGCATCGAGCCCCGATCAGCTTTGTTGCTAATATTGATCGACATGGGTGAAACCTCGTATGTGATTTTATTGTAAATCGAGGCAGAACTAATTTTTTCTGTAAGGCACTTAAAAAGCGCCTTATCTCTAGTATTTATTTTTTTATAAGGCAATATTTACCCTGAGTGTTTTTAGGTGCTAGGGCGCCTCATTGAAAAGTTCTGTTCGAGTGAGTTTTGTGGATACAAACTTAACGTCCATATATTCCTGCAAGCCCCACGGGCCGCCCTCTCGACCAAGCCCGCTGTCCTTCACACCGCCGAATGGGGCCTGTGCGGTAGATGGTGCGCCGTCGTTGATTCCAATCATCCCGTAGTCCAGCGCTTCAGCTACTAGGTAGGCCCTGGTGAGGTCACGCGTCCAAAGGTAGGCTGCCAATCCATAGGGAGACGCGTTCGCTTTCCGCACCACCTCTGACTCGCAATCAAAGACGATCAACGGTGCAACTGGCCCGAAAGTTTCTTCGCTCATGATGAGCATTTCTTCGGTAACACCGTTGAGCACTGTAGGCTGCACGAATAACCCATCGAGAGCTTTGCCGCCCGCCACTACGGAAGCTCCTTTCCCTATAGCATCTTTGATGTGCGCTAGTGCTTTGTCCCGACCTTGAGCGTCCACCAAAGGCCCGATACGAGTGTCCTCTGAGAGCGGATCACCGACCTTCAAGTCTGATACTGCATGTCCTAGCTTGTCAGCAAACTGATTCGCAATAGAGCGGTGAACGTATATTCGGTTGGTGCAAACGCAGGTCTGCCCCGCATTGCGGAATTTACAAGAAATGACTTCCGCGACGGCAGCATCCAGATCAGCGTCTTCAAAGATGATGAAGGGTGCATGCCCCCCTAGCTCCAGCGACACACGTTTCAGCGTGTTTGCCGACTGCCGATAGAGTGCTTTGCCGACCTCAGTGCTGCCTGTAAATGTGAGCTTCCGAATACGGGCATCATCAAACATGACTTTTGAGACCGCCACAGGGTCATTAGTTGTAATGACCTGTAATGTCCCGGCTGGGCCTCCGACCTTTTCCCAAAGCCAAGCTAGGTACAGTGCAGTCAAAGGTGACTGCTCTGCCGGCTTCACTATTGCGGTGCAACCGGCCCCGAGCGCAGGGGCCAGTTTGCGAGTGATCATCGCTGCTGGGAAATTCCAAGGAGTGATCGCGTAGACTGGGCCTACCGGTTGGTGCCAGCTAGCCAACCTCTTGTCGCCCGCGTGGCTTGGGATTACATCGCCTGCAGTACGTAGTACTTCACGAGCATAAAGCTCAATGAACGAAGCCGCGTACCGCACCTCACCGCGCGCTTCCTGGATAGGCTTCCCCATCTCCATGGAGATCGTGAGTGCCAGTCCCTCGATGTGTTCGAGCATTGCAGCATGCCATGCTTTCAGCAATTCACTTCGCACATAGGGAGTAGTACGGCGCCAGACTTCAAAAGTGGAGCTTGCTTTTTCTACGGCCTGGTGTGCCACATCAGCGTCGGCTGCAGCAACATTCGCTATCGCCTTGCCCTTCGACGGCGAATAAACTTGGAAGAAACGGTCAGTAACTCCCCAGGTTCCGCCGACGAAGAATGAGCATTCAATTGGGGCCGCGTTGTCATTTGGGAAAATTGGGAATTTCATTGGAGTACCCTTCGCTTACTTGCTCAAGCGTTCAGTCAAACTACGGAAAATCCGAGAGCGGGCCACTTGATATCCGAGCTTCTGTCCCACTTCGGTTTTCAGTAAGCCATCCAAGAAGCCGCCTTGATTTTTCTTGATCTTGCGACCTGCCACGGTGTCAGAGTTGCCTGCTAGGTCGGCCAAAATGCGCTGCGCCGCGTTATGCCCTGGCATTCCGCTGACGCCGCCTCCAGGGTGACTTCCTGAGCCACAGAGGTAATAGCCAGGTACCGGTGTACGGTAGTGAGCCGCTTCGGGAATCGGTCGCTGGTCGAACAGGTTATTCAAACCGATCATCGATTGATGAAAGATGTTCCCACCCGTGATGTTGTAGTCGCGGTGCAGATCCAACGGTGTGATGACATGCCGAGCCAAGATGTGATTACGCATATTGGGGGCATACCGGAAGTAGATTTCGAGAACCTTGTCTGCCCATTCTTCCTTGCGGCTGTCCCAATCACCATGCGCCAGGTCGAATGGCAGTTGCTGAACACCGAGTGACAACGTGTGAGTACCAGGTTTCGTAACCAGTCCTGGATGTGTCACTGATGGAATCAACGCTTCGACGACCATGTCGTCTGGGAATTCACCTTTCTGCTGAGCCTGCCATGCCTTCTCGTACAAAGCTGGAGAGGGCCCGAGGATATTTAGACCTTGGTGTTGGGGGCCAGTAGATCCTGGTTCGAAACCGACGTAGTCGGGCAAGGCATCTACAAGAAGGTGGATTCGAGCCATAGAGCCGCGCTGGTCAATGTTTTCAGCCGACGCGCGGACGTTTGGCGGCAGAGCTCCCTCTGGCAAAAGTCCAACGAGGGATCTCGTAGGATCGGCGCCGGAAACAACTAGCGAGGCGCTTATCGTGTCCCCGTTCGCTAGCTTTACACCGACGGCCTTGCCGTCCTCGACCAAGACTTTTGAGATAGCGGCAGACAGTCTAACCTCACCACCATGAGCGACTAGGCCATTGACCATGGATTGACTGATGCTGCCCATGCCACCTTCCGGCAACCCGTAACGGCCGAATGAACCTTCAAACTCGCCAAGCGCGTGATAACCGTATACGTACGCTGTACCTGGAGTGTTGGGGCTGCCCCATGTGGACACCAACCCCATGAACATCATGAAGCCACGCAGCCGGTCGGACTGGATGTACTTCTGAAGCAACTCTTCTGCCGAAGCTTCCATGAACTCGTCGTAGAGTTCGATCTCACCTGCTTTTTGGAAGATTTCGCGCAACTGCGCTTGGCTGGGAGGATCGCTCAGCTGAATTTCGTGCGTGAGATCGCCGAACCGCTTTAGGCGAGTGGCGAAGCGCATGAAGCCTTCGCCATCAACCTTATTGTGCTTTTCAACGGAGCGCAGGGTCTTGTCGATCTCCTGCCACAGCATGACGTTGTCACCGTCATCCCACAGGGCCATTTCCTGCATCGCAGGGGAAACTGAATTCAACCCGAAGCGTTTCAGTTCGAGATCGTCGACCACCTCAGAACGAAGCATCATCTGAATGTATGAGCACGAGGAGAAGGTTGCTCCGGGTATCAGCTCTTCAGAAGTGCAAGCGCCGCCAATGATGTTGCGAGCTTCTAGGACAACTGTCTTTAAGCCTGCCCGCGCAAGGTAGTTAGCGCAAACCAAGCCATTGTGTCCTGCTCCAATGATTACTGCGTCGAACGTTTCATGTGCCATTTTCATGATCCCCATCAGAACCATACTGTGAGCCCGTGCCCTTGTTGGAGGTGCCGAGCGCGGGCCGCTTGTTCCTGTCAGTTTGGCAGGATCAGCTTGAATACTTGGTGATCTGTGAATGTGTCGTCAGGATTGCCAACAAAGTTACCGGTGACGGTGCCCGATGCGCCTTCAAAAATCCCGCTGCCGCCTAGTACCCGCCAAGTGATCGAACCGGTCACGTAGCCATCTGGTTGAGAAATGATCTTGCCAGGCACGGATGTTTCAACCGTGAGTTCACTGTCAATGCCTTTAAAGTACACCTTGCCGCTTTCATAGCTGGTGTCGCCAATCACAGTCACAACGGTATCGAACTGGGCATGCTTAGCCGGTACCTGAAGGGTGCCTTCGTCGTCCAACGCACTCTCATCAGTGGACGCAAGGACAAGCCCATTTGCTCTTGAGCGCACGACCCCTTGAGCGTGACCAATCGGCTCGCCACGACCGGTGAAATAAATGACCATAGTGTAAGTTTTCATATAGCACTCTCAGATTGGCGGCAGGTGTTTCGAAGGTAGGAAGTTGCATCCTCGCGGCGGATGGCGGACAGTCTTTCTAAGCCCTCCCAAGCAACTCCTGTATTTTTTAGAATATATTCACGATTTTCCGGATATCGTCTTGCTCGAAATTCTGTAATAGCTACAGCCACGCAGAGGCGTGTAATTATTAAGTCATATAGAAGACCGATTTCTTCGTCTTCCAACGGCAGGACGCTATGGTAAGCACCGACCAGCTCTGCCACTTTACTAAGCGGGTTTGGCCCAGCTGTTTGATAGCTGGCGGCAATAGCAACATCGTTCACCAAAGCGGTATAAACCATGTCACCGAAATCCAGAATCCCGGATACAAGATCCGTATCGTTTGGGTTCATCAGGATGTTGTGCGGGTTGTAGTCCGCATGAATGACCTGATGCCTAACATTTTCAAGCTTGCCCAGAACATTCTCGACAAAGTTATCCAGGCCCTGGCGGACAAGATTCCAGCGCGGCTCATCTACCGTTGTGCTGGCATCTGGAAGCATTGCACGGCAGCTACCTGCCTGCTGGATATTCCATGCAAGTTCACGGATCGCACCCGGATGATGGAAATCCTTTAGCGCAAGCCCGAGCTTAGCCAAACTGACTCCAACATTCTGAAGCTGCCTAGTGGTGGTCGGCGTACGGGCCAGAGCCGGCCCTTCCAAAAAACGCGTCAAGCATGCGGTTCTTGGTGGGTTCTCGCCTGCCTCTACACTCACCACTAACGAACCATTAGCCAAGGGCACAACACCCGGTAACGGTAGGTCAGGTGCATGGCTGTCGATCCATTCCAATGCAGACACTTGCAAGTCAATAACAGCCGGATCATCTGCAGGGTTAGATAACCGCAATATAAAACGCTCGCCCTGTTTGCTGGAGATCAAGAAAAGCTCATCTCGTTCACAGCTGATACGCGAACTGTTGCTTTGTAAACCCCAATGCTGATTCACCAGTAGGTCGATTTCAGCAAGTGCGGTAGGCGACACACTGGTCGTCATATTTTTATATGACTTCGCAACATTGCTTTGAGTCATCATAATCTCGCCAAAGCTAATCTCAGGGCGAATGGAAGCACCGGCTATAATAGCCAAGTGCTCCAAACGTTTAAGACGTAGGTTAGAAAGTTAGTGGTCAGTCTTCGAAGTTCATCATCACGTGACGGATCACGGTGTAGTCTTCCAAGCAGTAAATTGACTGATCTTTACCGTAACCGGACATTTTCATCCCGCCGTGAGGCATTTCGCTCAGCAGAGTGAAGTGTTGATTGACCCAAGTAGTACCATATTGAAGTCGGGCACTTACTTTGGCGGCTGTTTTCGCGTCACGTGTCCAGACAGAAGAAGCCAGACCGTAACGACTGTCGTTAGCCCACTCCAAGACCTGATCCACGGTATCGAACTTAGTGACCGAGACGACTGGCCCGAAAACTTCACGCTGAACGATTTCGTCCTCTTGGCGCGCGCCGACCACCAAAGTAGGTTCGTAGTAGAAGCCATCGCGAGCCGGTGCTTTACCGCCTGTCACGATGGAGATATGTGATTGCTGACGTGCGCGGTCGACGAAACCAGCAACGCGGTCACGCTGACGTTGGCTTACCAGGGGGCCTAACTCAGTTCCTGCCTTATCAGTGTCACCCAGGCGAATAGATGTCACAGCTTCTTGAAGCTTGCTGACCAGGGTGTCGTGTACGGAGGAGTGCACGTAGATTCGGCAAGCGGCACAGCAGTCCTGACCAGCGTTGTAGAAACCAGCAGCGCGTACTGTGTCGACCACTTTATCCAGATCCGCGTCAGCCATCACGATTACTGGAGCTTTACCGCCCAACTCCAGGTGAGTGCGCTTGAGGTTACTGGCTGCGGCTTGAAGTACCTTCTGACCAGTTGTTACATCGCCGGTCAGAGACATCATAGCTACGCCTGGATGATTACCAAGGTAGGCACCTACGGTGTCACCACGACCTGCCACGATGTTAACAACGCCAGGTGGCAGCATTTCTGCCAGCAGAGCACCAAGCTTCAGTGCTGTGAGTGGAGTGTTCTCAGATGGCTTCATTACCACGGTGTTGCCAACGGCGATTGGAGCAAAGATCTTCCAAGTGGCCATAGCGAGGGGGAAATTCCAAGGTGCAATGGCGCCAACGACACCGACTGGATCCCTACGGATGATGCTGGTGTGGTTCGGGACGTATTCGCCAGCCGCAAGGCCACTCAGAACTCGGGCAGCGCCGGCGAAGAAACGGATGTTGTCCACTACACCTGGAATCTCGTCCTCAAGCATGCGCTCGTAAGGCTTACCAACGTTCTGGGATTCGATGGTTGCGAAAGCAGCACCTTCCTGCTCGATTCGATCTGCGATCTTCAGAAGCAGCGCGGCCCGCTTGCCTGGGGGAAGTTGCGACCAGGCTGGAAACGCTTGACGCGCAGCAGCAACTGCTTCGTCAACCTGTTGTTCCGACGCTTCGTTGACTTCACCAAGGACTTTGCCGGTCGCGGGGTTGAACAGGGTTTCCGCTTTGCCTTGACCGGGCACCACGCGGCCGTTGATCAGCAGATCGGTGATGAAAACGGGTTGGTTGCTCATGATAAAACCTCTTAGAGACATCGAAGCAGGCACGCAGTTCGTGCCTTCGTGTTGAGCCAATTTATGACAGAATGGCTAGATCCGGTATGTCCAATAGGGAATAGGTTGTATGTCCACTTTAGACCCCAATCTGCTTTCGGAACTGATCCTGCCAAGCTTACGTTCTGACCCAAAAATCTCGCTCCAGAAGCAGATTTACAAAGCGTTCCAACAGGCCATTTTGTCTGGAGCCTTGGGCGCCGGGCACCGGCTGCCCTCTACTCGGCAGTTGGCGCTGGAGCTAGGGGTATCTCGGATCACGGTGACACTCGCTTACGACAAGCTAAGCGCCGAAGGCTATATAGCCACCGCTAAAGGCAGTGGGACATTCGTGACGGATACACACCCACTGATTCATCGAGAGCTAACCGCTGCACACCCGGAAAAGCGGGATCTTGATGAATGTGGCCTCTCCACACGAGCTAAGCGCCTGGTGCGAAGTACCCATGGAGGTAATCAGCAATCAGGAGCTTTCGTGCCGGGCATTTCGGACACTCTTCACTTCCCATTCCACCTGTGGCAGCGGATGCAGAATCGCTACACAAAAAAACCACATTCCGCTCTAACTGGGTATGGCACCGGCGGCGGTTACGCTCCCTTACGCCAAGCTCTTGCTGAGTACCTGCAAATTTCCCGCTCGGTTAAATGCACGCCCGAGCAGGTAATCATCACCATGGGCACGAATCAGTCGCTGGATCTGTGTGCACTGATGTTGGCAGATGCGAAAGACGTCGCATTGATAGAGGAACCGTGCAACTGGAGCACTGCTTTGATTTGGCGCGCCGCGGATCTTCAGGTCGAAACCCTAGGGCTGGATGAAGACGGTTTGAGGCTGCAGGACTTCCCATTTGCAGACACCCAAGCTTCACATCATCCGAAATTGGTGTTCACGACGCCATCGCACCAATACCCAATGGGCGGCGCGATGAGCCTGCAAAGGCGTAGGCTTCTGATCGAGCTGGCGCGGCGGTATAACTTCTGGATCATCGAGGACGATTACGACAGCGAGTTCCGGTATGACACAAACCCACTGCCGTCCCTGCAAGGTCTTGACCACCACGAGCGGGTTATCTACTTGGGCACATTCAGCAAGGTAATGTACCCGGGGTTGCGCATGAGCTACCTGGTCGTCCCTCAATCGTTGGCGCAGTCGTTTTCGAGTGGACTCAACCAACTTTTTCGCCCCGGGCAGCTGAGCCTTCAGGCCGCAATGTCGGACTTCATAACAGAGGGATATTTTGCAAGCCATGTCAGGCGTATGCGGGGCATCTACGCAGAGCGCCAGCGCGAGCTCAAGCGGTCACTCGATAGTCACTTCAGAGACTCCATTCAGATCTCCGGAGGGAATGCAGGACTGCATCTGACTACCCGTTTCAACAATCCGGTGGACATAAGCCGGATGACTTCATTCTGTGATTCGAAGGGGGTTGCCCTCAGGGATTTATCGCTTTATTACCAAGGCAAGAGTCCGATGGCAGGCTACGTTTTAGGCTATGGCGGTATCGCGACAGATCAAGTGGAAGCGGCGGTTCAAATAATGGCTCAAGGATACGACCTAGCCACGCGTTAGCGTCGGTGCGGAGGGATCCATGACATTGGGGACTCACCAGTCTTATTGGGTGCGTGGACTTTTAAGCCCAACAACGAATGCTTCGTCCGGACACCTGAGCGTGACTCGCCGTGATGCAGTATTGGTGCCTGCGCGTAGGCTGCTGGCATCACTATATGACCGGGGAAGAAGGTTTCGATACGGTCTGTAGAAAGGACGGCCCCCAAGTAGACTATCTCCCTCTGTGCACATCAGGCGGCTACAGTAATAGGTGATACAAGCAGGTTGCTGGCTTTCCAGCGTGGTATCAATTCAATGTTCGCGGCGAAAAATTGGACTTAATGAGTTTTTAGAATTGGACGTAGGCTCGGGCGACAGATTGTCATAGCTTGTGGCCATCAGCGAAGATCTGAGTACTGCCTCGTTAGCCCGTACACACTCAGCTGATCTCATGGTGGCCGGTTATTTAGATACTGCCATCTACAAAAGTTGGTTTTAAGAACAGCTACAGCTAGTACTGCATCGCACACCTTCCCGAGTGAATCTCAATCCGTCTTGAGTATCTACATTTTGGCCAACCTATCAATTAAAATCCGTATCGCGGGGCTAGCGGGGTTGTGCATGCTAGGAACCGTTGGTGCACTGGCTTCATTCTCCATTAAAAGTATTAACGATGTTGCGCTGTTTGCTAATGAATACAGTTCGAAAGCCTTGGGCGATAGCGCTATCCAGTACATGCAGGAACTGGGTAAAGAGCAAGCCCAGGCTGTGAGTCAGCGCTTTTCATCTGCTCAAATTTTCGGTGATGCATTAATGCAGCAGGTTAGATTTCACCGTCTATATAGCCAGAAGCTGGATATGGATCCGGTATCGACCAGAAAAGGCTTGAACGAGCTCCTTCTATATCAAGTCAAGTCGAATCCTACCTTGTTGGGTGTAGGTATTGGATTCGCACCCAATGCTCTAGACGGATCTGACGCAGCGTTCGTGAACGACAAAGATGCAGGGGGTAACGAATCGGGCCGATTTGCTTCATATGCGTCGACGCAAGTGCCTAGTTACATAATGAGCGATAAGGAGATGGCAGATGATGGTTCCCCAGGCACCTTCTGGTACACATGTGCGATGAAGAATGGAAAAGATTGCGTGACAAATCCGTATTCATTCACGAATACGGAGGGTGTGACGACGTTGATGTCCACGGTCTCTATTCCGATTCTAGACGGAGAGAATCGCCTAGGTGCAATCTGCATCGACTTAAGCCTCAGTAGTCTTCAGAAGATAGTCGATGACTCAAGCCAGAGGCTCTATGGCGGTGAGTCAAAAATAACCTTTATCAGTGCGGATGGCGTAGTGGCAGCGCGCAGTGGGGAGCCCTTGTCTGCCGGGAAGAAATTTCTGCAAGTCGATCAGGTCACAGGTGAACAAATCACTAAGCATCTTGGTAATGCAGAGCTTGCGGTGGTTAAGGCTGTAGGCCAGACAGCGGTGATGGCGCCGTTTGCCCCTATCTCAGGCGGCGGTAATTGGACAGTGGTGATCCAAGTTCCTGATTCACTACTCTTTGCATCCTCTAATTTACTACGTGAAAAGCTGAGTGAGGCAAGCAAAGCGGCAACCACTTTACAGGCTGTTGTCGGTTTGGTCGCAGCATTGCTAAGTATACTAATCCTATGGATGATGGCGGGTACGATCACCCGACCAATCTTGCGCGTAGCAAGCGTGTTCAAGGACATAGCTAGCGGCGGTGGTGATCTAACGCGTCGGGTAGATTACGATCGAAATGACGAGGTTGGTAACCTTACCACGGCCTTCAATGAGTTTCTGGATAAGCTTCAGCCTATCATCCGACAAGTGAGCCTCTCTGCTGATAGCACCCGAAAAACTGCCAGCGATGCAGCCGACATTGCTACTCAAACCAGTGCGAGGATGCAAGATCAGTTGCGGGAGATTGATCAAGCGGCTGCCGCATCCCAGGAGATGAGCGCAACCTCTCAAGACGTAGCTCGTAACGCAGCTTTGGCGGCAGACGCAGTGCGACAAGTTGATGCTGCAACGAGGCAGGGGCAAACCACCGTAAACCAAACAACCGAATCAATAGCAAAGCTCGCATCTAAACTTGATCTAGCTGTTCAGCAAGCCGAAAGCTTATCTGCAACCAGTTTGAAAATAGGTGGTGTGCTTGACGTAATTAATTCCGTAGCTGAACAGACAAACTTATTAGCTCTCAATGCTGCTATCGAGGCTGCAAGAGCTGGTGAATCTGGTAGAGGGTTTGCTGTTGTAGCCGATGAGGTGAGGCACCTGGCGAAGCGTACTCAAGACTCAGTCGCCGAAATTCAAGTGGTAATTGAAAAATTACAATATGGTACTGGAAGCGTGGTTTCCTCGATACATGACAGCCACACACAAGCCGGAGAAAGCGTCAAAACTGTTGAGGTCACTGTTCAAAAATTCCAGGATATCAACCAAGGAGTAGAGGTTATTAGTGATATGGCGCTTCAGATTGCGAGTGCAGCGGAAGAGCAAAGTGCTGTGTCAGAAGAGGTCAGTCGAAATATCTCGGCCATACGAGACGTTGCACAGTCGCTGACTATTAAGGCTGGAGACTCTGCTAGCATGAGTCAGTCCCTTAGTCGCCTCGCAACTGAACAGAAGGCGCTTATGTCAAATTTCCAAGCTTAATCTGATGATCCAATAGGATGGTGCAATGGAGGAGTTCCAGCGAAGTCGTAACCAGAAAATTGAGCGTTTGTTGGATGAGATGGGTAGGTTCTACAATCAGTTCTCTTCTGTAATGGCAGTGCTGTTAGGCGGCTTGCATAGCCGAGCTCGAACGGCATCCTGAATCGCTCGACCAACTGAAAACTGAGTTGCGCTAAGTCAGATTCTGAAAAAGAAAAATTTGTTCGTAGAGAAACTGCGCATCGAGATAGTAGACTTTGACAATCCCCTTGCAGGCCGAAAGTTCCACTTTTCTCCTGACACGAAAACTTATAAAAGCGTGTCCAAGGCTTTAAGCCAGGCAGCGAAGACGGGGTACTTTTGTTTCGATGAAATTTTTGTTTTAGCTAACGCGCTGCTCGATGAGGAGCTAGCGGTGGCTGACGCGTTACGCGTGCGCTTTCCCTGCATTCTGGTTGATGAGATGCAGGACACTACGTATGACCAAGCCAGCATTCTCTGCAGGGTGTTTCCACGCCAAGATCCAGACGTATGCGTCATCCGTGTAGGGGATCCGAACCAAGAGATCTTTGAGGTGTCGGCGCTGATTGAAAACTGACCCACCAGCCTTTACTGGGTCAGTTTTCGGTCAGCAGCAACAGGTTAGTGCTATATATTACTGCGCTGGGACAGATCAGCGCATCAACGCATTTTCAGTTTCGCTAGACCCACTGATGCAGCTTCAAAGTATTGAACGAGTGAAAAGCTGAACATGGCTCTGCGACCCTTGAGACCTGGCTGACCAAGTGATTTTTGTTAGCGACTGTTAGTTTTTAATCAGACCAAAGCTTTGGCGTTTTCAGTCCCTATTTTCCGTTAATCAGTTAAAACGCTGCCTCCGGATTTCGCGAAACTCTTGGCTGTATTCAGCTTTTGCCGTCGGTTTGGAAAGTCCCTCCCCGGCTATCAAACTTAACGTTGCTTTGGCGCAAGATCAATTTCCCTTATCAAATCGTCAATGGCGGTGAGTATGAATTCAATCGTTGGTTCGTCGATGAACCTCCCGTCCTGGATCTTTTGATTGATGCCAGGAATGACGATTTGGGGGCAACAAATCACTTTGGAAAGCGTGGCGGATAGCGTTTCACGCAGTTGGGATTGCGCGCGGACGCCACCGAGTAGCCCGGGCGATGAGGTCATGATCAGTACGGGCTTATTTTTTAGCGGTGAATGAAAGCCGGGACGCGAAGCCCAGTCCAGCGCATTTTTCAGTACGCCAGATGTGCCGTAGTTGTATTCAGGAGAGCAAATGATCAAGCCATCGGCTTGTGAGATTGCTTCTTTCAGGGCTGTCACTGAGATCGGCAATACCGTTTCTTCAAGATCAGCGTTGTATAGGGGAAGCTCATTCAGCGCGAAGATGTTCATCGCAGCACGAGTTCGCAGCCGAGCGGCAAGCGTCGTGAGCACCGCAGTGTTCGTTGACTGTGAACGCAGACTCCCGGATATGCCAAGCAAACGATAAGGTGCAGTGCTCATAAGACCCCTTAGAGGAGGGAGGGAAATAGTCGAAATTACGCTTCAACATTCTCTGAAAAGGGGGCGCCGATCATCACAAAAACGGCCCGGGCAATCCGGTCACTTTTGTTACGCCATGCGTGCCTTGTCCCATTCTGAACAACGATATCTCCAGCCTTTACAAGCCGAGTCTCACCATTGTCCAATTCCAGCCACATCTCTCCTTCCAGAATTATTCCGTAGTCAATGGTGGCGGTGGTGTGCATACCCGGATGTTCCGGCTCAAAGGTTTCGATCAGGCCGGGAAGCGCAGCACCCAGCTCCTCAAAAGCCTGAGCCCCTCCAATTGGGTTTTGCATGATGGAGTCTGGTGGAAAATCAAACATCGCTAAGCTGGTACCTCCCTTAGGAGGAATAAGTGACGCATAACTGAGTGTGGGATCACTCACTTGCTCGGTGCTCACCGGATTTGCTGCTGTTGTCCATAGCTGCGCCATGGCGTGCCCAGGTATGGAAGCAAAGGACTTGGCTCGCGGGGCGTAGTCGTCTGAAACGAACACTGAGTTTCCGTGTTCGTCGTGGCCGGTCACGATTCTTCTAATTTTCATTTTGAATTACTCAGTAAGAACACAACGGCGATGTAGCCGAGAAAGGCAGCGAGAGGTTACGGGGCCGCTCCTCTCGCTACATTACTTTAAGGACAGATGACGTAGTTGCTAAAGCCGCCGTGACGGTTTTCGATACCGGTAATCGCGTTGTTGACGTCTTCTAGCTTGAAGGCCGTATTTTCAAAAAATGAAAGATCCAGCACACCGGACTCAACCATGTCAGCCATGGCTTGTCCTTGACCAGTGGTGAACCAGGCAGACCCGCTGATCTGAATGTCGTTGTCCATAATCCAGTGCAGGTCGATGGGGACTTCTCCAGCGATGGCGCCGACGTTGACCAAATGACCACCACGATGGAGGGACTTAAGAGCTTGGGTCAGGCTTTCGTGGGGAGCCCCAGGGCCCAAGGCATCAATGACCACGTCGACGCCTTCGCCGTGGGTGACTTCAAAGGCCCATTCATTGGTGGGAATCGCACCAAGGGTATGAATTTCGATCCGACCTGGGGCTGCTAGGTCTTTCACCTTTTGGAACAGCTCTTGGTTGCGCGCAGTGCCGAGGATTTTGCGTACCCCCATGGCCAACGCCAGAGCGACTGCACCTAAACCGAGTGTGCCGCTGATCCCGTTGATTAGGATAGTGCTACCGGGGCCCGCGTTGGCCTTGAGCAAAGCCTTGTAGGCGGTGCCCAGATAGCCTAAGCGCGCGGCGGTTTCGAAACTGATGTTGTTCGGCAGTTTGACCAGACTGTATTGCGGGGCCGGGATGTACTCGCAAAGGCCGCCGTAGGGGTAGTCTTCGAACATGCGCGGACTTTTCGGCGTGAAGCCAAAATAGCCGTTGAAGGTATAGGCGGTGCAAGCAATTGTGTTACCCGCACGGCAAGCTCGGCAGGAGCCGCAATGTCGGCCAGGGTTGACATACACCCGGTCGCCGACCTTGAAGTCGTAGACTTGAGCACCCACTGCTTGGACGACACCTGATGGATCGAGGCCGAAAATGGCAGGAAGTTTCGGCAGCGGATTTTGAGGGAACCACTTAACCCAATTGGTGAGAATGTTGTGGAGGTTTGGGACGATCCCACATGCCTTCACCTTGACCAGCACCTCGGTGGGGCGAATTTCGGGTACAGAAACTTGCTCGATGACCATGGGTTTGCCGCCTTCGTACAGACGTGCAGCGCGCATAGTTTTTGCAGTCATGATGTTCTCCAACACATATTGTTTTTGTAGTAATACCTAACCTTTGGAGCACGCTTCAAATCTGGGGCACTAACGCAGTCCGTCTTCACCCTTTACGTCGGAGGCAGCTAGACCGCCCAAACGTGCATGTATCCGTCCGCCGGTAGCCATGGCTAGACCAAAGGCAATTTCACCACGACGAGGGCCGTCCCATACGGTCATCTCAGCAACACCGAAATGGCTACGAACGTATGCAGCTTGGATATGCCCTAATGGGATCATCACTCGGCAGCCTGGGCCACCAATAGTCTTGGCCGCAGGGACGATCGCCTTCGGATTACCTAGTGCTTCGCGCATTGCCCAGCCACCTGCTTCGTGCCATACAGCGCCGTGCTCTAACTCACCGTCTTCACCAACGATTGCGCCCTTGCCATAAGCCTGTACGTGTTGAGCTCCGCCCAGGGTATGGATCAGTTGCTCCGACAGCTCTGCACCCAAAGCTCGCAGTTCCTGCATAAACGGCAACAGGTCTTCGACGTATCGGCCTGCATAAGGATTGGTAACCACGGCAGTGGCCACTGCAATCCTGAGCGGAACGGACGAGCGGGGCCCGCCTTCGTGGAATACTTCTTCGACGTCCAGTTTGACCTTACGAACTATCACAAGCGACATACCTAACCTCCAGAACCGAGAGCCTCAAGTGGCTCGCTATTTTTTTGAACCGGCCTTTTGCATTATGCATTTAATGATGTATGGTGCAAGAAGTTAGTTTTTATGCACAAAAAACAGGAGAGGATCATGAAGCTGATTTCGTATCGAAAAGAGGGGAAGGCCCATTTCGGAGCAGTGTCTGGCGATGGGGTGGTCGAGCTGACTCGTCGCTTTGCACAGATTCCGGATCTCGCTTCTTTGCTGGCGGAGCCGACGATGATGCAGGAGGCCCGGCAGATAGTGGACGCAGCTGAGCCCGATTACCCCTTTTCAAGTGTCGAGTTGGAAGCCGTCATACCGAATCCCGGTAAGGTCATTTGCGTCGGCATTAACTATGTCGCTCACGCGGAAGAGGCCGGTAGAAAGGTTGGAGAGTTCCCGGTCATTTTTCAGCGTTTTGCCGAAACCTTGCTTCCCCATGGAGAGCCATTGGTAAGGCCTCAGGTATCAGAGCAATTTGATTTCGAAGCAGAGTTGGCCGTTGTGATTGGAAAAGGCGGCGCGCACATCGATCCGAAGGATGCGATGGATCATGTTGCGGGTTACACCTGCTTCAACGATGCCAGTGTGCGCGATTGGCAATTCCATACGCACCAGTACGGTATGGGCAAGACCTTCAGGAAAACCGGTGCGCTAGGCCCATGGCTGGTTCCGGCTTCAGAAATTCCCGATTACCGTAAGCTGGTAGTGCGGGGAGTACTCAATGGCGAGCAGTTGCAGGAAGGCAGCCTTTCGGAGCTGGCTTTTGACATTCCCCATTTGATTTCTTATGTATCGAAGGCACTTCCCTGGAACCCGGGAGACATTCTGGCAACCGGTACGCCAAGCGGGATTGGCTTCAAAAGGAAGCCTCCAATTTTCCTGAAACCCGGTGATGTTTTTGAAGTGATCATCACGGAGATCGGGACGCTATCGAACGGCGTTATTGACGAAGCCTAAGCGTTGTCCTCTACACAATCATAAAAACCGGAGGTTCCATATGCCCGCATTACCCACTATCAATTTCACCCACACCGGCGTGTTTTGCGCAGACCTTGATCGTATGGTCGATTTTTACTGCCGTACCCTGGGCTTCATCGTCAGTGACAAAGGTGTCGCTTCTACAGGGCATCGGTTGTTTTTTATGACGCAGAACCCCGAATTGCATCACCAGGTTGTGCTCTTCGACGGTAAGCCTGTCGACCTACCATTCAACCCGATCAACCAGCTTTCGTTTCTGCTGAACTCTCTGGATGACCTCAAGGCCTATTATCAATTCGCCAAAAAGAGCGGCATCGAAGGGATTGCTCAGGTGGATCACGGCAACGCCTGGTCGATGTACTTCAAAGACCCTGAAGGCAATCCCGTCGAAATGTATGTCGATGCGCCGTTCTACACCGCACAGCCTTGCAAGGAACCACTAGATCTCGAGTTGCCGACTGAAGTCATCCTGGCCCAGACCGAAGCCATGTGTAAGCGTCGTCCCGGTTTCCAGACACGAGAGCAATGGATGGACTCCATTCGGGCGAGGATCGAAGAGCAACGGGTTCGAATCGGTTAGTCGTTTAGGGGAGGGCCATCGGGCCTTTCTGAATGTTGGATGCCGAGGTCTGGTGGGTGAGCGTGCGAAAGTCGGTTCATCGGCCAGACGTTGCGATAGATAAAAACAAAAAGCGGAGTAGACGATGGACTACGATGTCATCATTGTTGGAATGGGGCCGGTCGGTGCTCTGTGCGCGAATCTCGCCGGCATGTGGGGGCTGAAGGCTCTCGTCGTGGACAAGTCCGAAACGGTGTACACCAATCCAAGGGCTATGGGCTTTGACCACGAGGTGATGCGTGTCTTCGGCAACATTGGCTTGGCCGATGACATTGCCGAACATGTCATGCCTTATCGTCCCTCTGAGTACCGTACTACCGGTTCTCAGCTGATCAAACGCATTGATGCCGCCAAACCTCCATTTCCGTTGGGTTGGGCACCAAACTACGTGTTCTCGCAGCCACCTGTAGAGCGTGCGCTGCGTAAAAAAATTTCGAGCTTCAAGTCTGTAACGGTAGAACTCGGCTCAGAGGTTTTATCGGTTGACTCCAAAGATGTACAAGCTGATGTTCGCATCCAAGCTAAGGATGGAACTGAGCGCACTGTGTCTGCGGACTATGTCTTGGCATGTGATGGGGGCACCAGCCCGATCCGAACCCGTCTAGGGTTAAAAATGGAGGATCTCGCATTCGATGAGCCGTGGCTCGTCGTCGACGTAATCCTGAATGAAGGGGCGGGTGAGCACCTGCCAAAGACGAACGTGCAGTTTTGCGAGCTGGCCAGACCTTGCACCTTTGTCGTAGGCCCGGGTCAACATCGGCGTTGGGAGTTCATGATCAATCCTGACGAACAACCGACGGAAATTTCCCAGCCCGAAGTGATCAAGAAGTTGATCTCCCGCTGGTTGCCTGAGGGCGACTATCAGCTATGGCGAGCCTCTGCTTACCGATTCCATGCACTGATTTTGGAACAGTGGAAGTCCGATCGAGTGTTCTTTCTAGGGGATGCCGCACACATGACGCCTCCATTCCTGGCTCAAGGCATGTGTCAGGGAATCCGCGATGCGCTGAACCTGGTCTGGAAGCTCGCGCTGGTAAAAGGAGGTCTGGCAGCACCGGCATTCCTGAATACCTACCAAACTGAACGGATTCCTCACGTCCGCCAAACCACCCTGGCAGCCAAAGAATTTGGTGTAGTGATCTGTGAGCGTGATAACGAGAGAGCAGCGATCCGGGATACGCGATTAATCCAGCAGATGACGGAAAATCCGGGAGGTACGATCAGACAATCGCTGATTCCTGGGCTGTCGCGAGGCTTTGTCTCGCAAGTCGCTCCTGCCGGTGAGCTGTTTCCTCAGCCAATGGTCATTAACCATACGGGTAAAAAAGCTCTGCTGGATGAATTTACCGGGCAATCCTTTCGAGTGGTGGTTGCGCCTGGATTCGACGCTAGCGCGTTACTGAGATGTCTGCGCAGTAGCCAATCCCTTAAAGGTCTGCCCATTCAGGTCGTGCGATTGGTCAGCCCTCAGCAGACTGCTGCTCGCACTGTTGATGATTATGAAGAGGTCGACGGCGTGCTGACACAATGGCTTGAGAGTCGAGGCTGCAATGTGGTCATCGTGCGGCCGGATCACTACGTGTACGGCGGGGCAGTCACTGTCGCCTGGGCGATGGAACTGCTAGAGGGAATGGAGCTTGCCTTGTGGTGCAAGGAACCTGAGCAGGCTAGGCAGAGTAGCGGCGGAGCGGGCGACACGACAAACAGGTTTGCGCAGGTGTAAACCTACAAGGGGCTGTAGAGCCTTCGCATTGCACTGTCCACGAAAGCAGTTGCGATGCGAAGGTTTTTTTGAGTTTGAATTGGACGCGCAGAACATCGAGTGTCGCCCCGAATGGGGGGGCGACAGGCTATCGATTTAGTTATTGGAGCGTGGCTTGTTGGCGTTCGATAGCTTCGACAGTTCGGCCCAAAGTGCCTTGGATGTGATTGCGCAAGAGCGTCACCGCTTTGTCTGAATCGCGTGCAAGCGCAGCATCCATTAACTCTTGATGCTCATTTCCTTTGTGCCTTGGAGTCTGCCGCTGCTTCGCTGAGAAGCGTCTGTAGCGCTCTGCTCTGTCGAACAGGGAGTCAACCATCTTCAACATCAACGGTGACGGGCAGGCCGCGAATAGCGCAAAGTGGAAAGCCTTATGCCGGATAGACCACTCATCATCGAGTACGAGCACGCCGCTACCAAGTTTTTTCTCAATCAGATTCAGGCGGTGAAATGCACCCAGCACATCGGCTTCCCAGGCATCGTCGCCATACTGGATGGCATCGCTTAGCGCTTCGCATTCGAGCAGGCAGCGCAATCGAGTAATGTCGCGAAAGTCTGTCGTGGAAATTGGAGCGACCCTAAACCCCTTGTTATCGCTGGCTTCGACGACACCGTCCTGAGTCAGTCGATTGAGGGCTTCACGAATGGGGGAGCTACTGAGTCCATACGTTTTGGACAGCTCGGCCACTTTGAGCTTTTCGCCCGGGGCCAGCTCGCAACAAACAATCGCTTTTTTCATCTTCGTCAACGCGACATCGATCAGCGGACTGCCGGGGGAAGTGATCATGGTCGGAGTCATCCTGGAATTTGCATTAAATCGATTTTATGCGCAAAACATTCTTTAGTGCAAAGGATGAATGCCTGAATTGTGCATAAATTTTCCCGAGCCACAAGCAAAGAATCGTTGGCCACTCAGTCAACAGCTCTAATTCACCTGAGCCTCTATTGCTCCCGCCTGCACCCCTCCCAGATCCACCTCTCCTGGTGGATTTCAGAATTTTCCGTCCTTTGAACCATCCCCCCAGCTGGTTGGCTTCGGATGCCTTTTTCCTGTCTCGCCTTATCCATGTAGCAAACAAATGCGTTGGAGAATCTCCTTGACTTTAAATTTGCCCAGGATTACGTTTTGTGCACAAAGTGATTTGTAGTGCAGTAAATATTATTTTATGCATGAATGTCTCGTGCATAGGCTGACCACAAACCAAAGGTTCGAGAGGGGCGTGATGAAAACGAAGCGGGTACTCGAGTTGGCTGACGCCGAATTGATGCTTGTGGCCTCCATGGAAAAAGCCACCCGGGAAAACTGGAAGGTTTCCATGGCTGTGGTTGATGAGGCGGGCTGCCTCATGACGTTTAGAAAGCTTGATGGCGCATCCGTCTCGTCTGTCCAAACGGCCATTGAAAAGGCCCGCAGCGCCGCTGTCACGCGCCGACCGACGAAGTTTTTTGAGGACATGGTCGCCGAAGGCAGATCTGGCGCTTCGATGATCCATGGGGTCTTCCCCATCGAAGGGGGGCTTCCAATCGTTATCGAGGGCGAGGTCGTAGGCGGGTTTGCTGTCAGCGGGTTGAAGTCTCAGCTGGACATCGTCCTTGTGGAGACTGGCTTGCAAGCGCTGGCCGCGCATCAGGAGCGGTAAGGCGGGTAACAAAGGTGCTCGGAGCGTTATGCAGCACCCCGATGTATTCGCAGCCAATGCTGCGAGTGGATGACCTTTTACAAAAACAAAAAAACAGGAACATCTCCATGAAAACAGCCAACCAGCGGCTCTGCCCGTTGCCGGTTTCCAGCATCGCCTGCGCGATTAGCGCAACGGTACTGTTGGGCCTCTCAACGCCATCGCAAGCCTTCCAGATCGACACCGGCAATCCCGATCTTTCGGCGAACTGGGACAATACAATCAAGTACAGCAATGCGTGGCGGGTGAACAAGCTCGATAGCAAGGTTGCGGTCGGCCCTGGCACCTCCAACAGCAATCCCAACCTGGACGATGGCGACCGAAATTTCAGTCGAGGCCTCATCTCCAATCGTCTGGATGTCTTGTCCGAATTAGACATCAAATACAAGGACGTCGGGGCCCGCCTCAGCGCAGCGTCCTGGTACGACAACGTCTACAGCCATGACAATGATAACAACTCACCGGCCACCGCCAACTCCGTGAGCGTCGATCACGATCAGTTCACCAGTGACACTCGTCGCGTCCATGAAACGAGTACTGAAATCCTCGATGCCTTCGTCTATGGCTCGAAGGAAATCGGCAGTACCTCGTTGTCCGGGCGGTTGGGGCAGTTCACGCAAATCTACGGTGAAAGCCTGTTCTTTGGTGCCAACGGTATTGCCAATGCGCAATCCACGGTTGATCTCGTAAAGCTGCAATCGGTGCCGGGGTCTCAATTCAAAGAGATTCTGATGCCGACTAAGCAGGTATCCGGTAACTGGCAGCTGAGCGATAAAGTCAGTGTCGGTGCCTACTACCAATTCGAGTGGAACAAGACCCGGCTTCCCGCCGCCGGCAGCTACTTCAGTGGTGCGGATTTTGTTGGTGAAGGCGGGGAGCGGGTGTTCTTTCCAACTGGGGATTTGCTTCACGGCAAGGACAAGGACGCGAGGAATTCCGGTCAGTTCGGTGCTCAACTCAAGTTCGGTATCGAGGACTGGGAGTTCGGTCTATATGCCGCCAAATATCATGAAAAGACCCCGGTGTTTTACTTCCGCCCGGCCGCATTGGTTCCCGGTGCAGATGACACCTTCATCAATGTTTACCCCGAGGACATCAAAGTTTTTGGCGCCAGTTTCAGCACCTTGGTCGGTGAAGCGAACATTGCCGGTGAAACGTCAATCCGGCTCGACACGCCGTTGGCGGGTGTTGGCGGCACCATCATTACCGGCCTGGAGTCCGACAACGATTCCAACCCGGCGTACCCCATTGGTCGCTCTTGGCATGCCCAGGTGTCGATGGTCAATGTCTACGGCGGATCGGCACTCTGGGACGGTGCTTCATTCGTCGGAGAGCTGGCATTCAACCGTCGGCTGAGCGTGACCAAAAATGCCGACCAGTTGGATCCCAACACCACGCGCGATGCCTTCGCGTTGCGTTTTACCTTTGAACCTCAATACTTCCAGGTCTTTCCCGGAATCGACGTTCAAGCCCCGATCACTCTTGGCTACAACCCGTCCGGGCGCTCTTCAGTCACACCTCAAGCATTTGGCCCTGAGCATGGCGGGGATCTGACACTAGGTCTCAAGGCGGATTACAAGAAGCAATGGTACGCCTCGCTGAGCTACACCAATTTCTTTGGTGAGGCGGGGCCTGTCATCAACTCCTCCAACTCGTTCACCTACCAGCAAAACATGAAAGATAGAGATTTCGTGGCGTTCTCGATCCAGCGAACCTTTTAAGCAAAGAACAGGCGGCCCTGATAATGACAAAAATTAAACTGCTACTGCTTTCCACCCTGTCTATTTCAATGTGTGCGAGCAACGTATTCGCAGCGGTGTCCCCCGACGAGGCCGCGAAGCTCAAAACTACATTGACTCCAATGGGCGCCGAAAAAGCCGGTAACGCCGATGGCTCCATTCCTGCTTGGGCAGGCGGACTGACCAAAGACGTCGCTGGCGCAAAGTTCGGCGATATGCCGGCTGATCCATTCCCTGGCGAGAAGCCTGTACTGCAAATCACTGCCAAAAACGCTACGCAGTACGCAGACAAATTGAGCGAAGGTACGAAGGCGCTGTTGGGTAAATATCCGGACACCTTCCATCTGGATATTTACCCAACTCACCGCACTGCAGCAGCACCGGATAGCGTTTATCAAAACACGTTCGCCAATGCGACCCGCTGTAAGACGACCAGCAACGGACTGTCGGTGGAGGGTTGCTATGGCGGCATCCCATTCCCGATCCCTAAAACCGGCAATGAGGTGATCTGGAATTTCCTGCTGCGGGTAGAAGCGGAATCCATTCAGATGGGGTATGCCAACGTTATCGGTAATGCTGACGGAACCCGGACGCTGGCCAGTCGTGGTGTGGAGAATTGGCAGTACCCGTACTACTACAAAGACGGTAGTGCTGATAAATGGTCTGGACAGTATGCGCTGTTGCGCTTTTTGACCAATGAGCCTCCGTTTAAAGCGGGTGAGTCGCTTGTGACACACGACAGCATCAATGTGCAGGAGCCGCGAGAGGCTTGGCAGTATCTGGTAGGCCAACGGCGAGTGCGTCGTGCTCCCACTGTCGGTTATGACACACCCGATTTTGTAGCATCGGGGGCTAACTATTTTGATGAGGTACATGGCTTCATCGGGCACCCGGATCGCTATGACTGGAAGCTCGTTGGAAAAAAAGAAATGTATATCCCTTACAACGACAACAAGTTCAACGCAGAAAAACGAGACGACGCCTTCGTGGCTAACCACCTCAATCCAGATAAGGTGCGCTGGGAACTCCATCGTGTCTGGGAGCTTGAGGCCACTGTTGCACCGGGCAAGCGCCATGCAGTGCCTAAACGCAAATTCTTCATCGATGAAGACAGTTGGACGGTCTCGCTGGTGGATGGTTACGACGCCGAAGGTAAACTGTGGCGCGTCTCCCAGGTGCTTCCATTCGTTGTCCCTTCAATCCCGGCAGTGGTAGTGAAACCGGTGGTGATCTACAACCTGCAAGCCAAGACTTACAGCGTCGTGCAAAGCCTCAACGGCGAAACCTATAGCGTCATCCCGCGCAAGCCCGAGAACTTCTTTACCGGTAATTCGGTAGCGTCAGGGTCAGTGCGCTGAGCCTCGAAACAGCTAATTCACACATGGGTTACTTGGACGCTGGGTCACTGACGCGGTGTCCAAGGAAACGCATCATCGAGGTTCACAAATGAGTAATCAAACACTAAGGTTAAACTCAGGTCTTCCGCTCAAGGCACTGTTGTTTGGCGCGTCGGTCGTGGCGGCGTTCCTGAGCGCTTCAGCATCTGCACAAACCGATGGCTTGCCAATGCAGCCATCGATAATCAGTTCAATGGCGGCTCAATCGGTCATGCTCAGCGTTGCGCGGGCGGGGCATCGCTTGGTAGCTGTGGGCGAGCGCGGGTTCATCATTGTTTCCGATGACAATGGTGTTAGCTGGTCACAAGTTGGTTCCCCTGTCAGCGTGACGCTGGTCAAGGTTCGGTTCATCGACGATGTCGAAGGATGGGCCGTCGGGCATGCTGGCGTCGTTCTACACACTCGAGATGGCGGACTGAGCTGGAACAAGCAACTGGATGGCGTCCAAGCGGCCGAAATCGAACTCCAGGAAGCCAAGCAGGCAACTGAAGGTTCCGACGACGCTGAAAAGATGCAAGAGCGTTTAGCTCAAGCACAGCAACTCGTGGACGATGGCCCCGACAAACCGCTGCTCGATACGCTCTTTCTGGACGCCAAAAACGGACTGGTGGTGGGCGCTTACGGTCTGGCGTTTGTCACCCATGATGGCGGGCTCAGCTGGCAGTCGATCCGTTCTCGTATCGATAACCCAAACGGATTGCATCTCTACAGCATCGAACGGGTGGGAGGGGATCTCTTCATTGCCGGCGAACAGGGCACTCTGTTGCGGTCAAGTGACGAGGGAAAAACCTTCGAGCCGCTGACATCACCTTACGAGGGAACGACCTTCGGGCTCCAAGCGACAAACAGCAATTCCATTGTGGCATTTGGGCTTCGCGGCAAAGCATTTGAGTCTAAGGATCGCGGCGATACTTGGCAGCCCCTCGACACCTTACAGCCCGTCACTTTGACCAGTGGGTTGCGTCTTGCCGATGGATCGGTGCTGCTCACCGATGAGTCGGGAAGAGTGTTGCGATTCGCAGATGGCAATGCCAAAGCAGCTGTCCTCCAAATTGCTCAACCCAGTTATTTCACAGGCATGGCACAAGCCGCGAACGGCAACCTGATCATCAGTAGTGCGCGCGGCATGCTGTCGTCCGCAGTTGCAGTGGACTTGCCGGAGCACGATCAATGAATAGCTATACACGTTCTGCGGAGCATCAAACCATCCCTCAGCCAGATGCTTTCGATCCTTCGTCTGGCACCTTGGTTGAAAGGCTTCTATTCAATCATCGCAGCATCATTTTGGGCATTTGCGTGTTGCTCAGTTTGATACTGGGTTATCAGGCATTGAGCCTGAAGCTTAATGCCGCCTTCGAAAAAATGATCCCGACAGATCACCCATATGTGCAGAACTACCTGAAAAACCGGGGACAGTTGGGGGAGGGTGGCAACACTTTGAGGATTGCGGTTGAGGCCAAACAAGGCAGCATTTTTGACGCTGCCTACCTCGAGACGGTCAAGAAGATCAATGATGAGGTTTTTCTACTCCCCGGCGTCGACCGCTCATACATGAAGTCCCTATGGACTCCGGCAACCCGTTGGATCGGCGTGACTGAGGAGGGTTTCGATGGTGGGCCAGTCATACCTGACGACTACGATGGTTCTGCCAAAAGTCTTGATCAAGTTCGTCAGAACGTTGATCGGTCGGGCGAAGTAGGACGGCTCGTAGCCTCCAATTTCAAATCCAGCATCGTGCTGTTGCCTCTTCAGGACATCACATCGGACGACGGCAAACCTCTGGACTACAACGCGCTTTCCGGCCAGCTCGAACAGATCCGGGCCAAGTACGAAACCGATAATATCAAAATTCACATCACTGGCTTTGCCAAAGTGGTGGGCGATCTGATTGATGGCATGCGGCAGATGCAGCTGTTCTTCGCCGCGACATTGGTGATTTGTGGGATCGTGCTGTTCTGGTACACCCGATGCGTACGCAGCACATTGTTGGTGTTGCTGTGCTCGATTATCGCGGTTGTCTGGTTGCTGGGATTACTGCCCACCCTGGGCTTTGATCTCGACCCTTACTCGATCCTAGTCCCGTTCCTGGTTTTTGCGATTGGGTTGAGTCATGGCGCCCAGAAAATGAATGGCATCATGCAGGACATCGGGCGTGGAGCCGACAAGCTTGTGGCCGCACGGTTCACCTTTCGCCGGTTGTTTTTGACCGGGCTGATGGCGCTGGTAGCGGACGCTGTAGGTTTTGCCGTGTTGATGATCATCAAGATTCCGGTCATCCAGGATCTGGCTATCGCCGCGACGATCGGCGTTCTGACTTTGATTTTTACGAACCTGATTTTGCTACCAATTTTGCTGTCGTACACCGGTGTCAGCAAAGCAGCTGCACAGCGTGAAGCGGCGAACGACAAGTTCTCGCGGCTAGATGCTCATCACACCCGACATCCATTTTGGGCTTTTCTGGATCGTTTCACAGAACGTAAATGGGCGAGTGGAGCAATCATCGTCGCCGTGATGCTGGGAGTTTTGGGCTTTGCGGTGAGCCTTCATGTGAAGATCGGCGATCTGAATCCCGGGGCACCGGAATTGCGTCCTGAATCGCGTTACAACAGCGATAACCGCTTCATGGTCAGTAACTTTTCCGCCAGTAGCGACAAGTATGTAGTGATGGTGAAAACGCCCCAATACTACTGCGCCAATTACCAGACCCTGGTGTCAGTAGATGCGCTGGAAGCGCAGCTTCAGCAGTTGCCGGGTGTGGTGTCCACGACGTCTTTAGCGGCACTGAGTAAGCAGGCGGCGGCCGGCATGAATGAAGGCAGCATGACCTGGTACGAGATACCCCGTAACCAGGGACTGTTGAACGCGATTATCACCCGCGCCCCGCGAGAACTGTTCAACCAGAATTGCGATCTGCTGACGGTGTATGTCTATCTGAAGGATCACAAGGCGGACACGCTCACCAGCGTGGTTCAGACAGTCGAACAGTTCGCGGCGACCCATAACTCGGATCAGATCCAGTTCCTCAATGCGGCGGGCAATGCTGGCATCGAAGCGGCCACAAATATCGTCGTGAAGCGTTCGAACGTGCAGATGCTGTTCATGGTGTACACGGCTGTTATCGCGCTGTGCTTCATTACGTTCAGATCATGGCGTGCGGTCGTGTGCACGGTGCTGCCGCTGATGCTTACCTCCATTCTGTGCGAGGCCTTAATGGTGGGACTGAACATCGGCGTCAAGGTCGCGACATTGCCCGTGATCGCATTGGGGGTGGGTATTGGTGTGGACTACGCGTTGTACATCCTCAGCGTAACACTCGGTAATTTGCGAAATGGCTCAAGCCTGTCGAATGCTTATTACTTGGCCCTACTTTCCACGGGGAAGGTGGTGGTGATGACCGGGATCACGTTGGGCATTGCCGTCCTCACCTGGGTGCTGTCACCTATCAAGTTCCAAGCTGATATGGGCATATTGCTCGGGTTCATGTTCATCTGGAACATGGTGGGCGCGCTGGTATTGGTTCCAGCACTGGCGCACTTTCTGCTCAAGCCAAAATCTTTTCTTGTAACAGCGTAATTTCCAAGCACGAGTGCAGATTCAGCAGCGCTGAATCTGCACTCGTGGTGCGACTCAAACACAATGGCTTGATTAATTGAATGATCAAATATGCAGCAAATCTCAACTTGCTCTTCACTGAATGGTCTTTCGAGGATCGATTTAGCGCCGCACGGGACGCTGGCTTTGAGGCCGTTGAGTTCAGTTTTCCTCGCGATATGGCCGCAGCAGAAATAGCTAACAGTTTACGTCGCACAGGCCTTGAACAGGTATTGGCGACAGTACCACTTCGACCTGGCAGTAAGGGGCTGGCTGCTCAGTCAGGAAAAGCTGGGGACTTTCGTGAGGATTTTAAACTGGGACTCGAATATGCCGTCGAAGGAGGAAGTCCACTGCTTCACGTGCTATCCGGTGTGGTCGAGCAGACAAATTACGCTGTATCGAGTGGGCAATTTGTCGACAACATGAACTGGGCCATCGAGGAGGCCACCCGTCATGACGTAAAGGTTGTGATTGAGGCCATCAATCAAATTTCAGTGCCTGGGTATTTTATTCGAACGCTGGCGGGGGCCGTCAGCTGGACACAAAGACTTGAAGGCCTAGGCCTGATTCTGGATCTTTATCATGCTGCGATGGAGCGGCTGGATCCTATTGCTTGCCTCGATCTCCTTCTTCCTCAATCCGACCATTTACAGATTGCAGGTTACCCAGGACGGCATGAGCCTAATATTGGTAATTTGAACCTACCTAGAGTTCTTGATTCGATAAATGCACACTCTTATACGGGATGGGTTGGGTGTGAGTATCAACCTGCTATCGGCACACTCGAAGGTATAAGCTGGCTTGATCGTTTTTTTACAATTTAAGAAGCAAGCAATATGGGTTGTTGGTAGAGGTGTGAGCATTCGCCAGCAATAGTGTATTTGGTTGATATGCACCAAACGTTACGCGCTTTGCTTGATCCAATGGTCACGACGGGTGCGTAAACGGTTGGCAAGGAATAGCTTGCGCATTAATTTTCGTGAACGAAAAGTGTGCGGATAGAGAGTTATAAGTATTCAGTTTATGTGCTCTAGTGCTTGGGGGGAAGTAATGGCGCTTTCAGAGCCGTAACCGAGGATGAGAAAAAATGAAAATAAAATCTCTTCAATTCAGTATTATGTTTTATGCAGGATTCGCCATTCTCTCAGTTGTGGCGGTATTAGTAATTTATGCACTGGTCTCTGGAGGTAAAACCCAGAGTTGGGTAGGTGGCAAAACGCAAGAGATTTTAAGGGTTGAAGTTAAAGAGCACTTGCTTAGCCTTTCAAAGTATCAAATTAGTAAAATTCAGCGGCAGTTAGATCAACCAATTGAGGTCGCGAAATATCTGGCAAGGGCCAACGCTCTGGCTGCATCTAAATCAAGCGGTGATCT
This sequence comes from Pseudomonas sp. GW822-FHT02D10, assembly GCF_058802345.1. Classification (NCBI taxonomy): domain Bacteria; kingdom Pseudomonadati; phylum Pseudomonadota; class Gammaproteobacteria; order Pseudomonadales; family Pseudomonadaceae; genus Pseudomonas; species Pseudomonas sp. GW822-FHT02D10. Next base: position 139,669 of record NZ_JBXAOB010000006.1, read on the forward strand.
GAGTGCAGCAGGAGATTATCTCAGCGATCTTGCTCTTGATGCGCTAGCGCAAAATTCAGCGCTAGTCACAACATACATAGCTTGGGAGCCAGCAGGGCTCTTTGAAAGTAATGCCGATAGTGTCGTGAGTGAGCGAGAGCGTTTCTTGCCCTTGTGGTCTCGCGCTGAAGCCGGAAAATACAATCTTTCAAAGCTACAATCTATGGAGAGTGAAGCGTTACTGCCTACAGGTGTAAGAGAGGGTGAATACTATTTGTGTCCGAAGGAAAACCACTCTGCCTGCGCAACTGATCCTGTCATTTATACAATTAGTGGTAAATCCATGCAGTTGACTGCGTTTACCGCTCCAATTATGGCTCAAGGTAAATTCAAAGGCATTGCTGGTGCATCGTTGAATTTGGAGTTTCTCCAGAAACTCCTAGAAAAAGCAAATCGTGAATTGTATGGGGGCGCGGGTGAGATGGCCCTGATTTCTGGCAACGGCCGTTTCGTAGCTTTTACAGGTGAGATTAGCAAGATAGGGGGATCTGCTAGCGAAATATTTGGGGAAGGGCTGGTTAACTCATTTTCAACATTAAGCACTGCAGATGAGAATTATAGTGTTGATCAAAAAGGCATGATTCAACTGGCCATCCGTTTCTCTGTTGCTAACACCTCTACGAAATGGACGCTATTGGTTCGGCTCCCCGAGAGTGTCGTTTTTAAAAATGTTAGCGAATTGAAAGATCTCTTGGAGCAGCATTATATTTCTGAAGCGCGCTCGATGGGATTAGTCGGCTTGTTGGTGAGTAGCCTTGGAATCCTGATTGTTGGATTCGTGGCACGCGGAATCGTTCGTCCTCTTCAAAGTATGCTTGCAATGATAAAAAATATTGCTAAAGGGGAAGGGGATTTAACCCGGCGACTGAGTAGTTCGCGAGCGGACGAGTTGGGGTGTATCGCTCAAGAGTTTAATGTTTTTTTAGAGACTTTACAGAGCTTAATTGCTAAGGTCATAAACTCCGCCAGGATGATTGCTGACTCAACGTCCGTCAGTGTCGCTATGGCTACACAAACACATCAAGGAATGCTAAGTCAGCAGAGTGATGTAGAGCAGGTAGCAACGGCAATTAACGAGATGACAGCATCTTCGCAAGATGTTGCAGCAAATGCCATGAATGCTGCAAAAGCTACGGGGCATGCAGAACAAGCTGTAAGTGATGGAAAAGTTGCGATGGAGGACGCTGTCGGAGCCATTAACTCTCTCGCCATTTGCATGGAGAACTCTGTTAAGACGGTGAAAGTACTCGAAGAAAGCAGCAATGATATAGGGGCTGTTGTAACTGCGATCCGTGCCATCGCTGAACAAACCAATTTGCTCGCGCTCAACGCTGCTATTGAAGCTGCACGTGCGGGAGATCACGGTCGTGGTTTCGCTGTTGTGGCTGATGAAGTTAGAAGCCTGGCGCAAAAAACCCAGCTTGCGACCGAGGAGGTTAGATTGATCATCGAGCGTTTACAGGGTGGAAGTCAGTCGGTTACCCAGTCAATGCTTGAAAGTCATACCCACACTCAATCATGTTTACAGCAAGCTCAGGTGGCCGCGCATACTTTTCTCGGCATCACGGCGTCCGTAAACATCATCAATGAGATGAATAATCAAATTGCTGCAGCAGCAGAGCAGCAAAGCCAGGTAGCTGAAGAGATCAATTTCACGATAACTGGGATGGGGCAAATTACGGATCAAGTCGCCACAGCAGCTAAGAAGGCGTTGGAGTCAGGTTCGACCCTGCGTTCACTCTCCGAACAGCAGTGCGACCTGGTTGCTCAATTCAGAGTTTGATTCTTCATTACTCGCATTGCCGATGGTGATTTTCATTTTTGTACTATTTTTAGCGCCGGTGTACTTCTAATTGGCCTCGACAAGCTCATGCCAGGCATTGTCTGGCACGCTGGTGCGAGTGCATTGCCGCTGCGTAACGATCTCGCAAAGCCACACATTAGGTGGCGAAGCAGCTTTGTGGGGCTTCAAGTTGTCGGTGACTTGAGCTTTACTTGAAGCACTTGACCTCAATTGAACCACGACTGATCCACTTACTCGACTCGCATAATCCATGGTGAGGGGGCGACCCGATCACTCAGGTGTCATCAGCACTGCAAGCGCCATATTGATGAACTCTTCGTTTTTGGTGATCGTCTCCAACACTCCACGCACGTTGCCTCCAACCTCACCGGAACCACGCTGTTCTACCCAAAGGGTGATTTCCATAATGGCTGCCTCTCGGGCGAGTTGGTTTTGATTTATCTTGAAGAGTAGGGAAGGGAGCAGGTCTCCGTTCAACATCGTATTTCCTCCGTGAAATGAAAACAGCGTAGCAGGCGGGTGCTATTCCCGTTCGAGCTGCCTGGCATCGGAGGTTACTGCTTCCTTGATAAATAGGGCATCTGGAGGTCGTAGCGCAGCGGCTGGACGGGATTTAGCATCTGTAGTTCCTTAGCGTGTTGGCGCCGACGCCGAATAGATCCAGTTACCGAGATGCCACTGACCCGGTTTGATACCTAGCGAACCATTTCCTGTGCTGGATTTCTGCCGATTGGAGTTGGGGCAGGCTTGCTTCGGCACGAAGGTCAATTCAGCGTTGGTGCCAACACACTCGGTTAAGCCACTGACCCACGACCTGAACAGGCTCATCACGTCGGCGTTTCGGCTCATCCCGAATAGCCAGCAGCGTCGCACGCATTCGCTTCTTGACCGTCAGTCGCAGTATTTGAAATCCACCGTTTCTGTTGGTACTACAGCAGTGTGTGAAGCCCAGGAAGTCAAAGGCCTGCGGTTTACCTAAACCTCGCTTCCTACGATTTCTTGCAGCAAAACAACCGAACTCAATCAGTCGTGTTTTCGAGGCATTGAGCGATAAACCGAACTTGGCCAACCGTTCCTGCAACTGCACCAGAAACAGCTGAGCCTACACTTTCGTGAGGACTTTCTGGGATTCTCGTATGGGTTTCGGCCGGGACGTAGCCAGCACGATGCGCTGGATGCGTTGACGATCGCGTTGAAGGGCCAGAAGGTGAACTGGATATTGGATGCGGATATCACGTCGTTCTTTGATGAGATCGACCATGAATGGATGCTGATGTTTCTGGGACACCGGATTGCAGACCAGCGCCTGCTCGGGCTTATCTGCAAATGGCTTCAGGCGGGTGTTATGGAAGATGGCCGTAGGGTAGCTGCGACCAAGGGAACGCCCCAACCAAAGAATCCAAAGAATGCGGTGAAGAGGCCAAACAATGGCCCAAGCCACAGTAACGCGTTGTGGTTAACGGCTCTATTCACCACCCAGCATCGTTCTTGTCGACCGTTGGGGCATGTCCATCCCTGCAATGCAACTTCACCAGAGGCTCACGTTCTCGCATGTTCTCGCGCGTTGTCTGAGGTGGTGAGCGTTCAAAGGGTAGCCCAAGACGTTTCCTGCTCTAGTGGGCGCTTCGGAATTATGAACTGGACGAATTGGTGGCAAATTGATGTTGCTGACGCTTTTCATCCGTGCTAGTTGTCTAAAAATCGCAACGTATCAAGGATGACAGTATGGCGGTTCAGCTTTTGATTTTTGATCTGGATGACACGCTCATCCGTACCGGTGACCTAGAGCAGAGGTTCCGTGGTCAGCAGTTTTTGGGTAGGCAGTCGCAGCAGTATGTGGATGATCTACGTGCCGCTTACAATCTGAATCCTGGCCGAGTGGTTTACTCTGCTTTCACCATCATAATTCTGCGAGCAAGATACCCCGGAGTGCGGATTGGTGTTTTCACGAGGTCGCCCAGGCATTACGCCGAAACTCTTCTAAGTATCGCCTATCCTGGGCTGGCCTGGGATTTCCTCATAGCCTTCGAGGATACAGCCCAACCCAAGCCCAGCGGGGAGGGCATTCGCGGGGTGATGGCACGATTCAACGTTCCTGATCCCCGGGTTGTTTGGATGGTTGGGGATTCCCCCGTGGATATACGAGCCGCCTATGATGCAGGCTGCCAGGTCGTTCTTGACACAACTACTTGGCCACGGACTCCAGCCCCTCGTCGCAGAGATGATTGGAAGGCCTTAGAGAGAATGCCTGACGCAATTATTAGTAACGCTGCCGATTTACAGACCACGCTAGACTCCCACGTGTTCTACCTGCCTGTGGCTGAGCGGCTGCAGCAGACAGCGTGCGCGCCCATTCCGAACCGCCATCCCTTTGCGCGCCTGGAGAAGTTCGGCGCGTTCGATCACGAGGGAGCGAAGCACGAGATCCATTATTTAGGACGGCATTTCTCTACACAGGCGCAGCATCGTGCGAATTGGCATCAGGTTACTAACGATATCCACGCCATGAAGAATGCCTTGGTCGTTCCTGATTACTGGGTAGCGGCCATAGGCGCTTTTCTCCAAAATTTGGTGCGGAGAAACCCGCATCTCAGCTTCGGTAATTCTCTCGTAGTCACCGTTGTTCCCGCAAAACCGGGCAGAACCAGGCGTTTGGAGGCCATGCTGACCCAGCTATCGACTGTCCATGCTCAGAGACCACTAGTGAACGCCGGGTTATCGTTCACCCCTGACCTCATGCGATATCGTGAGGGGGTGCTCTCTCACCATGGCGAGGGCCTGACCAAGCAGCAGAGGATTGAGAACGTTATGAATCACTTGGAGGTCATAGCAGAATCTGGCTACGAGAATAAGCATGTGGTAGTCATTGATGACGTCGCCACCACAGGGGCTTCACTCATTTATGCTAGGAAATATTTAATGGCAGCTGGGGCCAGGCAGGTTACGTGTCTTTCTCTGACAAAGGCCATCAATACCCAATGATCACGATTTCGCCTTCAACCCAAAAAATGCTCGCCTTATCCATGCTGTCCGGGGTGGGCCCTGCGACTCTTCGACGGGTTGTATCTCATAGTTTAGAGTCTGCTCCAATCATTGAGCTATCGCAGAGAATACCTGCGATAGCCAAGGCTGTTGCTGTCCCCAGTTCATGGGAGCAGGCTCAAGAGCTTGCGCAGAAGCAATGCGACGCGGCTGAGAAGGCAGGTGCGTACATCATCAGTGCTCTGGATGAAGGCTATCCAGCTTTGCTTTCCGCCACTAAAGACGATCCCTTTATCCTTTTCGTCAAGGGCACTCTATTTCAAACCCCTGAAAAGTCCGTGGCGATCATTGGCACCCGACAGCCTACGAAACATGGCGAGATGATCACTCGCCGAATCACTGATTTTTTTTGCGGCCAGCGTTGGAGCGTAGTGAGTGGGCTGGCTCTGGGATGCGACGGGATTGCTCATCGAGCGGCCATCGAGGCTGGTGGACACACCGTCGCGGTGCTGGCTCACGGGTTGCAGACCGTTGCTCCGTCGCAGCATCGAAAGCTGGCCGAAGAAATACTGAACAGCGGAGGCGCTTTAGTTTCCGAGTATCGATTTGGGCAGGGAGCTCTGCCCACCCAGTTCGTGAAGCGCGATCGTACACAAGCTGGTTTATCCCAAGGCGTCGTGATGATCCAATCCGACCTCAAGGGAGGCAGCCTCCACGCCTCCAGGGCTGCGCTGGACTACGAGCGTTGGTTGGCTGTGCCGTACCCTACCGCTGCAGACGAGCAGGCCAATGAACCGAAGATCCAGGCGAATCTGATGATTGCGAATTCGGGCGCGGACATCGACCGTGCCAATTTGCTCAAATGTCACATCAGTAGGCTTTCAAAAGTAATAGTTTTGCGTGCAAAGGGCGACTATCCCCAACTGGTCTCCGAGCCTGTAGGTGTGCTTGAGGACTCGGTAGGGGAAATAGCGCTTGTTGGGGAGGAGGGCAGAGGACAAGCATCCTTGCTGCCTCAGGGATACGACCTGCCCGAAAGCAGCCCAGATGAACTTCACTTCCTTGTCGCGCCGGCGGAAGACATTCTTCGCGACCAGTCCGACTCTCAAAACAAGGACGATGGGAAGAGATCTGAGCCTGTGAGCCCCGAGCACCGAGGTGAAACACCAGAGGTCTCCAGCGACCCTAGCAAGGTCGATATTACTCCTGAGCCTAGAGCAGACCTTACCGTCCAGCAGAAGCTGCTGTAGGACTGGCTCAAGATCAGTGAGCGTTGCCCTCGTCTGAGTGCTTTCGTCCAAAGAGTCTCAAGGTGGTCATCTCCTAGACGGCTTAGCAGTTCGCGCAGATGGTAATCGACAGGCTCCTACTGGCCGATGGCTTCAAGCAACACTTGCTCGCCTTCATAAGTGAGTCCTCCGATGGCGAAGACCTGGCTACAGAGCGGATCACCACCCAACGACTCCATTTGCGGCAGTTGTTTTTTGATCAAGCCCTTTTTGCAGGCATAGGCGTGCGGATTAAATCGCTCCCGTTCAGTTGCTGGCACAGTACCTTTTCCATGGACTGATGCATACCTTGCCAACCAGCCCGCTGAGCCGCTCCAGATGCTTGTGCTGGAAAGCGATATAGGGATTTAGGCTTCCACTCATTCACGGGTATTCGGGATGACGCTATGCAGTCTCCTTCTCCTCGTCGTACATGCGGAGTGCCTTACTCAGCGTTTTGCGGATGTGCTCGCGCAGATAGTCAGGCCGCAGCACTTCGATCTCGTCAGCGTTACTCATCAGGAACAGGCGCAACCCTTGGGTATCTTGGACGGAGCACTTCAAGATCGCCCCTGCTTCGGCGGGTTCGATCTCCTGTGTTTCGCTCAGGCGATTTTCAGTAAGCCGGTTCAAGAGATTCGGCTCCAACCTCAGCACGAGATCGATCGCATCCTTGCCGTGTACAGTCATGAGGTCTTTCTGCACAGCGAATGAATCGAACCGGTAATTTTTCGGCTCGGGAATGTTCAAGAAGCTCGTGTTAACACTGACCACGCGATGCAGCGTCAGGACACAGGTCATTCCAGGGCCATTGCTGCTGTATTTTCCACGCGAAGCTCCTGGCTCAGGTGATTCGCCGCTTGGCCATTGCTCTGACTCGACGTAAGCAGAGAGGTAAATATTGGAATCCTGGAATGAGAGCGCAAGGGGCTTCAGCACATAGGTGCATTCCGCGTCCTCGGCATCACGCGGCTTGTACACCATGCTGAGGCTATGGCCATCTAACAAAGCGGCTTGAATGATGCCCAGGTGGGCTGGGTCGTAGTCGCCAGGGAGGAGGGTCATGAATCGCGTTCCGGACGTGATGCGGCCTTGTGCAATCAGATCTTGCTTTGAGTTCCGAGTGATGACGCCCAACGCATAGTCACGCAGCTTGACCAACTGCTCGGTCACAAGCTTGACGCCGAAGCGTTCGGAATGCTGCAGTATCGCGAGTAGGGTCATCGACTCGGTCGGCGTTAGTACCAGGTCGAGGCTCACATTCCTGTGCAACCTCCATTGAAATGACTTTTGACCTTTGGGTTTCTCACCGACGACCTGCTCATCTTTGGCCAAGGCTCGCAGATCACGCAAGGTGGTTTTGATGTGAGGGATTTGTTCGGCCCATTCAGTTTGCAGGGCGTGCAATTCCTCTGTCGTGAGCGGAGTTCTCGCACGGTGCAAAATCTTCGTCAGCGTTCTGCGGCGCAAATCTTTCGACTTAATTTCGCTCACATCATGTACTCAGGGACAAAAAGTGTCCCTATGGTGCTGCAGTATCGCTTTGCCAGCAACGAATCTCGGACATTTCCCTGGAGCGCTTATGAGTACCAAAGTGACCGGTCGCACCTATCCCGCATACAAGCAACGCGCTGAAGTTAAAGCCTTCATCGAGTGGCTTGCCCAGCACCTCGGTTCGAATCAGCAGCTCAAGCATGCGTACGTCAACCGGAAAACGGGTAAGCACTGGCAGTTCGCTGACCTGTACGACGCTTACCAACAGTACGAATGGCAGCACCCCGGAGTCCCGCACCTGAAGGTGAGCGCTGGCAGTTGTGCCACTAGCAACATGAATGCATTGAATGCGCTGAGCGCTGATCTTAGTGTGGCGAACTGCGATGCCACCATGCTGCGAGGAACGAAAGCTACGATGTCCTGGGGTGGGGTGTCGGCTCGCAACAATCAGTGGCTTGAGCTCAATCAGAAAGGCTTGGCCAATACGGTCACACAGGTTGCTCAGGTGCTACGTAGTGGGGATCTCGACAGTCCTCAATTCCAGAAAAGTCTTCGCTTCAACGCGGGCATGACCAAGGTGTATTCGCTGATCAGCCAGGACTTCATCATTTACGACAGCCGCGTAGCAGCTGCGCTGGGCATGCTCGTAGTCATCTTTTGTGAGGAAAAGGGCCTCCGCGCTCTTCCCGGTGGTCTGCGTTTCCCTTGGGCTCCTGCGAGGGAGGGCGAGAATGCCGCCGTCCCAAAGCGTCGCAATCCAAGCAAGGGTGACGCATTCAAATTCCCAGGCTTGCGACGTGGGAACCATCACGCGATTTGGAACATGCGTGCGAGCTGGATCTTGAGCCAGGCATTGGCCCACCACTCGGCGGCTACCAGCCCGTTCCACGGCGGCGGTGCAGGCGCGCTGCGTCGGATCGAAATGGCGCTATTCATGGTTGGGTACGATCTCGGCACCGTAGCAGCCTGAACAAGCATGAAAACGTTGCCTGACATCAAAGCGCTGATCATCGAAATCATTGGACATGGCGTGTTGGACGCAACGCTGAGGGCGCTACTCAGCGAACGATCGCCGCGCCTGGCCGCAGGTGAGGTCGATGGCGTTCTCCTGGAGTTGCAGCGTACGAGTGTGATCATTGGCGCCGGCGGAATGTGGCTTCCAGGACATGCTGACATCGGGGAGTGTTACAACCCAGAGATTGTGGAGCAGTTGCTCAACCCGGGGGGGCGTAGAGGTCGATGTCGACGAACTGATCGCGGAGCTCGAAGCCATGCTCGCGAAGGCCCGATCGAAATAGGCCGCGTAGTAGGCAGACGCTGCGGCCAGTTGTACCTCAGCAGCACAACTGGCCAGGCGTAACTACGCTAAGTCATTGTGTCGGTGGATCCAGTGGGCGGGGATGAGCCCATCGTCCTTGGTCTCCCAGGCCGCCACGGGCACGGTGTCAGCGACCTGCCCCCAAATGTCCGGGCCCGCATGTTCAAGGACAATGATCTGGATGAAATGACCCGCACGCTTGAGGCCTTCAGCCAGTACTTCGAAGATTCGGCGCGTGGCAACGACATCCGCTGGCCGGGCTTGATTCACCGCTTCGAAACCTGCATCCAATGCGTTGATGCCACCGGTGTTACTTGGGAAATAGACTTGGCTCGGCTGGTCGATCACGATGAAGCTGAAAGGCGGGAGCTTGCGATTCTCTTCCTTCGACAGGTATTCATGAATACCGAGGAACGTCGCGATGTGGTAACCCATCCAGTTAGCACCACTGCCGATCTCCCAAAGGAAATCCCGCTGGCTGTGAGAATCGAAGCGAAGCGTGAGCTCTTTCCTATCGAGATAAATCTGAGCGCCAGGCGTTCCGTTCAAGCCGAATTGATCCGCATAGTCCTCGAACATCGGGGCCAACTGGGCATCCACCTTCCGCTCTTGCTCAGCCATGTCGGTCAATGACATCTGGAAGTTGTAATGCCGAATCAGGCTTTCCAGCTCTGTCATGCGCTTTGTCAGACCCTCGTCTGCTTCAGAGCCATCCAGTTGTTTGATCAGCCGGCTGATCTCGCCCGCCACATAGTAAATCTGGCCAATGGCGTTTCGTGTGCGCTCATCCTCTTGGATCAAGCGAGCCTGCTCTCGCATCAAACGAGACAGCTCACGCTCCTCTTTGGCGCGCTGCCGTTTAAGCGTAGCCAGTTGCTTGTCGACTACGGGGTTGTCCTTGAGCGCGTCCGAAATCCGGGTAACCTTGTTGACCTTCTCTTCCAGGTTCTCGATCACCATAGGCAGGGCGTTTGTGAACGAGCCGCAGGCCACGCAGTGTCCACCGTCAGAGACGCTCTGCTTGAGCCAATCAAGACCAATGACATGGGACTTCTCAGTATCAATGGCCGCGACGAACTGCTTGCTGTTACGAGCCAGGTGGTCGAAGCCATCGATCTGGGCATCAAATTCGTCAACGATACCTTGTTGCTTCCCGACTTCCTCGATGACCGCCTTCAGCTTTTCTGAGATATGTAGTCGTTGAGGTTCCAGGAGTGTCTGCTCAAGCCGCCCTTCATGGGTAGCGATGACGACCTTCTTGAGCAGTTCGACTTTCTGAGCGCCCTGGGTATTTGTGCGCTCAAGCAAACCCAGCTGAATGCAGCGATCAAATAGTTGGTCGACGTCAGCGTAATGGCTCGCCTTGGCCGCATCGTGGACTGCTAGCTGCTTACGTAGCCGATCCTGTTCGCGCTGCGCTTCATCCCGACGCCGCTCATTCATGATGTAGTTTGCATCCACCATGCCGAGCGCATAAGGCATGGCTCGCGTCAGGCGCTCCTTGTGAGCAAATGAGTCAGTTTTGAAGAACAGGGTGTTGGGGTTTGCCACGATGTGCTGAGGCAGGAAGTTGAACGCAGCCATGTCGCGATAGGAGCTGCGGCGATCAAAGCTGGACGGCTCTTCCTCATCGGAGTGGGGGAGGTCACTGACCCGAACCATGCCATCAAAGGCGGCTTTGTACTGCCCCAAGGAGTGGGTACGGTAAACGGAGTCCGGGATGTGATCATCGTCGACCTCCACCATGGAGAGCTCGCTGGAGCCTTGGGAGCTTCCTGGAGTGCGTCGCGCGACGATGTAGGTGGTATCGTGAAGACGGATCTTCATCCCGAACCACTCGACCGTGTCGCGGATGATGCCGATTGGGATCTGGCACTTGGTCGCGCCCAGCACGTAGTCAATGATGTGAACAATTGACGATTTTCCGGTGCCGCTCAATCCGTAAATGATGTTGATCTTCCCATCTTCAAATGGAATTACTCGTGGCTCCAAGCCAGGGCAGCGAGGCCAGAGGATGACAGCGTCAATCGTGAATTTCATTGGGAATCCCAAACAAGAGCTTGTACAGGTTTTCTGTCGTGTCGGTGGCAAACCACTTAGCCAGTCTTTCAGTGGTCTGCAGCATGGGCGCAGGAATGGTGTTCTTTACGCCTCGTGGCCAACGATCGACCAGTACTTGGAAGCTTGTCTCGCTCCCCTTGGTGCCGAGTTTTCCAACCAGACGAGAGGAGACGGCGAGATTGAGGCCTTGCAGGGTGGTAGCCGCATGGGCGGACACCCTTCGCTGCAGATCAATTTTCAACACTGGGGTCTCCCTGAGCACTGCACCCAGGGTGGAGCGGCTGGTGCGCTTGCTCAACGCTTCGCGTGAGCGCTGACTCCACACCATAGGCAGCACCAACATCAGTTTCGGTAGATCCGGGGTTTGCCCAAGCCCTGCCTCTTGGTATTCGCCAATAAAATGCGTCAGCAGGAAGCAGGCCAAAGACGAGTTATGGATCAATTGACGATCCAAATATGCGTCACTCATGATTCCTCCTCCGAGGCCGGCGCGTCACGGTGCCAATGGATAGGCGAATGTGTCCCATCGGCATTTGCCATCCTGTGATAGGTGCCGCTGAACAGGTACTGAGCCGTGGAGTTCACACGTCCGACCTTCATGGGAAAGGTGTCTGGAAACAATGTTCTGACCATCACAGCTCTGTAATCAGCGATGTCGTAGTGATTCAACGACTTCATGTTGTCCAGCTGGTGGCGATCGTTAATTGACTCCCAGCGATCACTGAGCACACGCTCAGCTGAATCGAAGTCCCTGAGCAGAACTCCACCTGATTCCAGAAGGCGGATGCGCTCGGAGTAGGCGGCACAGAAGAAGCTGAATTGCTTCATCAGCAGTTCTTTTGGCATGTTGATTTGGTTGAGCTGCTCCACGAAGAGCATGTCAGCGGGATCGATCTTCTCGGCCCACTGTGCGAACTCGGTTTTCTCGAAGGGCAGAGGTTCCCAAGGGCCATTCATGAACGCCTCAACGAGCGTTTGGCGCTTGTTGTAATACGGCTGAGCAGTCGTCCAGAAAGGCTTTCGGGCTACCCAGGTCTCCTGGCAACGGTCGAACAATAAACCGACCAGACCATGGTAGATGTCCTCAGCATTCGCCACCGCATCCTCGGGAAGGTGAAGGGATGCGATCACACGCTGCTTCATCTGGGCATTGTGCTGGCCGTCCTCAATGGACATGTGCTCGATCAGAAATGCCAAGTCGGCGTCCGAGTACGCGATGACATCTCGAGCGATCTCGCCTGGCTTGCCTGTCATGCCGCTGGCATGGGTTCGCAGTGCAACGACCGCGTCTGCGACTTCCTGCTTTAAAGAGGCATCAGAAAGCCGCATGGCAAGCGTGCCTTTCTTAAGCAGTCGGTTCGTGACGAGGAGGAATTGCAACTCCTCATGCTCCTTCCGAGCAGCCGCTAACCCGTTCAACCAGATGCGGAGTGTCTTCCACAGGTTTTTACTGCTGTCTTGCAGCGGGTTTTTGCGAGGTTGGACAGAGAGCTTCGCTTGTTCTGACACACGCCGAGAACCTGTCGCTGTCTGGCTGATCTCTTCAACATCATCAGCCGTTTCAATGCCAAACCGGGTCTGCGCATTGGGTGCCGTGAAGATGCGGTACAGCGCGCGTTCGTACTGGTAGCCATACCCCGCTGCGCTGGGGCTAGCATCTGGATCCTTCATCCTTCTATCTCTTAGTCCATACCCGTGTAACGGCGGGGCCGAGCCCCCATTCCTCTTTCCATGGCGCAACGGGTAAAGGAATGTACCGGCGAAGATGTCATTTGGCCATAACTTTGAGGGCGTTAGATGGGCGAATGTGAAGAAGAGCGTTGTTCGAAAGGCCCTCAAGAGATAGCTGTAGGCGTGTAGCTTCCCGCAAATTGGACACTTCGACCGCATACAGCTGATCGAAGCTGAGAGCTGCTTGGCCCAGTAAGGCAATTACTTCCCCCAAAACCTGCGAATCAGGAGGCCCCTGGCGAGGGCGGATAGAGACCCAGGCCGTCATGGATCTCATTCGACGATTGGAGCATGGGGTAGGGGTTTGAGTGGGCAACTTCGTCGGCCATGTGATAGAGCAAACCAATACCTTGAACAATCGATCGCATGATCGACTCTTTTTTTTCTGTGGTGTGCTCTGTTTCTAACACGCGCCCGGCATTAGTTTGTAATAGACGAACATCGACGGAGAAGGTAGGCATGATCAGATCCTCATTTTATTAGCAGTTTGCTTCGGTGCATGCTTTCCTACGATTCCGGAGTGGAGATTTCCGCATAAAATCGTGAAACATCAGGTTGAACGAGTCAAAGCCAGGCCAATAATTTTTATTTTCCTCATCGTCATAGTCGTACGCGAGTGCAAGTGCTTGCTCTTGATAGCTCAATAGCGGCCAAATAAGGTTGAAACGCTCCCGCCAAGTTTCAGCTCGCACAAGAGCACACGCAGTCTCCCAGTCCAATGACGCCAGATTTCTCATCGCATCGGAAACATTGCTTTCACGGATAATTTCGTCCCACTCATCTACGAGAGCTCGCATCTTGTCGAACACATACAATATCCAGCCGATAGTTTGAAATCTGCACTCACGCACTGACTGCGGAACTTCACATAGGTCATTGAAGACCACAAAAGCCACTTTCGTATTTTCTAAATGCTCAACGTGAATGCTGTAAGATTCCATTGTGTAACCTCTTTTTTTTCTTGTATGAGCAGGCTAGCATGGTACGTTTTTATTTAACAAGAGACATTCAATTGACAAGTGCTAAGTGTCATATATACAAAACGGCCATTTAAGACCTGCGCATGAGCGAGAGGCTGCTTAAATGAGGAAGATTGCATTAACCCTGGCAAACCTGATTTTTAGATGAGTGATAAGAATGCCCTATAACCTAAAAAATCGTTTGCTAATAGGCGTGGCTTCCAGCGCCGTTTTCGACTTGGTGGCGTCGGATGCCGTGTTTCAGAGCCAGGGAGATGAGGAGCACCGCAAATTTCAGCAAGAAAACCTCCATGTCCCGCTTCCAAAAGGGATGGCGTTCCCTTTCATCAAGCGTTTGCTGTCGGTAAATGACCTAAGCGCCGATCCTGCGGATCCGCTTGTAGAGGTCATCCTTCTTTCTCGGAATGATCTGGATACCGGGTTGCGCGTATTGAAGACTATCGAGCACTACGGACTTGGGATGACCAGGGCGAATTCGAGCAACGCATCACGTAGTTCGAGCGTTTCGCGAACGTAGCTGGACTGTGGCCTGAATTCTTCAACGTGCCGGAGTAGAGCTTCGCCGTCGTTCTGATTGAGATCGAAAACGATCATGTCTAGTCCTCTGACATTGGAAGGTGGATATCCATGCTCAGAAGGAGTACCCATGGCTTATTCGTTCAAGCGCATCGTTGACCTCTAGATATCCAGCTTCGCTGTGAGCATGCTCCAGCGGAGTGGAACCACCGAATTTTGCCGTCGGCCGATTCAGCCAAATATCTGCTTTTGCTTTGTTGCCAAAGACCTGCTCGGCTTGGCGTCGGATCAGCTCAACGTAATTCATTTTGTGGCCCTTGGGTGGCTCGCCGGTGTCTTTTCAGTTTTAGCTGACAGTCGTGGTTGATGCAGGGGCCTTGGCGCAGTATTCACGAAACGCCTTGATGCCGCGAATGGTGCTCAATATTGGCTTAATCATGTAGCGATAGCTGACAAATAAGTTGAGCGCGATCCAGCCCAGGTGGTAGTTCGACCCGTGAAAGCTTCGATGGTTGGCGCTGTTTTCCCAGAAACCGTAGGCTACGAAAATAGTAAAAATGGCGACCATCAGGGGCATGATACTAAGCCGTCCAAGCGAGACGGCAATGAAGGGGATGGTGACAACTGAGCGGACAGGTTCATTGTCGAGCTGAATGGCCCAGATCCGGTTGACGTTGTCTTTGCCAGGCTGCGATGTCACTCGAACCGGATCATCAGGATTCGCCAGCACCCCGAGACACTTCAGCCCCCAGCACCACCGTATCCCCGTTCGGCACAATGGCCTTATCACCGAGTCGAATGAGGTTGAACTCAACGTTGTGGGTTGCTTCACGGTACGCCGCTTCACTGTCATCGAACGACGCTGCGACGATGCTCTGAAGGTTCTTCTGGGCAGACAGTTTCTGAAGCAACGCGAGCTGGCTTTTCGTCGCCATGGAATGTTGCCCTGGCTCATCCATCAATATGAAGCCCGGATGATTGCCTTTCACCGTGAAGTTGGCCGAGGTTTCGTAGAGCGTCAGGATGTAACTCCAGATCAGACGGACGAAGTCACTAGCACTGGATTCGCGCGCGATGTTGGAACTGCTTTTGGAAGTGCTGGTAACCGAGGCGCTCTTCACTTCGGCAAAGTCCTTTTTGTAGATTTCTCTGAGCTCGATTTTATCCAGTTCTGGCAGCAGGTTTTCCACGTTGAATCTGATGTCGGTCACTGAAGCACTGTGATAATCAAATGAACTTACGTTCGATCTGAACACTTTCCCGAAATATTCGTATTTCGCGAGATCGACTTCAGAGTAATGCTCTTTTGGTAAAGCGGCTCTGGCTTCTTGGTTGAGCTTGAACTGGGCTGATAGCTGGAAGAGGGTTTCCAATTGCTCTTCGTTACGTTGAGCAAACTGCGAGATTTCTTCGACGCTCATCTCAATCTGAAGCTGCTGGCGCAGATTAGCCTTCGACACGACGGCATTTGTGGTGAGGTCAGATTTGAGTGCACGCAGTTTGGCCTTGGAAATATTGATCCGCTTGGCCAGTTCTTCGCCGACCACGGTGGTTTCTTTGACCGACTGCTCGATACCAGCAGTATCTCGCTCCAGCATCTTGATCTGCGATTTCAGATAATCGATGTTGGTCTCGATATCCATGTGCGGAGTGCTTTCATGGAGGTCAGTCAGGGAGTGGCCGATATTCTGATGGCACGCCGGGCAGACGTCGTTGGCCACATCGAGTTTGAGTGAGGCGCCGTATTTGATGAGCTTCTGAGCCGCCTGATTCTTCGAGAGCTCCTCTTCCGCTTGCCGTTGGTGGATGGCATTGGCGTTTCGCGCTGCTCGATGCAGCGTCAACTCCCCAATGCTGGTCTCGTATGCGACGGTCAGCTCTTGAAGCGTCGAACTTTCATATTCAATGAGTTTCAGGGTTTCGTCAGGCAGAGTGTCTTTCCACTTTGCCTCATCCTGAGCCAGCTTCTGAAGAGCGTGGATCTGGTTGCTTTTGAACTGATCCAGCCCAACTAGGCCCTGAAGTGTGGACTTTTGGTAAGTCACGCTCTCAGGCAGGAACTCCAACACCGGGTTCTTCGGCAGGTTCAGAACCTTCATCGAGTTTTTCAGGGCGTCGCTGTTTATTGTCCGATATGCATCTTGCCAAGCGGTGTGCAGCTCCTGCGACTCATGATCCAGCCGCGCACGGTTGGCGTCCATCTCAAACACATTGGTGCCAACCAGGAAGTCGACGATCTTGATCCGGGCTTCTTTTACCCCGAAGTAGGGGAGGTTGGCGATATAGTCCGTCCAGCCACGCTTTTGCTCAATGACCATCGCCGCGAAAATGTATTGCAAGTACAGCTTAACCTGCTTGCCGTTCGTATGGGGCACCATGGGCAGCTTGAGCCCAAGGAAGTTTTCCAGGTAGGTGTAGAAGCCTTCTCTGATCTGGGCGCTCCCGCCGTCATGGAGGAATCGATAGATGACTGGCCCGGATTGCCCTTCACTGAGAACGGCGCACTCCTGAATTTCGACCAGCTTGGGGTTGACGCCGTCCTCCTTGATCTTGCGGGTAACGGTGATCGTCTTGCCTAGTGATTCCAGCTCCATCATGACCTTGGAGCGTATGATCGGGTACTTCACGTCCTCAAACTCGACATGATCCTTCAGGACATAGGTCAGTGCTGCCCCGTTCTGGGCGCCCAGCAACTCTTCCATGCCTAGCGCGTAGAGAATGCTATGGACGATGCTGCTTTTGCCCGATGAGTTCCGACCACGGATGATGTTGAGGTTACGATCGAATTTCGCGATAAAGCCAAATGGGCCGTCGGTGGTTTCGATTGCGATTTTGATACGTTTGATAAACAAGGCTATTCCCATTCCTTGGATATGGTCTTGACCATACCTTCTGTGATCTTCCTGCCAATTTTCGAAAGCGCAGCTTTCTCATCGGTCATGACGGTTTTATCGCTCATGATGTCTTTAACCAGCTGTGCCCCTTTGGGCAAAAGCTTGAAGCCATTCGACGTAGGCTCGATTAGCCCGTCTCTGAAGGCGAGCTGCAGGGCGATGGACAGCGCGGGGTCGAATCCCCAGACGGGAAGGCTGATTTGGCCAAGTTGTGCAGCAAGTATCAACGTTTCCATGCGTCGAGGCGTTTTCATCGCCCAGTGCATAAGGTGCAGTTTGACCAGGCTGCATTTGCTGCCGTGCCCACAGATCGAGAGGATCAGCAATGCCTGGCTGATCTTGTACATCGGTCTGAGTTCGGTCAAAACCGGCATCGGTCTTACGGTGAAGTTGATTGTTGCCATCAGCTATAGAAGTCCAGTTGGCAGACCGCGAGCCAACGGGCGACTGTTCTGCGCACTATGTCGTCCGTGAGTGTTCCATCGATCAGCAGCTGCTCATCGCCCAGTAGCCGATCAGATAGACGCTCCTTGACCATTTTAACCAGATCGTCAGGGTGGCCGGAGGCGGTCAGGCTCCATTCATCCACGTTTTCCTCAAAGCCATTGAGGGTTTTCGCGACCTGAAAATATGTCTGAGGCGCTTTTTCGTACAGCGTCTGGAAGAAGCTGTCGTGATCCAGGAAAGAGTCCTTGGTTTTGGAGAGCAGGGCGGCGGTCGCGCGCTCACCCTTGTCGGACATGCGCAGTTGAGTCTTACGCTGCAGGTTTTCGTCGTAGGCGGTTGGGCTGCCGTTAACCTTGGGAATGGACTGCTTGTCCTGGCCTATGGAGATTGGTATTCCGGCTGTTATACGGTGCTGGTTTATTTCCTGGGTGTAGAACCCAATGTCCTGAACGAGCACCGTGAAGTTCTCGTCCAAATGGGGCAGTTCCCAGGCTCTGACTTCATCCTGTTTTTTCTGAGCATGGGTCAGGAGGGCGTTGTGGGCAATTTCGGGCGTGATGAAGTACCAGTCTTTGATTTTGGTACCGCCGAGAATCCCCAGAAGGCTGGTTTGGTTATCCTTCAGCTTCTTGAGGTCTTTTGTAATCTTGTCCTGCTGCTTCTTGTTGAGCTCTTTGCGCTCGTAGTGCGTGTCTGGGCAATAGCACTGGAAGGCAAGCCCTGTATGCTTGGTAAAGCCCTCGATACCGAAATCACCTGGCGTAGCCGGGACGTGCTGGTATCCGTCAGTCCCGAATTTTGCCTTCAAGACGAGCTGAAGCGTCGCCTCCCAAGTCGTTCCGTTGAAAGGCCCCATTGTTGTGATAATCAAAAGCTCGCCTGCCCTACCACGCGTATCGATTAGTTCCATTTCCGAGGAGCGACAGTCGACCTCGGATATCGCATAAGGGTGCTGGGCACCGCGTTATGCGACGCTATCAAATGGCCAGAGGCAGGTCTACGATTTATAGGAAAATTGATAACTAACTTAACTGGTCATGAATACAGTGCTGTATTGATAGCCACTGTTACGAGTGCATAATTACAGTACTAAATCCCAAGCTGTGAGATCGACTGGGCCCCATCCGCAAAAGGTTCCACCCCATCGACTATTGATATCAGGGAGTGGCAAATATGGCTCAAGATCGCATTGATCGTCGTCCGCTTTTGGCAATGATCAAAGGCCATAAGAACCTGCATGCTGAGCTGATGCACTCTAGCGGAAAACGCCTGGAGTTTCTGAGCGAGTCGAATCTGAGGGCTCCGTAATCGCGCAATCCTATAGGCGCCAGTTGATCAGTTCGTCAGTGAGTCGACGAATTTCGCGGGCAGCGTGGGATTTTGGAGCGAAGTCCAAGAGGGAATCGAAGTAGGCACATTCTTGTGGGTCGCTGGAATTTTGTTCGTACATATCAGTCGCGATGCTGTAAGCATTGGTTAATTCAGTTCTGAGATGCGGGAAGTCGAGTGCCTCGATCTGCTCAAGTACGCGCTCACGGGGTCGGCAGCTTGCGTGTCTCGCCGCCTCCAGCCGTTCGCTTTGCGTATTATCTACCGTAACGTGATCGCCAATGAACTCTTCTAGCTCCCTGCTCACGCCGCCCACGTCACAATGGGTTAGCAGGCCAAAATAGCTGGGCGTCGTTTCGCGGCATTTGATCTGACGCAAAGCGGACGCAAATCTTTTGGCACTGCGCACGGACATCCAGCAGTTCGTGTCTATGATGATGGCGACTAGGCTGGAGAGCCGCCGTATCAGCTCCGTAGCACCATTCATATCAATCAGAACATAATCGTATCGAGCGATGAGTTCTTTGAGCTTTTCAGTAGCTCCCAGTTTGCGATCCAGAGCTTCAAGCGCCTCAGCATGATGCGTGCGGAAGATCGCCTCCTCGTGCGGTTGCAGGCTGGCTAACTGCTCACGCACCTCCCTGCGCCGTTGCTTGACTGCGGGAGGGAAGGTAATCAGGTCGAGTTCATCATAAAAGTCAATTTTGCTGACCAAGCTGCCTGGCTTCGGTTGCTCCTTGTCTTCACATGCGCAGCGATAGACCAAGTCGTCAGTCACTATCGCGACACGGAATCCGAGTTCGATCAAGCAGGCTGCAACATTGAGGGTTATCGGAGTTTTGCCAACCCCACCTTTGTAACTTGAAATAGAAAAGGCCACGCCGCGTGGCAAACGCTCAGCTTCATCCTTTAGGTCGCACACTTTGAGCCCGGAGCGGGCAAAGAAACTCCACAACGCGGCGGGGGAGGGAGAGCGCGCCGTGTCTTTATCATCACCTGCTTCCCATGCCCGCCAAGTACGTTGCTCAACATGGGCCCAATTAGCAGCGAGGTTTACACTGACGTTGCCATTCTCGCGTACCTTTTTTAGGAGCTTCCGTTGCTTGTTGTTCATCTTGGCTCACCTGCGAAATCTGTCGATGCGTGAAGATTATCTAAACCCAAGGTGTGGAAAAACTATGAGCATAGCTCCGCTCAATCGCGCCGTGGGCATAATTGAGGGTTTGGAGCCGGGGTAATTTCAGCAGACGCCCCAGCAACTTCAGGCCACCTTAGAGGCTCGGAAGTGAGGCAGCGGCTAATCATTTCCCAGAGTTTAATAGGGTTTGAAAAGCGACGCGCCGAAGCACTCTTGAAAAAAAAGGGGGCGTGGTACTCGCCCACCTATGGTTCCAGCTGATCCAGCAAAGTATCGGCGTTCGTTTTGTTGTCAAAGAAAATTCCGCTATCTGCTGGATAAACTCTGAAAGGTTGATGTTCATTGAGTATCAGCATTACCTTTAGTCTTTGGGGGGAGTGTGGCTTTCAGTGTTTTTAAGTCCAGATAAGCCAATGTACTCATGTCGGAACGGTGGCCGAGCTGATGTTCCAGTTCAGTATCTGATAGGGTTTTTAATAACCTTTGCGCCATAGCTAATTTTTGTTTATGAGTGTTAATTTCACACCTCACTAGTCGCAAATATAAGAGGGGGCGGGACTTCGAATTTTAAGGGGTGTTATCTCATCGGGATAGGAATTGAGAGGAGAATTAAAATGGGTTTTCATCATCCTCGCCGGGATTGTCAGAAAAATTTAATTTTACTTGCGACCAATTTGCTCCAGGTTGTTCAGAGTCAGTTATGGGTTCTTGTGACCAGCTTTCTTTATATAAAAACATATCATAGTTGTAATCAACAATACCTAGATCCTCAGCGGATAAAATATTCTTCGCATATTCTCGAAGGATGCGCCCCTCCATAAGGTGAGTTAAGTCCCTGCCTTCGAAGCATGATAACGTCCAGTCTTCCCATATGGTATAGCCTGCGATATCTTGCCAGGTATCAATGAATTCTTGTAAGTTTTTGATATGGTGGTCTTGAGTAAGGATAATCGACAAGCAGCCTTCTGTGTAATGGATAATTGATATAGGTGAAAGAACTTGTTCAATTATCGCGCGCTCGATTGTTTCGAATACCCTGTTGTCTACGCCATCCCTATCCCATAAGACTGCGAAGCGCTGCACGCCGGGTTGCTCTCGGAGCTCAAGATTTATAGTGCGATGCTGGAGAGTAGAGTAAATCGAATACACTAACTCCCCATCCTCTCTGCTGACTGCATCATGCTCAGCAAAAAATAGACGAGAGCATCTTGTGTAGGATGGCTCTTTGTTCTGAAAAATCATCGATTCGACATTATCCATGACGATGTACCTAGCGTGAGCAATGTCCAGAGAATAATAGAGGCTTGGAGAATTGCAAGTGCAGTTTGTCGGTATTTAAGTGTGGTCAAGATGCTTATCTTGATAATTTATTTAATTAATAAATGTGAAATTCGGGTTTTTAATAAAATATGTTATATTTCAGTGGCTTGCGGGTGAATTTCGACTTATTGATATATTGTTTGATTTTTAGTAAGTGTTGTTTTTAATGTATAATTGAGTTGGACAGGTTGCATTAAATTTCGCTGCTTCTGTTACGTCTGTGCTTTGTGCTCTGTTCGCTAATCTGAGATTGTCCCTTCGGAAGCTTGAGGGCTACTTTGCTCCCAAGGCACAGACGCCGAAGATTACGAAGTGGACGGGTACTCAGATTGCTAACAAATGTCTAACCTTTCAATCAGGAAGGGAGACAGATTCACTCTGGAAGGCATCGTTCCCAGTAGATCGTGTCTGGTCTACCCGAGAAGCAGTCCTGGGGTTATGGCATTTAGCCTACTGGCTATCAGGTTGGAGAAAAGCCTGAACAGCTGTGAGGATGGTGCCTCATTGAACACTGCTTATGTCGTCTCTTACCCGGCGTGGAGGAAGTTGCGGTTGATTTTAGTGTACGGGCTAAGTCGCATTTCAAGGCTTATTAACATTGTAGAGCATTTTTTGTTGAAGTTCTGCTTGGTTATCTATTACTTTGTTCAGTCTTAATATTTCAGATTTCAGTTGTCGGATAGTATTGGCCTGAAGGCGAGTTTCCTCGGTTAGCATGCTTTCAATGGCCGCCGTCATTGCGCCTGCAAGTTGTAAGTTCGACAACCTTTCGTTCTCGGCTTTTAGAAACGTATTTTCTTCAATTAATTCTTTTTTTGTATTTTTACGACCACTATGGCTTTTTTTTGCCGTGGCACTTTTCCATTGAATCTCTAAGTCTTCGTTCAATGTGTCAATGAGCGCAACGAGCCCGGGCTGTCGTCGAGGTGTTAATGTGCTTGGGTTAACCCCACATGACAATGCAATTTGTCTCGCGACAATATGCCTTTCCTTGATAGTAAGAACAGAACCTTTCTGGATGAGAAGCGAAATATGTTGATGTTCCTCTAGGATTTTGGCGTGTAATTTCCTTGCGACACCCGTCTGATAAAGACAGGTAGTATCCGCAGCAGGGGTTGGCTTTTTGAAGTTATCAAGGTCAAATTTCATAGTTAGTCCAAAAGACGGCTAATCTGGTTAACGACATTCTGACTCAATTTTCCTATCGCAAGCACTGGGTGATGCTTTGCAATGTACGAATGGTTAATAGCAATCCTGGCGAGATTATTTCTTTGGAGTGAATTTGTCCCTAGATTTGGGCAGGTTGTGCAACGCTCAGCGCTCGCATAGATTTTTGGCTCCGGCAATCCGGTAAAGCTGTCATGGCATTTGGCATCTTGCTTGCTGTTTTTTAATAACAAGCAGCAGCCCCATTCAAACGCAATATAACTTTCAATACTGCTACATACAGATTCGACAAGCGCTTCAAGGTCGGAGGGGTCAAGGCTTTCTACCTTGCTCAATGTTTTAATGATTCTTCGATAGGCTGGGCCTTTATATTCATCGCCAAAACGATCGGAAATGATTTGATGTATAACTTCGCCTAGGTATTCATGTTCTATTGAATACTGAACAGATTCGGATAGCTTTTTGTCAGTGTACCGGCGTGTTGCTCTTTTACTTTTATGTAGAAAATATTCACGTACCTGAGCTTGAACATTATGATCGAAGCGCCTAATTGAAAATTCGGCCCACGAGTGGCGAAATTGATGAGGACTGATTCCAGGGTGTTCTGCTTTGACTTCTGGGTAAGCAGCGAGAAATGAATTTTCAAAGTAGTCATCAAGCCACTGCCTTAAAGTATTCGCGGTGAGCTCTCCATTGACCTTAAGCCAATCATCTATATCCTCTCCATGCATAATGGCGAAGGCAAGTCCTGAAGACCATGCCTTGTGATGCAGTGGTACAAGGTGTTTGTCGGAATCGACAAAGCTCAAACTCCATATTGCTTTGACAGCTTTTGCGGCGAGACTATGGAAGTATCTGGGGACTCTTAGGTCACTTAACGTTTTCTCTATTTCTTCTCTGACAATTATTTCGTCGCCTTTTACCTCCCAATCAAAGGAATGAACGGACAGTAATTCGCCGACTCGATGACCAGTTAGCGTTAAGAGTATTACCATGCACGCCTGGATGGATAAACGGCAAAAATCGGAAAATTCATCATAAGAAGCCCAAGGCAGATTGGTAGGTAACGATATTCCAGAAGCTTTCAGTTCTTCGAGCAATGCAATCTTTAGTTTTCGTGGGAGTTCACTTTGTTTGGCGTTATAAATATACTCGCGTTCGAGGATGTCAATGTGTTTTCTGTTAAACTGGCGAAAAATCGAATGAATGCCAGTAGGGTATTTTCTCCATGCTCTAAAAAGACATTGGGCTATAATAAGTTTGTCAGACTCAAGAATTTGAATCGAGTGAGCAAGCAATAACGACGCAATCGCGGGAGAGATTGAGCCATACGATCCACCGTACACCCATTCAGCGTATTCCGAATCCAAATACGTCATTAAAGGATCCATCACTTCCTTTTTAAAGTGTGATGTTGTTTTGAAACTTATTCCGTCGATGATTCGACCATCAAGGTAAGCTTCATGAGAGAGAGATAACCAAGAACAGAAGTGGTTAAGATTGCCCGCAGCGTACAGAATCGGATCACCGCCGGGTAAGAAGTCTCTGATCATAATGCTGCGCACCATTTCTTTGACTTCAGATCTGTTCCAGTTCCATAAAGGTTTTGTTGGAAAATTTTTTTCCCAGTATTCGCACAGTTTTTTGAGAAGCACCGCGTCAACAACCGACGCACTGCAGCTTCGCACATCCAAAGGGCCTGAACGATTTGTACTCAAAAAGTTTGAGGAAAGTAAGAAGGTGTTTTGTGCCCAGACACGTTTTTCGATACTGCACTGCCAATTAAAATTTATTTTTCGGGGCGCTTCGCTTTTTGCATCTTTAACGAAAAAATAATCGCTACCAAGTTGGTTGATAACATAATGTTGGGCTTCGGTTCTGTCAGACATGATAATCTCTCATATCGAAGCTTTTGGGAATTCATGACCTAAATGTAGATTGTGTCCTTCCTTCAACATCTTGCTGTCAAATGATTCAAGCATAATTGATATATGACTCGACTGAAGACTTAGTGCCAGGGCTTGCTCATCGTTATCGGCTTCGTCAGCGGCTTCATCACATGCTTCTTTATAAGACAACATCAATGCAACGGTAACAGGACTTTTGATAATTATTTTTTTTCCACTCTTGTCTTCAAATAGTGTTCCGAACGGTGTGCACTTGTAACCTTTCTTTTCCGCTGCGCTGACTAATTCGTTGAATTCTGAAATTTTCGTGGCGCTGAAGTAACCTGTGGGCCAGCCCAAGAATTCTTTTATTTGTTTCAATGATAGGTATTTGGTGTCGCTGAGCATTGCTAGCAGCCTTCTCGCATCATGTTCCTGCAGTGCATTAACCGCTTTAGAAAAGGAAGAGCGTTTGGCTTTTCTATGTATGGTCTCGCTTCGCGCTTTGTAAATGAACTCCTTTGTGTTAACGCTGTGGGCCGTGCTATCAGCGTCGACAACTTCTTTTGCATAGCGATCATAAGGAGTATTTGTCGGTACGCTATCGTCGTCTACAATTGCTCGTGATTGCGCAATTGCCCCAGGGCAGATTTTGAATGCGATATCGTCGGATGCTTCTGTTTTTTTTACGCTGCCCGGATATGAATCAGGGATTAAATAATGCTTTGGATGGCCTGTACCTCTATTCAGTACTTTAGTTAAAAGTCTTATGAATGGAATCGTTTTTGGTTCGCGTGTTATAATTTCTTGATGCAGGTGTGAATAGGGTAGGCAGGACAGTACAAGGAGGCGATAATTTCTTGAACCAATATGTTGATGTTGCTTGAATGGGGATTTGTACAGCCAAAATGAATTATGAATATCATTGGGGAAGTAACTGTCAGTCACTCTTCTTAATTCAGTGTAATAAGCGTACGTTTTATATTGCCAGGATTTTTTTGGGTATGCCGTAGAGCATCTGATGGCTTTTCCGCTTCTTTTTTTAGTGTATGCCACAGTGCAGTGAGTCGGAGTTATTAGGACATCGCTTCTTTTGATACCTTGTTGCCCGGCGCTTTGAATTCGATCTGCTGCCATTACCCACCGGAGGCAAATTTCTTCTACGGGTAACGGCGCTATCAATTGCTTAAAATCCATGTCGAGAAACGTTGCATAGATCTTCCCTTTTGTCGGGTCGCCAAATTGTCTAAGTGAGCCATCCATCCAAGTACATTTTGAAAGGGCTTCTTCGAGCTGCGTCGCACTGCTGAGCGTGTTGGCTTTAACCAAGCTATCACGGTAGCTATTACAGGAAAAAAGCATACGTTCTTTGATGGTTAGATCTTTGGTTTTAACAACGGCGTCAAAAATTGTTCGGTACTTTGAAAGATCTGCTGTTGTGCTTGTCCAAGTCGCAATATCAATTGCCCCGTTATCAATTTTGCTAATTGCGTCAAGTGTTTCAGAAACACTCTTATCAACTTTTAACAATTCGCGGTGACGTTGCAAAATTTTTAGGAAGTGCCAGCAAAAGTGATTTAAAGAATCGAGCAAGTCGAAGTCGTCAACTTCGTAACCCTCGATCAATTGTGATAGGGCTAGGCGGGGTTCATCAGTTTCCGTAGATAAAGGTATGGAGGGAATGTCTTTTAATATAGCAAGGTAGGAGCGGCGGTCAGTTTCTGATAGTCTTGTGAAGGTTTCTTGCGCAACACCCCAATGCAGTATTGTACGAAGGCAAGAGCACACCTGTCTCAATGAGCTTGGTTTGGCATAAAAAAAGCTTGATTTAGTAAAAAGAGTTACGACGTTTTGTGGAAGTTGTTCCTTGGTGTCGTAATTCTCTGCAATAAAGTTTGTGAAGCTGTCAGCGAAGAATAGCTTGTTGAATATTGTTTGGGAGGGGTAGTTCTCAAATGTTTTAAAATATTCAAGAGTTATCATGCATATTGGGAAAGCCCTGAGTTTTTCAGGGATGTGTAGGCTCTTGGTCGCATCGGCACCGGAATCTGTTTTATAACGAAAGCACGCCGTGAACTCATCAGACTCAGGCGCGGGATCTCGAGTGAGCCCTAAGCTACTATTGCTATTCATCATCCGGCTCCATGTGTGAGTTGAGTTTATTTCTTGCTTTATCCCTGCTGAATATATTTGCCTCAAAAGTGATATATTCTTTAGTTGTTTCTTCTCTCTCGTGTCCCAATTGTTCGGCAATGTATTGGTATGGGTCAATCCCGTTCTTATAGCAATAATCTACAAGGTTTGTGGCAAACGTATGCCTAAGAGAATGAAAGACTGTTAGCTTTATCGATTTAAAAGATACGGTGTATTGATCAGGTGTGTTCGTATAAGCATCCTGAATCTCTTTTTTTAGTTCGGGCAGTGCGATGTCGCGCGTAGTTTTGAATAAACGGGTGGCATGGGATTCTGAAAGGGGCTCACCTTTAACGGAACACAGTAAACTACCTGCGGGTAATTGAGCGCGCGCTCCGTACAGAAATCTTCGTATTTTATTAACCATGTATGGATTGACTAAAACGTACCTGACTTTACTTCCCTTACCGATTATCGGGATTGTTATGGTTAGATGTTCAGTTGCATCGGCTTCGCTGAGTTTTTCAATCAGGTTTTGTGTTTGTAAGTTATCTGGTGAGGTGACTTCGCTTGTTCTTAGTCCGCAGTGATAACCGAACAGTAAAACCAGTTCATTTCGTTCTCGCACGAAATTATTTCGTGATTGTACGTGTGCTAGTATCAAGTTGAAAAGTTTTTTGCTCAGATACTGTTGCCGGAGGTTGAATTTTGGACTTCCGTTGCCTTCACCTTGATGACGGAGGTTGTGAGACATTACATAGTTAAATGTGAAGTTTTTTTCGGCGCTTAATAGGCCATTTTTGAAGGAGGTATTGTAGAAATTTTTTGCCGTAGAAATATGGCGGTCTATTGAGTCGTTACTAAGATTGTGTTCGTTTTGAAGGATTTTCTCCAAGTAACCAGACATTTCGTTATCTGTAAGATCCTTCCAGTCGATATCGAATCTTTTGAGCGTTTCAAATAAGAGTTTTAAATCGTCGGCATTTGCTTTTATCGTGTGCTCGCTTCGGCCACGTTTGGCTAGATCAAGCAAATAAAGGGTAGGCGGGACAACTATTGACTGGTTATCCAGTGCACCAGACTCAAGGATGGCGTAACTGTCGAGACTGCCACCAGCCCATTGAATCCCATTCACTCGTCTGATCAACATTGGGGAATCCCCCATATATGATGTGTCTATTCAGCGTAGGAAGGCATTTCTAGCTTGTCAACATCACGGGGAAAGTGAGGCGCCTACAGATAAAGGTTGATCATTTTGCTGACATCACGACCCGACTGAATTTCGTCGTTCATGGTCACCAGCACGCCTTTGCCGCGAGCATCTTTGCTGCTCGCTACGGCGACAGCGTTGTACAGGTTGAGCATGCCATCAGCCGACATCGCGGTGCCTGGGCGCATCGAACCAACAACGATGATTGGCTTGTCGGTTTTTTCCACCAGGTTCAGGAAGTAGGCGGTCTCTTCCAGGGTGTCGGTGCCGTGAGTGATAACGATGCCATCGACGTCCTTGCTGTCGGCCAGTTCGGCCACGCGGCGGCCCAGTTGCAGCAGGTTTTCGTTGGTAATGCTCTCGGAGGCGATTTGCATCACTTGCTCGCCGCGAACATTGGCCAATTGGCTCAGTTCAGGGATACCGGCGATCAATTGTTCGATCCCGACTTTCGCAGCCTGGTACGTCGCGCTGTTGGCTGAGCTGGCGCCAGCACCGGCAATCGTGCCGCCGGTAGCGAGGACGACCACGTGTGCCAACTTCTGTTGGGTTTCGACTTCTTTTGCTTGCAGTGCGGTCGGGAGGAGGAGCAGGAGGGCCAAAGCGCCCGGAACAAAGGTATTGAAGGCAGATTTCATTATTTTCTCTCTAATAGTGATGACGGTGCTGATGCAGGTTCATCTAGAAACACCCCAAGCAGATCTGTATGCCGGGGTACCCAGTAAGAGCAGAATCTGTACCAGTCATACTTCGGATTGAAAATTCTCTTAACATTATGATTTATATCAACTTATTGTTGGGCGATGGCTGCGCTCAAGACGATTGCCGTCCGGGTTTCCGAACATGTGCAAGGGAAATGTTCGGCTGTCCGAAAATGCCTACAGTGCGAGTCGAAAATTCCTGCATTTTTGACAGGGCATCAGCGCTAAAGAAAAACGCCCAGAGGTCGATGATTCGCTAAGGATCACTTTTTGTGCAGGAGCTCATATGTCCATTACTGTCGGTTTTCCAAACGCTGGAGGCATCACCATTGACGGCAAGTCGCTTGCTACCGTCAACGCATCGAGCGATGCGACGGCAGACGCCATGACGCAACCGGTGGGTGGCAAGGAAGGTGACAGCAAGCAAGTCAGGGCAGGCTCAATCGGGCAGAGCCCGGACACGCAGACCAAAGCGGATGACGGCGGTAACGCCAGCGTCACGGTGAAGGTCCTGCTCCAGCGCATGAAGGAGCTGCAAGAGCAACTGTGTCAGCAACAGCAGCAATTGGCTGCGGCCCAGGCAGCGTCTTATCCGACGCCGGAAGCCAAGACCACAGCGGTCATGGCGATTCAGGGGCAGATCGCTAATACCAATGGTGCGCTAATGGAGGTGGCCGGCAATCTGGTCAAGGAACTGGCCAAGGGCTCCAGCAGCGGATCGATGGTCAATACGACAGCCTGACGTGCATGGTCGGCTTTTGCCAACCGGCCCACAAAACGGTTTTTTCTGGGCGTTGACAAATGTCAGCAGGGTTCGCATAGTTTGGTCTACGCAAACGTTTGCGCGGCCCTGTCGACGGTGACTCAGTTGGCACGGCGATCCTCGTTCCCACGTATCAGAGCGCAGGTGAACGGATTTGAAGCGTATGCAGTGCAAGCGTTGCTCACAATAATCATAAGAACGGAGTGAACTCATGAAGCTGCCATTCGCTGGACGTCTTCTCGCTGTCGCTATGCTGGCTGCCGCATCCGCTGCTTTGCCTCTCTCTTCGGCCTTCGCCGACACTGAAAAACCTAAAGTCGCGCTGGTCATGAAGTCCCTGGCCAACGAATTCTTCCTGACCATGGAAGATGGCGCCAAGGCTTACCAGAAAGAACATCCCGGCGATTTCGAGCTGATCTCCAATGGGATCAAGGACGAAACCGACACCGCCAACCAGATCCGCATAGTCGAGCAGATGATCGTCTCCAAGGTCAATGCGCTGGTGATCGCGCCAGCGGACTCGAAAGCGATGGTGCCGGTGATCAAGAAAGCCATCGACGCGGGTATCACCGTCATCAACATTGATAACCAGCTCGACCCGGCTGTGCTCAAAAGCAAAAACCTCAGTGTGCCCTTCGTAGGTCCGGACAACCGCAAAGGTGCGCGTCTGGTGGGCGAGTACCTCGCCAGGCAACTGAAGGCCGGTGACGAAGTCGGCATCATCGAAGGCGTTTCCACCACCACCAACGCCCAGGCACGCACCGCAGGTTTCAAGGACGCGATGGAAGCGGCGCAGATCAAGGTCGTGTCCCTGCAATCCGGTGACTGGGAAATTAACAAGGGCAACCAGGTTGCCTCGTCGATGCTGAGCGAATACCCCGAAATCAAGGCGCTGCTGACAGGTAACGACAGCATGGCGGTCGGTGCCGTTTCTGCGGTGCGCGCAGCAGGCAAGGCGGGCAAGGTGAAAGTGGTGGGTTACGACAACATCAATGCCATCAAGCCGATGCTCAAGGACGGCCGCGTATTGGCGACTGCCGATCAGTTTGCAGCCAAACAAGCGGTGTTCGGCATCGAAACCGCGCTGAAAATGCTCAAGGGCGAAAAGGTCGACAGCGGCACCAACGGCGTCATCGAAACTCCGGTTGAGCTGGTTACCCAGTAGTCATTCTGGCGACACAACGGCGCTCGCTTGCAAGGGCGAGCGCATGGAGAGTTTTTTATGTCAGTTTGTGCCCCGAACGCGGTCCTTTCGGTCAGCGGTATCGGCAAGACGTATGCGCAACCGGTGTTGACCGGCATTGACCTGACGCTGATGCGTGGTGAAGTGCTGGCGTTGACCGGCGAGAACGGTGCTGGCAAAAGCACGCTGTCGAAAATCATTGGCGGGCTGGTCACGCCGACCACCGGCCAGATGCAGTTCCAGGGGCGCGATTACCGTCCCGGGAGCCGAACCCAGGCTGAAGAGCTGGGCATTCGCATGGTCATGCAGGAGCTCAATCTGCTGCCGACCTTGTCCGTCGCCGAAAACCTGTTTCTCGATAACCTGCCCAGCAATGGCGGATGGATCAGTCGCAAGCAGCTGCGCAAAGCGGCAATCGCAGCCATGGCTCAGGTCGGGCTCGATGCGATCGATCCGGACACGCTGGTCGGTGAGTTGGGAATCGGTCATCAGCAAATGGTCGAGATCGCTCGCAACCTGATCGGTGACTGCCATGTACTGATTCTCGATGAGCCGACCGCGATGCTGACGGCCCGTGAAGTCGAGATGCTCTTTGAGCAAATCACCCGCCTGCAAGCCCGTGGCGTGGCGATCATTTACATTTCTCATCGCCTGGAAGAATTGGCGAGGGTTGCTCAGCGGATTGCCGTGTTGCGTGACGGTAATCTGGTCTGCGTCGAACCCATGGCCAACTACAACAGCGAGCAACTGGTCAACTTGATGGTTGGCCGCGAGTTGGGTGAGCACATCGACCTCGGCCCACGGAAAATCGGTGCTCCAGCCCTGACCGTCAAAGGGCTGAGCCGTTCGGACAAGGTTCGCGATGTGTCTTTCGAGGTGCGCAGCGGCGAAATTTTCGGGATTTCCGGTTTGATCGGGGCAGGGCGCACGGAACTGCTGCGCCTGATCTTCGGCGCCGATGCGGCAGACAGCGGCACAGTCGCGCTTGGTTCACCGGCGCAAGTGGTGAGCATTCGTTCGCCCGCCGATGCGGTCGGTCATGGCATTGCCCTGATCACCGAGGATCGCAAAGGCGAAGGCCTGCTGCTGACTCAGTCGATCAGCGCCAACATTGCCCTGGGCAATATGCCGGTGATCTCCAGTGGCGGCATCGTCAACCCGGGTGACGAGATGGCGCTGGCGCAGCGTCAGATCGACGCCATGCGCATTCGCAGCTCCAGTCCTGCGCAGCTGGTTAGCGAGCTGTCGGGTGGCAATCAACAGAAGGTGGTGATCGGCCGCTGGCTTGAACGTGAGTGTTCGGTGCTGTTGTTCGATGAGCCGACTCGCGGTATCGATGTCGGTGCAAAATTTGATATTTACGCGTTGCTTGGCGAGTTGACGCGCCAGGGCAAGGCGCTGGTGGTGGTCTCCAGTGATCTGCGCGAGCTGATGTTGATCTGCGACCGTATTGGCGTGTTGTCGGCCGGACGCTTGATCGACACTTTCGAGCGCGGCAGCTGGACTCAGGATGATTTGCTTGCCGCCGCTTTTGCCGGCTACCAAAAACGTGATGCGTTGCTCCATGAAGCGGCGCCTAGGGATCTCCCATGATAACTGCACTGTCTGCTGGCAAACGTAGTGGCAATTTTTACGGCCTCGGTACCTATCTGGGCCTGGCCGGTGCCTTGCTGGCGATGATTGCGCTGTTCTCGGTCTTGAGCAGCCATTTCCTCTCTTACGATACCTTCAGCACCCTGGCCAACCAGATTCCGGACCTGATGGTGCTGGCGGTCGGCATGACGTTCGTGTTGATCATCGGCGGCATCGACCTCTCGGTAGGTTCGGTGCTGGCATTGGCAGCCTCGACCGTCAGCGTGGCGATCCTCGGCTGGGGCTGGAGTGTCTTGCCGGCGGCGCTGCTGGGTATGGCCGCTGCTGCACTGGCCGGGACCATCACCGGTTCGATCACCGTGGCCTGGCGCATTCCGTCGTTCATTGTTTCGTTGGGTGTGCTGGAGATGGCTCGCGGCGTTGCCTATCAAATGACCGGCTCGCGCACCGCCTACATCGGTGATGCCTTTGCCTGGCTGTCCAATCCGATTGCCTTTGGTATTTCTCCGTCGTTCCTCATCGCATTGCTGGTCATCTTCATCGCTCAGGCGGTGTTGACCCGCACCGTGTTCGGTCGCTACCTGATCGGTATCGGCACCAACGAGGAGGCCGTGCGTCTGGCGGGTATCAACCCAAAACCCTACAAGATTCTGGTGTTCAGTCTGATGGGATTGCTGGCGGGTATTGCCGCGCTGTTCCAGATCTCGCGCCTGGAAGCGGCGGACCCGAATGCCGGTTCCGGCCTGGAGTTGCAAGTCATCGCTGCCGTGGTGATCGGTGGCACCAGCCTGATGGGCGGTCGCGGTTCGGTCATCAGCACTTTCTTTGGTGTTTTGATTATTTCCGTACTGGCTGCCGGACTGGCACAGATCGGTGCAACCGAACCGACCAAACGCATCATCACCGGCGCGGTGATCGTGGTTGCGGTGGTGCTGGACACCTACCGCAGCCAACGTGCAAGTCGACGGAGCTGAATCATGGCAACGATCAAGGATGTAGCAGCGCTCGCGGGGATTTCCTACACCACGGTTTCCCACGTGGTGAACAAGACCCGGCCGGTCAGTGACGAAGTCCGGCTCAAGGTCGAGGCGGCGATCAAGAGTCTGGACTACGTGCCCAGCGCCGTCGCGCGCTCACTGAAAGCGAAGACCACGGCGACCATCGGCCTGTTGGTGCCCAACAGCCTCAACCCGTACTTCGCGGAGTTGGCCCGTGGTATCGAGGATTACTGCGAGCGTAATGGCTACTGCGTGATCCTCTGCAACTCCGACGACAATCCAGACAAACAGCGCAGTTACCTGCGCGTGTTGCTGGAAAAACGCATCGACGGGCTGATTGTCGCGTCCGCAGGGGGCGATAGCGGATTGGCGCAAGGGCTGGCTGGCGTGCGTACGCCGATGGTGATCGTCGACCGTGGGTTGGAGGGGCTCGATGCGGACCTGGTGCGTATCGATCACGAATACGGTGCTTATCTTGCGACCCGGCATTTGCTCGAGCTGGGCCATCGTGACATCGCCACTATCGGCGGTCCGGCACATACCAGTGTGGCGCAGATGCGTCTGGCAGGTTATTGCCGGGCCTTGAAGGAGACAGGCGTCGAAGTGCCGAGAGAGCGGATACTCGAAAGCGATTTCACCAGCACCGGCGGTTACAACGCAGCCACAATCTTGCTGGAAAAGAACCCGCCCAGCGCGATTTTTGCCGGCAACGACATGATCGGTATCGGCGTATTGCGGGCGGCTGCCGAGCGCAATATCCGGGTGCCGAGCGAGCTGTCGGTCATCGGTTTCGACGATATTCAGATGAGCCGTTATGTCTATCCGGCGCTGACCACGGTCGGCCAGTCGATCCTGCAGCTTGGCGAAATGGCTGCGGAGGTACTGTTGCGACGGATCGCGACGCCTGAACTGGCGACCGATCAGCGGATCGTGACGCCCAGCATTGTCATGCGAGAGTCGACCGCGCCGCTGGCCGGCGTATTCGACCAATACCGCTGAAGCGAATTGATGAGTAGGGATGTATGCCAGCAAAAGTAGTGGTTGTAGGCAGTCTGAACATGGATCTGGTGACCCGCGCTCAGCGGTTGCCGCATGCCGGAGAAACGCTGCGTGGCGAGTCGTTTGCCACCGTGTCGGGCGGCAAGGGCGCTAATCAGGCGGTCGCGTCTGCCCGGCTCGGTGCGCAGGTGTCGATGATCGGTTGTGTGGGAGAAGATGCTTATGGTGGGCAGCTGCGCATTGCGTTGCTGGCAGAACAGATCGATTGTCAGGCGCTGACGTCGGTCGAGGGTTCCAGCGGCGTGGCGCTGATTGTGGTCGATGACAATAGTCAGAATGCGATTGTCATCGTTGCGGGTGCCAACGGTCTGCTGACGCCCGACGTGGTTGCCGGCTTCGATGCGGTGCTAATGGCCGCCGACGTGATCATCTGTCAGCTCGAAGTGCCGATGGACACGGTTGGTTATGCCCTCAAGCGTGGTCGTGAGCTGGGCAAAACGGTGATCCTGAATCCGGCGCCGGCTACCGGCCCATTGCCGGCTGATTGGTATCCGTCGATCGATTATCTGATCCCCAATGAAAGCGAAGCATCGGCCCTGAGCGGCTTGCCGGTGGACTCTCTGGAGAGCGCCGAGCTGGCCGCGAGCCGATTGATCGCCGCCGGTGCCGGCAAGGTCATCATTACCTTGGGGCGCCAGGGTTCACTGTTCGCCAACGGGCAGAGCGTTGAGCATTTTCCGGCGCCCAAGGTCAAGGCAGTCGACACCACGGCGGCCGGTGACACCTTTGTCGGCGGATTTGCAGCGGCATTGGCCTCTGGCAAAAGCGAAGCCGAGGCGATTCGTTTTGGTCAGGTCGCGGCAGCCTTGTCGGTGACGCGGGCCGGTGCGCAACCCTCGATTCCTTTCTTGTCAGACGTACAGGCTTTTAAAGCACCATGAAAAAAACACCTTTGCTCAATATCGCGTTGTCGCGGCTGATTGCTTCTCTGGGCCATGGCGACATGCTGGTGATTGGCGATGCCGGTCTGCCCGTGCCGCCCGGGGTTGAGTTGATCGACCTGGCGTTGACCCAAGGCATTCCGGACTTTGTCAGTACCTTGAACGTCGTGCTCAGTGAAATGCAGGTGGAAAGCCATGTGCTGGCCGAAGAAATCCTGCTCAAGCAGCCGCCGGTGCTGCAGGCGATCGACGAGCTGATGGCCAAGGCTGCGATGGGCCAGCGGCGGTTGCTGAGTCATGACGAGTTCAAGCTCCTTAGCCGACAGGCGCGGGCGATTGTTCGTACGGGCGAATGTCAGCCGTACTGCAATATCGTGCTGGTTGCAGGGGTGACGTTCTAGTTCGCTGTACCTCAATTCGATTTATCCAGGACCGATTTGCCCATGCACAAGGAGTGCGCCATGCACCGCTATGCTCAAAGACTGCATCACCTGATCCGGAGTCTGCTGCTTTTGTCCTTGCTCACCGCTACAGGCGCCCACGCGGCGGAAAAGATTGATCTGATCATCGACACCGATCCGGGTGCCGACGATGTGGTGGCGCTGCTGTTTGCACTGGCGTCGCCCGAAGAACTGAACATCCGCGCGCTCACCACCGTTGCCGGTAACGTGCGGCTGGACAAAACCTCGCGTAATGCGCGGCTGGCCCGCGAGTGGGCAGGGCGCGAAGAAGTGCCGGTCTATGCGGGCGCACCGAAACCACTGGTGCGCACGCCGATCTATGCCGAGAATATTCACGGCAAGGAAGGCCTATCGGGTGTCACGGTGCATGAGCCGAAGAAAGGCCTGGCCAAAGGCAATGCGGTCAATTACCTGATCGACACCTTGCGCGCGGCCAAGCCACACAGCATCACTATCGCGATGCTCGGGCCGCAGACCAACCTGGCGTTGGCGCTGATTCAGGATCCGGAAATCACCCAGGGCATCAAGGAAGTGGTGATCATGGGCGGCGCGCACTTCAATGGTGGCAACATTACCCCGGTTGCTGAGTTCAACCTGTTCGCTGACCCGCAGGCGGCTGAAGTGGTCCTCAAGAGCGGCGTCAAGCTGACCTATCTGCCGCTGGACGTCACTCACAAGATTCTGACCAGTGAGGCTCGCCTGAAGCAGATTGCCGCGCTGAACAACAACGCCAGCAAACTGGTGGGCGATATTCTCAGCGAATACGTCAAAGGCGACATGGAGCACTACGGTATTCCAGGTGGCCCGGTGCATGACGCTACGGTGATCGCGTACCTGCTCAAGCCTGAGCTGTTTACCGGTCGTGCGGTGAATGTAGTCGTCGACAGTCGCGAAGGGCCAACTTTCGGCCAGACCATTGTTGACTGGTACGACGGTCTGAAAGCCCCGAAGAATGCATTCTGGGTCGAGAGCGGCGATGCCCAAGGCTTCTTCGACTTGTTGACGGCGCGTCTCGCTCGTCTCAAGTAAGCCTTGTCCCCGCAGGTGCCAGCCAGCGGGGTTTTACTCCCTTTCTGTGTGCGGCACGCCCATGTCGTCAATGGGGTATTTCTCGAATACCTGCTCGATGAAGCGTTGAGCGGCTTTCGTGCCCAGGTCCTTGACCAGCAGGTCTATGCCAATGATCGCCAGCTCTTCCGGGCTGCTGGGGCTGTAAGAGCTGTGGCCTTGGGGCCAGCTGACTTTGATATCGGCGTCGATGGTCACGGTGGTCATGAGTGTCTCGCAAGGTCGGGAGGTCTGTGTGTTGAGTTAACCACCTTGCGCAGCTTTTGGCACTCCGACTTAGGCATGAACGGAGGGCTATGCGACACTTGGGCTTTGTCGATTTCAAGGAAAGTGCTGTGCAGATCGATTTGAACACCCCGGACGGCTTGACGCTTGAGGCTGTGCGCCAACTGCTGGCGTCTGCCAGCGACGATACGCACACCCAGTTGCGGGTCACCAAATCAGGTATTGCCTACATTTCGTCGGGTGTCGTCGGCGGAACGGATATCGACGGGCTGCTGTTCCGCCTTGAGACGTGGGCCAAGGGCTCTGGGTATGTAGGGATGGTTGCCGCCAGTGATGAGGTCTGGGTCATGCAGATATTCAACGCGTTGAAGCAGAACTGGCCGAAACCACCCTTCGACTACATCGATATCTACTGAACCTGCTCATATTCAGTCACGATTGCGCGCTGAACAGCGCTTGATAGCTCAGGCAAACTTACGTGCTTGAAGGTTTTGAAGGCGGGGGATGGCAGTGACCATGAAACCAAACATCAAAACGGCTGTCGCACGAATTCAGCTCAACTATTGAAAAGGAGGCGTCATGCCTTGGAAGCTCGCGTCATTGGGTACTTTGCTGGCCGCTGTCATGTTGACGGGTTGCAGCAGTACCTCCGAGTCGGCAAAAGACCCTGTGATAGCCGAGGCCGGTAGCGGCCGTTGTGAGGCAAAGGCTGCCGAATTCGTTATTGGCAAAAAGGCTTCGCCAGAGTTGCTGGAACAGGCCCGCACGCGCTCCGGGTCGCAGACTGCACGAGTCCTCAGGCCGAACGACATGATCACTCTGGAATACCGTTCGGATCGCCTGAACCTCAATACCGACGCCAACCTGGTGATTACCCGCGTCAACTGCGGCTGATCGCGTCAGGCTTTTGTTGCGTCCATAAAAAACCCCGTCACATGGACGGGGTTTTTTTAGTGCGCCTGGAAATTACTCTGGGCGAACTTGAGCAGCTTGCATACCCTTTTGGCCTTTCTCAGCCACGAAGGAAACGGTTTGGCCTTCTTTCAGGCTTTTGAAACCGTCGCTTTCGATAGCTTTGAAGTGTACGAACAGGTCGTCACCGCCACCTTGAGGAGTGATGAAGCCGAAGCCTTTTTCATCGTTGAACCATTTAACGGTGCCGGTTTGGCGATTAGACATGGTGTATCTCCAAGAAACATATATTTTCAGTAGTACTGTGCTGCTCAGGCCAACTGGGCACACCGGGGTATCATAGTCGAAATGTTCGATTTGGGAGCCCCCCGGACGTGCTGTTTGCCTTCGTATCGTCTGTTCTTTGTCGCTGTATATGGCTGAAAGCCCCGGTTTAAAAGGGTTGTGGCCAAATAAGCGCCCTGTAAAAAAAGCTGTAAAAGCTGCGTAATTTGTCTGGAATAGTGGCTTTTCAGCTGTTTTCTACTCGCCAGGACCGTTGTTTTTAGCCCCGCAGCGGCTTATTTCTTGACTCTGCATTCCTGAATAGCGTCCAGTGCCTTGGTTCGCAGCTCCGCACTCGGCTGTTTCGTCTTGCTCATCAGCTCGCTGATCTCTGCGGTCGTGAACTTCTCGTTCAGCTTGTCCGCGCCACAGGCGCAATGCATTTCGGCGGACTTCTGGTCGATGTTCTGGCTGGCGGCGGAAACGCAATCCTTCATATAGCTTTCGCGAACCCCGGCAGGCCAGGCAGCCTGCGCGCTCAGCGGGAGCAGCATTATCAGTGGGGAGGCGAGGGCGATAAGGCGGATAAGACGCATGACAGGAACTCCTTGGGGTCAATAAAGTGTGGCGATTCTCAGCCTATTTGAGGTCGACCGTACATCTCAAGTTCACTTTTTGATGCAAAAGCCCTGAATTCGGCGTTCCCGAAACAAGGTCGCGGCGATGACCGTTCATCTGTGCTAGGATCCAGCGCTCGGGTATTTTCAGGCTCTGGATGATCTGTTCTCCAGTGGCGGCCAATGCCCGAATAACCCTGATTTGATCTCCAGTCACTCTGGTTCGGATTCCGGTTGGCCGCAAGGCTCCTGCCGCTGTAAGGCAGGCGTTCATTATTGAATGGCCTGGACTGAATCGCGTACTGGCTGCTCATCCCAACCCACGTGACCTTTGGTAGGGGTCACCACTAGGAGAGGAGGCGCCATGCCCACTATTACTCTTCCCGACGGCAGTCAACGTTCCTTCGATCATCCGGTTTCCGTAGCCGAGGTCGCCGCATCCATTGGTGCCGGTCTGGCCAAGGCCACTGTGGCCGGTAAGGTCAACGGCAAACTGGTTGACGCCAGCGATGTCATCGACAGCGACGCGACCCTGCAAATCATCACGCCAAAGGATGAAGAGGGGCTGGAGATCATTCGCCACTCTTGCGCCCACCTGATTGGCCACGCGGTCAAGCAGCTGTACCCGACGGCGAAAATGGTGATCGGTCCGGTCATCGATGAAGGTTTCTATTACGACATCGCCTATGAGCGTCCCTTCACTCCGGACGACCTGGCGGCCATCGAACAGCGCATGCATCTGCTGATCGAAAAAGATTACGACGTCATCAAGAAAGTCACTCCGCGCGCCGAAGTGATCGACGTGTTCACCAGCCGTGGCGAAGACTACAAGTTGCGCCTGGTCGAAGACATGCCGAACGAGCAGGCCATGGGCCTGTACTATCACGAAGAATACGTCGACATGTGCCGCGGTCCGCACGTGCCGAACACCCGCTTCCTGAAATCCTTCAAGCTGACCAAGCTGTCCGGCGCCTACTGGCGCGGCGATGCCAAAAACGAGCAATTGCAGCGCGTTTACGGCACAGCCTGGGCTGACAAGAAGCAACTGGCCGCTTACATCCAGCGTATCGAAGAAGCCGAAAAGCGCGACCATCGCAAGATCGGCAAGCGTCTCGGCCTGTTCCATACCCAGGAAGAAGCGCCGGGCATGGTTTTCTGGCACCCGAACGGCTGGACCCTGTACCAGGTGCTCGAGCAGTACATGCGCCAGGTTCAGCGTGAAAACGGCTATCTGGAGATCAAGACTCCGCAAGTGGTTGACCGTGGCTTGTGGGAGAAATCCGGGCACTGGGCCAACTACGCCGAGAACATGTTCACCACGCAGTCGGAAAACCGCGACTATGCGATCAAGCCGATGAACTGCCCTTGCCACGTGCAAGTGTTCAATCAGGGCCTGAAAAGCTACCGTGAACTGCCGATGCGTCTGGCCGAGTTCGGTGCTTGCCACCGTAACGAGCCGTCCGGTGCGTTGCACGGCATCATGCGTGTGCGTGCGTTCACCCAGGACGATGCTCACATCTTCTGTACTGAAGAGCAGATGCAGTCCGAATCCGCAGCGTTCATCAAGCTGACCATGGATGTCTACGCCGATTTCGGCTTTACCGACGTCGAAATGAAGCTGTCCACTCGTCCGGAAAAACGTGTCGGCTCCGATGAGTTGTGGGATCGCGCAGAATCCGCGCTGGCTGCAGCCCTTGATAATGCCGGCCTGCCGTACGATCTTCAGCCGGGCGAGGGTGCTTTCTACGGTCCGAAAATCGAGTTCTCGCTAAAAGATTGCCTTGGTCGCGTCTGGCAATGTGGTACCTTGCAGCTCGATTTTAACCTGCCGATCCGTCTGGGAGCCGAATACGTCTCCGAAGACAACAGTCGCAAGCACCCGGTAATGTTGCACCGGGCGATCCTTGGTTCCTTCGAGCGTTTCGTCGGGATTCTGATCGAGCATTACGAGGGCGCGTTCCCTGCGTGGCTGGCTCCGACTCAGGCAGTGATCATGAATATCACTGATAAACAGGCAGATTTTGCCGCTGAAGTTGAAAAAACTCTCAACCAAAGCGGTTTTCGTGCCAAGTCTGACTTGAGAAATGAAAAGATCGGCTTTAAAATCCGCGAGCATACTTTGCTCAAGGTTCCCTATCTCTTGGTTATTGGAGATCGGGAAGTCGAGATGCAGACTGTCGCTGTGCGTACTCGTGAAGGTGCTGACCTGGGCTCGATGCCCGTCGCCCAGTTCGCTGAGTTCCTCGCGCAAGCGGTTTCCCGGCGTGGTCGCCCAGATTCGGAGTAATTATTATTAAGCGTGAAATGAGACAAGATAAACGAGCTGCACCGAAAGCCCCGATCAACGAGAATATCTCGGCACGCGAGGTTCGGTTAATTGGCGCTGACGGCGAGCAGATTGGCATCGTCTCGATTGATGAAGCGCTTCGTATTGCTGAAGAAGCCAAACTGGATCTGGTGGAAATTTCCGCCGACGCAATCCCACCGGTTTGCCGTGTGATGGATTACGGCAAATCGATCTTCGAAAAGAAGAAGCAGATTGCTGCAGCGAAAAAGAACCAGAAGCAGATTCAGGTTAAAGAAATCAAGTTTCGTCCAGGGACGGAGGAAGGGGATTACCAGGTAAAACTGCGCAACCTGGTACGTTTCCTGAGTGACGGGGACAGGGCCAAGGTATCCTTGCGATTCCGCGGCCGTGAGATGGCCCACCAGGAGCTGGGGATGGAACTCCTCAAGCGGGTTGAAGGTGACCTGCTCGAGTACGGTTCGGTCGAACAGCATCCTAAGATGGAAGGACGCCAGCTGATCATGGTCATCGCCCCGAAAAAGAAGAAGTAATCAACAGGGCACGGCAGGCCTTGCGATTATGTTTATCAACTGAATGCGGAGTATCCGAACATGCCAAAGATGAAAACTAAAAGTGGTGCTGCTAAGCGGTTTCTGAAAACTGCTAACGGTATCAAGCACAAGCACGCTTTCAAGAGCCACATCCTGACTAAAATGTCGACCAAGCGTAAGCGTCAACTGCGCGGTAGCAGCTTGCTGGCACCGTGTGACGTGGCAAAAGTCGAGCGCATGCTGCGCCTTCGTTAATTTAGTCAAGAATAGAGGAAGTAACTCATGGCTCGTGTAAAGCGTGGCGTCATTGCCCGTAAACGTCACAAAAAAATTCTGAAACTTGCTAAAGGCTACTACGGCGCTCGTTCGCGCGTATTCCGTGTTGCCAAGCAAGCGGTAATCAAGGCAGGCCAATACGCCTACCGTGACCGTCGTCAGAAAAAACGTCAGTTCCGCGCTCTGTGGATCGCTCGTATCAACGCTGGTGCACGTATCAACGGTCTGTCCTACAGCCGTTTCATCGCCGGCCTGAAAAAAGCGTCCATCGAGATCGACCGTAAGGTTCTGGCTGATCTGGCAGTGAACGAAAAAGCGGCGTTTGCTGCGATTGTCGAGAAAGCTAAAGCCACCTTGGCTTAAGTACCCCCGACAGTCACCCGGCCTCACCTCTGTGGGGTCAGGTGTTAAACGTCATAAATAGGGGAAGAGCCTTCAAGCTCTTCCCCTATTTTGTATCTGGAGTCTGTACATGGAAAACCTGGATGCGCTGGTCTCTCAAGCACTAGAGGCTGTGCAAAGCGCTGAAGATATCAATGCCCTGGAGCAAATCCGGGTTCACTACCTTGGCAAAAAGGGTGAATTGACTCAGGTGATGAAGACCCTGGGGAATTTGCCGGCAGAGGAGCGTCCGCAGGTCGGTGCTCTGATCAACGTTGCCAAGGAGCGTGTCACAGAGGTTCTCAATGCGCGCAAGGCACTGTTTGAAGAGGCCGATCTGGCCGCCAAACTGTCCGCCGAGTCCATTGACGTGACCCTGCCTGGCCGTGGTCAGACCTCGGGTGGTCTGCATCCGGTTACCCGCACTCTGGAACGTATCGAACAGTTCTTCACTCATATTGGCTACGGCATTGCCGAAGGTCCTGAGGTCGAAGACGACTATCACAACTTCGAGGCGCTCAACATCCCAGGCCATCACCCGGCCCGGTCGATGCATGACACCTTCTATTTCAATGCCAACATGTTGTTGCGCACCCATACCTCGCCGGTACAGGTCCGCACCATGGAATCGAAACAACCGCCGATCCGCATCGTCTGCCCAGGCCGTGTGTACCGTAGCGACTCCGATATCACCCACTCGCCGATGTTCCACCAGGTCGAAGGCCTGCTGGTCGACCGCGACATCAACTTCGCCGACCTGAAAGGCACCATCGAAGAGTTCCTGCGCGTGTTCTTCGAAAAAGAACTGGCCGTGCGTTTCCGTCCTTCGTATTTCCCGTTCACCGAGCCATCCGCCGAAGTCGACATGGAGTGCGTGATGTGCAGCGGTAAAGGCTGCCGCGTCTGCAAGCAGACTGGCTGGCTGGAAGTCATGGGCTGCGGCATGGTTCACCCGAACGTGCTGCGTATGTCCGGGATCGACCCGGAAGAGTTCTCGGGCTTTGCCTTCGGCATGGGCGTTGAGCGTCTAGCCATGCTGCGTTACGGCGTGAACGACTTGCGTCTGTTCTTCGACAACGACTTGCGGTTCCTCGCGCAATTTCGCTAGTCGTAACGAATTCTTAGGAGAGCAGGATGAAATTCAGTGAACAATGGCTGCGCGGCTGGGTAAGCCCGCAGGTAAGTCGCGACGAGCTGGTTGCTCGTCTGTCGATGGCCGGTCTTGAGGTCGATAGCGTTACGCCGGCCGCCGGTGAATTCAGTGGCGTGGTCGTGGGCGAGGTGCTGAGCACCGAGCAGCACCCGGATGCCGACAAGCTGCGCGTTTGCCAGGTCAGCAATGGTGCGGAGACCTTCCAGGTGGTATGCGGTGCGCCAAACGTGCGCCCCGGCCTGAAGATCCCGTTCGCCATGATCGGTGCCGAACTGCCAGGCGACTTCAAAATCAAGAAGGCGAAGCTGCGCGGCGTCGAGTCCAACGGCATGTTGTGCTCGCAAGCCGAGCTGCAGGTCGGTGAAGGCAACGACGGCCTGATGGAATTGCCGGCCGATGCGCCGGTTGGTCAGGACATTCGTGAGTACCTGAGCCTGGACGACGCCAGCATCGA
The DNA here is from genome assembly GCF_058802345.1 of Pseudomonas sp. GW822-FHT02D10. NCBI lineage: Bacteria > Pseudomonadati > Pseudomonadota > Gammaproteobacteria > Pseudomonadales > Pseudomonadaceae > Pseudomonas > Pseudomonas sp. GW822-FHT02D10. The sequence goes on from NZ_JBXAOB010000006.1 coordinate 183,213, forward strand.
GGTCGACCTGACCCCGAACCGTGGCGACTGCCTGTCCCTGGTCGGTCTGGCCCGTGAAGTCGGTGCGCTCTACGCTGCCGAAGTCACCCGCCCGGTCGTTGCGATCGTGCCAGCCGCACACGATGAAGTGCGTTCGGTTGAGGTTCTGGCACCCGCCGCTTGCCCGCGTTACCTGGGTCGCGTGATCCGCAACGTCGACCTGTCCAAGCCTACACCGCTGTGGATGGTTGAGCGCCTGCGCCGTGCCGACGTGCGCAGCATCGACGCTGCCGTCGACATCACCAACTACGTGATGTTGGAGCTAGGTCAACCGTTGCATGCGTTCGATCTCGCCGAAATCAATGGCGGCATCCGCGTGCGTATGGCCGAAGAAGGCGAGAAGCTGGTTCTGCTCGACGGTCAGGAAGTCAGCCTGCGTAGCGATACGCTGGTGATTGCCGACCACTCTCGTGCCCTGGCGATTGCCGGTGTGATGGGTGGCGAGCACAGCGGTGTTTCCGCGACCACTCGCGATGTATTCCTGGAAAGCGCGTTCTTCGATCAGATTGCTGTCGCTGGCAAGGCTCGTTCTTATGGCCTGCACACCGATGCCTCACACCGCTACGAGCGTGGCGTGGACTGGCAACTGGCCCGTGAAGCCATGGAGCGCGCCACTGGCCTGCTGCTGGAAATCACCGGCGGCGAAGCGGGTCCGATTATCGAAACCGTCAGCGAGCAGCACCTGCCGTCGATTGCACCGGTCACTCTGCGTGCCCAGCGCATCACCCAGATGCTGGGTATGGAAATGGATTCGGCCGAAGTCGAGCGACTGCTCAGCGCTTTGGGTCTGAAGATTTCCGCGGACGGGGCAGGGCAGTGGCGTGTAGAAGTACCAAGCCATCGCTTCGATATCAGCCTGGAAGTCGACCTGATTGAAGAGTTGGCCCGTCTGTACGGCTACAACCGTCTGCCGGTTCGCTACCCGCAAGCCCGTCTGGCGCCGCAAGCCAAGGCTGAAGCGCGTAGCGAACTGCCTGAGCTGCGTCGTCTGCTCGTGGCCCGTGGTTACCAGGAAGCGATCACCTACAGCTTCATCGATCCGAAACAGTTCGAGCTGTTCAGCCCAGGCGTCGAGCCTTTGTTGCTGGCCAATCCGATTTCGAACGACATGGCCGCCATGCGCTCGTCCCTGTGGCCTGGTCTGGTCAAGGCGCTTCAGCACAACCTGAACCGTCAGCAGGATCGCGTCCGCCTGTTCGAAAGCGGCCTGCGCTTTGTCGGTCAGTTGGAAGGCCTGAAGCAAGAGCCGATGCTGGCCGGTGTGGTGTGCGGTAGCCGTCTGCCTGAAGGCTGGGCACAAGGTCGCGATACCGTGGACTTCTTCGACGTCAAAGCCGACGTGGAAGCAGTGCTGGGCTTTGCCGGTGCACTGGACACGTTCACGTTTGTACCGGGCAGCCACCCTGCGTTGCACCCGGGTCAAACCGCGCGCATCGAGCGTGATGGTCGCCTGGTCGGTTACGTCGGCGCTATCCACCCTGAATTGTCGAAAACCCTCGGTCTCGATCGTCCGGTCTTCGTTTTCGAGCTGGTTCTGGCCGAAGTGGCATTGGGCAAAATGCCTGAATTCAGCGAGTTGTCACGCTTTCCTGAAGTGCGTCGTGACCTTGCGCTGCTGGCCGACAAAGACGTTACAGCCAGTGCCGTACTGGACGTAATCCGTGAAAATGCAGGCGAATGGCTGACGGACCTCAGGCTATTTGACGTGTATCAGGGTAAAGGTATTGATCCGCATAGAAAAAGCCTTGCAGTTGGCTTGACCTGGCAGCATCCATCGCGCACTCTTAATGACGATGAGGTGAATACCACGACGCAAAACATCCTCACCTCGCTCGAACAAAGGTTGAACGCCACGTTAAGGAAGTGACGTATGGGGGCTTTGACGAAAGCTGAGATGGCGGAACGTCTGTATGAAGAGCTGGGCCTGAATAAACGGGAGGCCAAGGAATTGGTCGAACTGTTCTTTGAAGAAATCAGGCACGCTCTTGAAGACAACGAACAAGTCAAATTGTCAGGTTTCGGCAATTTCGACCTTCGGGACAAACGCCAGCGGCCTGGCCGCAATCCGAAAACGGGAGAAGAAATCCCGATCACGGCTCGCCGTGTGGTCACCTTTCGTCCAGGGCAGAAGTTGAAGGCCCGAGTTGAGGCTTATGCTGGAACCAAGTCATAACGACGAGCTCCCCGTCATCCCAGGCAAACGCTACTTCACCATTGGTGAAGTCAGCGAGCTTTGTGCGGTAAAACCGCACGTGCTGCGCTACTGGGAGCAGGAGTTTCCTCAACTCAACCCCGTCAAGCGCCGCGGAAACCGCCGGTACTATCAGCGTCAGGATGTGCTGATGATCCGGCAGATCCGCGCGTTGCTGTACGACCAGGGGTTCACCATCGGCGGAGCGCGCCTGCGCCTTTCCGGCGATGAAGCCAAAGACGACACCACCCAATACAAGCAAATGATCCGCCAGATGATCGCCGAACTGGAGGATGTTCTGGTAGTACTCAAGAAATAAATTCCTGCTTTTAAATACTTCCAGTTTTCAAAAGCTTGCGATATATTCTTGAGCGTTCCTCGAGATAAGGAACAAGTTTCACGCCTAGTCGGGGCGTAGCGCAGTCCGGTAGCGCACTAGCATGGGGTGCTAGGGGTCGAGTGTTCGAATCACTCCGTCCCGACCATATAATTCAAGGGGTTGCGAGATTTTATTTCGCGACCCCTTTTTATTATTTTGCGTTTTTACCCCCACAAAACCACTGGCTCTGGGTGGAATCTTCGATGGATATCAAGGACGCAATTTGCGCGTTTTCGGTTCTTTTTTATGATCGGCTGCTGCGGTATCGGGGAGATCCGCGCGGATACGTAACAGACCACCTCTGGCCGAGAACCGCCGGTATTAAAGGCAGCGGATACCTATGGGCAGGCGGCAATATCGGCGAGCTAAGTCGGCACTCAGCACAGAAGCACTATCAGATACTGTCTTCCAATAAGTCAGTAGCGTGCCAAGCTCTGGCAAGCGTGGCTTCTGGTTAGATCGGTGACGACGAATTCAGCTTGCCGTGTTGAAGCTCCGATTAAATTCAACTACGTCATGATGAGAGGGATTTTTGGCGAACAGGGCAGAGAGTTGCGCATTGAACGCCTCTCGCTTCTGCGCTGCGACTCCCTTGACTGCGGCATTCAACACGGGACGCATCTCATCAGCGGTGTAATCGCAGCAGTACGCTGGCGTACAGGGTTGTTGACGCCATGAGTCCTCCAGGCTGCCACTGTCGACTGGCTCGAATCCAACTTCATTGACAAGTTGCATCACGACACGCTTATGATTTGCATCGTCACCAGCAACGGCGACTCCCAGACGGTTTTCCGCACCTTTTGGCTTACCAAGATTCTCTAGCGAATAAGCCAGAATATTATTGAATGCCTTGATCACCGGTCGGCCAAGCTGCTCGCTAACCCAGACGCTCTCCGTTTGACCATTTTCCAAAGCAGCGATGCGCTCGTCTCTCAGGCCTGGGTAGTAATTACTCGTGTCGATCACTGGAACCGAAGATGGCAATGCGGCCAGCAGGTTCTTAGGAAGAGCTGCCATGGCCGGTTGGGGGATGGAAACAATCACAGTATCGGCGCCGTCGAAGACATCGTTCAGATCGCAAGCAATAGCACCCGCTTCCTTGGCAAAAGTGCTTACCGAGTCTGTTCCGCGAGAGTTGGCGACGCTGACCTCGTGGCCAGCAGTGACAAGCTTTCGGGCAAGGGTTCCGCCGATAGATCCAATACCAACGATCGCGATTTTCATAATGCCTCCAGAGATTCAAAGTCCGGATACGTTAGTATCAGCACTGCAGTATCCGCAAGAACCGACGATTTAGTCTGTAACCCACCAAAAGGTAAGTATCGATGGCGCGTAAGTGGGAATGTGAGAACCCTTTACGACGGCAGGCCTGGTCTGCCGCTATAAACGCTACGCTTCGCGTTTTGGAGGGCAAATGGAAAATTGTGATCATCAATGAGTTGATGGCCGCTAAAGGCCGGCCGCTTCGGTTCTCCGAACTGGAGAAGCTCATTCCCGATGTCACGCAGAAGATGCTCATTCAGCAATTGAAAGGGCTTCAGCATGACGACATCGTTCAGCGTACCGTATACCCAGAGGTGCCGCCGCGGGTGGAGTACGCGCTAACGGTGCTGGGTCATGCACTCGGCCCGGCTATGACTGCCCTTATAGACTGGGCTGAGCTTCGTCATCAGCACGAGGCAAAGGGGATAAAGCTGTCTAGCGTTAGCGACAATGAGCTGTTGGAACGCTAATGCGCCATGTTGGACTACTCAAAACGTCAGCTCGTTTCAAATCTGATCAGCTGTGGTTTCCGAATGTTCGATTTGTGACTATATATGCCATCGGTCACAATTTGTAAGTCCTCGATAGGGTGAGTAAGCTATTCCCATGAATCAGCCATCAATATCTTCGCCTAGCCCCCGTGGCCCAATCGATCACGAGATTCGCGATCAAATTGTCGCAGCGGCCAACGAACACTTCAGTCAATACGGCTATGGCAAAACCACGGTTTCCGACCTGGCCAAGGCCATCGGGTTTTCCAAGGCCTACATCTACAAATTTTTTGATTCCAAGCAGGCGATCGGTGAAGCCATCTGCGCAAATTGTCTGGCAGAAATCGTCGCGGCTGTGGAGCAGGCTATCAATGTAGAAGACCTGTCGCCGACGGAGCGCTTTCGACGTTTGGTCAAAACGGTGATCGCCACAGGTGTGAATCTGTTTTTTAACGACCGAAAACTCTATGACATTGCAGCGTTCGCGGCGTCGGAAAGCTGGCCCAGTTCGCAGGCTTATGACGCACAGATCAAACGCTTCGTGTTGCAAATCGTGCGAGAGGGGCGAGAGATTGGCGAATTTGAACGCAAGACTCCGCTGGACGAGACAGTAGAAGCGATACATCTCGCGCTGCGGCCATTCGTCAACCCTTTGCTGCTGCAGTACAACCTCGATTTCGTCGAGGAGGCGCCCACGCTTACCTCCAATCTCATCTTGCGTAGCCTCATGCCTTGACCTTTGGCTAAAGGTTTATCGCATACGGCGGTACGCGTCAGATCCCAAACGGCTTTTCACTTTGCCCTTCTTCCATCCGTCGAAGGGCATTTTATTTATCTGTTGTGTGACCATTGACTGATATGGTCACATGAATAAATATGGTGGTCCATCGCTTCTAATGCTTCATCTCAGTGATACCCATAGAGTCCAAACAATGAAAAAAATAGTGCTCAAGTCCCCATTTGGCCTTGCTGTCGTGCTCGCATCCTCAAACGTTTTTGCAAGCGGCTTCGCTCTCAATGAACAAAGCATCAGTGGGATGGGGGCCGGGTTTGCCGGTCGTTCTTCCGCCGCTGAAGATGCGAGTACGGTCTTCGGTAACCCTGCGGGCATGTCTCGCTTGAAAAGGGAACAGGTCAGCGTGGGGGCTGCGACTCTTTTCGCCAAGTCCGACATAAGCCAGACCCGCAGTACATTCGGCGGCCAGGAAGACGGCGACATGGTGCCCACCACCACCGTGCCTATGGGTTACTACGTCAAACCGATCGATGAGCATTGGGCGTTCGGTGTAGGTTTTTATGTGCCTTTCGGTCTGATGACTGACTATGGCAGCGGTTTCGCCGGGCGTTACTACGCCAACAAAAGCGAAGTCACGACCCTTACGTTCCAGCCCACTGTCAGCTATGCCTTCAACGACAAAGTTTCGATCGGGTTCGGTCCGACCATCAACCGTATCGGTGGTGAAATTTCCGGTATGGTGCTCAATCCGCTTAGCCCTGGTCGCAATGACGGAAAACTCAAAAGCACGGGTGACGACACTGCCCTGGGTTTTAACGCCGGTATCTTGGTGCAGGCTACAGACCGAACCCGTTTGGGCATGACCTACCATTCCAAGGTCAGTTATCAATTGGATGCCAAGACCAAGGTCACTGACGGCATCTTTAGCGTGTTGGGGGGCAGCGGCCGCAGTTATGACGCTTCGCTGGATGTGGATACTCCGGAGTCAGTGGATTTCTCGGTGACTCATCAGCTTAATAACGACTGGACCCTATACGTGGGGAGTACCTGGACTCGCTGGAGTCGCTTCAAAGCGTTAACCATCGAGAACACAGGTTTACCCCCTGCGTTGAGCGGTGCGCTGGGCACCATTACCGAAGAACAGAATTGGCACGATACGTGGGCTCATGCTATCGGTGCGGCATATCAACTGAACAACCAATGGGTACTTCGCGCAGGCTTTTCGGTCGATCAGTCACCGACCAATAACACCAATCGTGGACCGCGCATTCCTACGGGCGACCGGAAGGTTGTCAGCTTCGGTGCTGGCTGGACGCCGGCGGATAATGTCACGATCGATGTTGCTTACTCTTACCTGTGGGAAGAGAGCGTGCAGGTCAACGACACCTCGCCGACCAGAGGTGCATACAGTGCCAAATATAAGAACAGTGCGAGCGGGCTCGGTACTTCTGTTAGTTACCGCTTCTAATTGAGTGCTGTTACACGATAAATGTCCTGTCGGGAGCACGCGTTGCCTCCCGACCTTTAAGAACACATCTCGGGCCTTTCCCCTGAGGTAAAAGGCCTCTTTGTCGCCCCCTCAGACTCCCATCACCTGCGCCATCAAGCTCTGATGAAACCGACGTGGCGTGGCCCACGTCAAGACGGTGATGGCCTTGTTGCCAAAACCCGGCACCACGCTCATGCGTCCGGCTTGCAGCGCACGGATGCCTGCACGCACGACGGGTTGAGGCTGCATCATCACCATTTTCAAGGCCGGTGTGATCCGTTGTTTGGCACTTTCTGCAAATCCGGTATCTGACATTCCAGGGCAAAGTGCGGTAACGACGACGCCGTCATTTTTCAGTTCACGATGAAGCGCATCAGAGAAGCGAAGAACATAGGCTTTCGCGGCAGAGTAAACGGCGAAATTCTTCACGCCCTGGAACGACAGCAAGCTGGCGACCATCAGGATTTGCCCACGTTTGCGGGCTCGCATGTCGGCCGCGAAAAGGTGTGTCAGGGCTGTCAGGCTGGCGATATCCAGATCAATCATGGTCAGTGAGTGGTCCAGAGGCTGATCCAGGAAAGGCCCCTGCAATCCATGACCCGCATTGTTGATGAGCACATCGATCACTATATTGCGTTCGCGGAGTCGCTCATGCAGTTTGATGATCGCCGGGATCGAGGACAGGTCTACTTGTTCGACAATCACATCAACACCGAAACGTTCGCGCAAATCCGCCGATAGTGCTTCGAGCTTACTCAGCCTTCTTGCTACCAGGACTAGCGATTTTCCCTGCGCTGCGTATTGCCGGGCAAACTCCTCGCCAAATCCGCTTGATGCGCCTGTGATGAGCACCCAGGAATTCTCGTTCGATTTCATTTCGCTGTACTCCGGTTGGTTTCTATTGAGCTCGCCTGGTTAGGTCATCGTGTCGCAACAGGCTGGGCTTCAGGAGGTTGCCAGCCACCACCTAGCGACTTGAATGCCGCCACCGCCGCTCGTGCCGATTCCGTTCGCGCTTGCGCCCGGGCATCGGAAGCCTGCAGCATCGTTTCGTCAGCGTGCAGGACATCGATCAGACTGGCCGTGCCTTTTTCATAGGCAATGAACGACGATTGGCGAGCCTGTGTCAGAGACGCCTCTCCCCCGGTGAGGGTGGTTGCTTGAGCTTCCCGATTTACTAGTGAGGAGAACGCGTTCTCGACATCCTCGGTGGCGCGCAGCACAGACTGACGGTAAGCGGCCAGGGTTTCGGCTTCCTGTCCCTTGGCTTGGTCGATTTGGGCGTTTATGCGACCGAAGTCGAAGAGTCTCCAGCGCAGTCCCAATACGCCCGCCGACTGGCTGGCACCGCCGGTGAAAAGGTTGCCTGCGGATACAGCCGTGGCACTGCCCAGCAATGCGCTAAGGGAGAATTTCGGGTAGTACTCAGCAATCGCCTCCCCGATGCGTGCGTTTGAGGCTGCGAGATGGCGCTCAGCAACAATGAGATCTGGCCTGCGGCGCAGCAGATCGGCCGGCGTTCCCGTGGCCTTTATCTGCGGCGCTACAGGAATGTTCCCCATATTTGCCAATTGCGTGCGGTGAGTGCCTGGCGGCGTGCCGAGCATGACATCCAGTGCATTCATGGCAGCATCCAGGCCGGTCTGCAGGGCCGGTACTGTCGCTTGGACCTGCGATAGTGCCCCCTCAGTCTGACGAACCTGATAGTTGGCGGCGAGGCCCTTGCTGTAGAGCAATTGGACTTTCTCTAGTAGCTCCTGCTGCGTTTTGACTTGTCGGTTCGCAATGTCCAACCGGGTCTGCAATCCGCGGATAGTGATGTAGATATCGGCGGTCTGCGCGGCGATGGCCAGTCGTGTGGCAGCGACACCTGCCTCGGAAGCCTGGTACTCGGCCAGTGCAGCCTCGCGTCCGCGTCGCAGTCCGCCAAAGACGTCCACCTCCCAGCCAGCATCGAGGTTGACCTCGTAGGAACTTCCGTACCGATCATAGCCAAGCGTTGAGTTCAACACCTGGCCGAGTGGGGTCTCGATTGACTGGTAGGAACGCGCGGCTTGGCCGCTGATGTTTCCCGAGGGTAATAAAGAGGCATTTGCGGCGCCTAGTCCTGCCCGTGCCTGCGTTACTCGCGCCGACGCCTGCGCCAGATCCAGGTTCTGCTCAAGTGCCTTGGAGACGAAGTCGGTTAGCAGTGGATCACCGAAGCCTTCCCACCAGGCGACAAGCCTGGCAGGCGTCGCCCCAGGCCTCTGTTCGACAGAAGGCTGACCCAAGTAACGGTCCGAAAGCGGGGCGTCCGGACGGTGATAGTCCGGACCGACCGCGCAACCTGTCATCAAGCTGGCGCTCACCAAGAGAGCAACGGGACGGAGGGGAGGCATTGAGGTTCCTTCAATTGAGCATGCTTGTGACCATATTACGTTATGGTCACTTTCTGTCAATCGACGCTCGTTCAGCCAAGTTCGAAATGGGCTCAGTGTATTCGGCGATTCCACTGCTGAGGTTGAGGAACTTAGCACTTTATAATTAGTGACCATTGACGGATATGGTTACTCGACTGAGAATATGACGCCTGTCCTATTTGTTTAAGTAAGGGAACCTATGCGCCGGCTTCGACCTTTCCCCATTGCCGCTTGCTTGTTGCCTCTCGTCCTGACGGCATGTGGCGACTCATCCACCGTTGACGATCCACGCACGCACGCTCCTCTGGTAAGGCCTGGAACGGTTCAGGGTTCCTCCGACACCTCACGTTCTTTCACGGGCGTGGTGGCTGCCCGTGTGCAGGGCGACCTGGGCTTTCGGGTGTCAGGCAAGATACTTGAGCGCTTGGTCGACACCGGTCAGACCGTTAAACGTGGTCAGCCACTCATGCGCCTCGACCCAATCGACCTAGGATTGCAGGCGCGAGCACAGCAAGAGTCGGTCATAGCCGCTCGGGCCCGAGCCAAGCAGACAGCAGATGACGAGGCGCGATACCGCGACCTGGTCGCCGCTGGCGCTATTTCTGCATCGGCCTACGACCAGATCAAAGCCGCTGCTGATTCCGCAAAGGCGCAGCTTAGCGCCGCTGAAGCGCAGGCTGACGTTGCCCGTAATGCTTCTGGTTATGCGGTGCTGCTTGCGGATTCCGACGGCGTGGTGGTGGAGACGCTCGCCGAGCCCGGACAAGTTGTCAGCCCGGGACAGCCCGTGGTTCGACTGGCGCGGGCAGGGCAGCGCGAAGCCATCGTGCACCTGCCCGAGACGTTGCGCCCCGCAGCAGGATCTACTGCGCAGGCAACGCTTTATGGCAATACCACGGACGCTGTTACAGCGAAGCTGAGGCTGCTGTCTGACTCGGCCGACCGCATGACACGCACCTTCGAGGCGCGGTATGTGCTTGAGGGCGCGCTGGCCAATGCACCGATAGGCTCGACTGTCACGCTTCGGATCGCTGAAGGCGTCACGCAAGGGCAGGGGCTGCAAGTACCGATCGCTTCCGTTTATGACCCAGGCCAAGGCACTGGCGTGTGGGTCATCACCGGTACACCGGCGAAGGTGGCCTGGCGACCTGTACAAGTCCTGGGTTTGAGCGACGACACAGTGCGAGTCGCGGGCGACCTCAAAGTCGGCGAGCAGATCGTAGCGTTAGGCGCACATCTGTTGCGCGAAGGTGAAGAGGTGAAATTGCCTCAACAGGATGACGAAAAAGTTGCCGGGGGGCGTCCATGAGCGAGGGTCGCTTCAATCTTTCCGCGATCGCCGTTCGTGAGCGATCTATCACGGTGTTTCTGATCTTCCTGATTGCCGTTGCAGGCACCCTGGCGTTCTTCCAGCTGGGGCGTGCGGAAGATCCTCCGTTTACGGTCAAGCAGTTGACGGTCATTACCGCGTGGCCGGGCGCCACGGCGCAGGAGATGCAGGATCAGGTAGCAGAGCCACTTGAAAAACGCCTGCAAGAACTGAAATGGTACGACCGCACGGAAACCTATACGCGGCCCGGTCTCGCTTTCACCATGGTGTCGTTGCTGGACCGCACGCCACCCTCACAGGTGCAGGAAGAGTTTTATCAGGCGCGCAAAAAGCTCGACGACGAAGCCACCAAGCTACCGGCGGGTGTGATCGGGCCATTGGTCAACGACGAGTATTCGGACGTGACGTTTGCGCTTTTCGCCCTCAAAGCCAAAGGCGAGCCGCAGCGACTGTTGGTGCGTAATGCTGAGTCGTTGCGCCAACAACTGTTGCATGTGCCGGGCGTGAAGAAGGTCAACATCATCGGTGAGCAAGCCGAGCGCATTTTTGTGTCCTTCTCCCATGACCGACTGGCCACCTTGGGCGTTTCTCCCCAGGACATCTTCGCCGCGCTGAATAGCCAGAACGTGCTCACACCCGCCGGTTCCATCGAAACCAACGGGCCGCAGGTTTTCCTGCGGGTGGATGGCGCTTTCGATAAATTGGAGAAAATTCGTGACACGCCCCTGGCGATTCAGGGGCACACGTTGAAGCTCTCGGACGTGGCGACGGTTGAACGAGGCTACGAAGACCCTGCCACCTTCCTGGTGCGCAATAACGGCGAAGAGGCCTTGTTGCTGGGGGTCATAATGCGCGAGGGCTGGAATGGCCTGGACCTGGGCAAGGCGCTGGACAGCGAAACGACGAAGATAAATGAAGGCATGCCACTGGGCATGACGCTGACCAAGGTCACTGATCAAGCCGTGAACATTGACTCGGCCGTTGGCGAGTTCATGGTCAAATTTTTTGTCGCGCTGCTTGTGGTGATGCTTGTTTGCTTTCTCAGCATGGGCTGGCGGGTAGGCCTCGTGGTCGCAGCGGCGGTACCGTTGACGCTGGCGATAGTGTTTGTGGTGATGGCGGCCACCGGAAAGAACTTTGACCGTATTACCCTCGGCTCGTTGATTCTGGCGCTGGGACTGCTGGTGGACGACGCGATCATTGCTATCGAAATGATGGTAGTGAAAATGGAAGAGGGCTACGACCGAATCAAAGCCTCCGCGTATGCCTGGAGTCATACGGCCGCGCCGATGCTCTCCGGTACACTGGTAACGGCGATTGGCTTCATGCCCAACGGTTTCGCCCAGTCCACTGCCGGCGAGTACACCAGCAACATGTTCTGGATCGTCGGCATTGCTCTGATCGCTTCCTGGGTCGTCGCGGTGGCTTTCACCCCTTACCTGGGAGTGAAGTTGTTGCCAGACATCAAGAAGGTCGAGGGTGGGCATGCGGCTATCTACAACACCCCCCGTTACAACCGCTTCCGCCGGGTTCTGACACGCGTCATCGCTCGCAAATGGCTGGTGGCCGGCACGGTTATCACGCTGTTTTTCGTGGCAGTTCTGGGCATGAGCCTGGTGAAGAAGCAGTTCTTCCCGACCTCGGACCGTCCCGAGGTGATGGTCGAGGTGCAAATGCCCTACGGAACCTCCATCGAGCAGACCAGTGCCACTGCTGCAAAGGTCGAGGCCTGGCTGCAACAGCAGGAAGAGGCAAAAATCGTCACGGCCTATATTGGGCAGGGCGCGCCGCGTTTCTTCCTGGCGATGGCGCCAGAACTGCCCGATCCATCGTTCGCCAAGATCGTGGTGCTGACGGACAGTCAGGAGGCACGTGAAACCCTCAAGTTCCGTCTTCGCGAAGCGGTCGCTGCAGGCCTCGCCCCAGAGGCCCGAGTCAGGGCATCTCAAATTGTGTTTGGTCCGTATTCGCCATTCCCGGTGGCCTACCGGGTGATGGGGCCTGGCCCGACGAAGCTGCGCGAGCTTGCGGGTCGTGTACAAGATGTCATGCAAGCCAGCCCGATGATGAGGACGGTCAACAGCGACTGGGGCCCTCTGACGCCGACGCTGCATTTCAGCTTGGATCAGGATCGCTTGCAGGCGGTTGGACTGACATCCAGTGCAGTCGCCCAGCAGTTGCAATTCCTGCTGGCCGGAGTGCCGATCACGGCGGTTCGTGAGGATATTCGCTCGGTGCAGGTGGTTGGTCGCGCCGCGGGTGACATCCGGCTCGATCCCGCCCGGATTGAAGGCTTCACATTGGTGGGCGCGGCGGGTCAGCGTATCCCTCTGTCCCAGGTCGGAGAGGTGGATGTGCGTATGGAGGATCCGATCCTTAGGCGCCGTGACCGCACACCGACTATCACCGTACGCGGCGACATTGCCGAAGGCTTGCAGCCACCGGACGTCTCGAACGTGATCATGAAGGAGCTGCAGCCGATCATAGACAAGCTGCCTGGCGGGTACCGGATTGAGCAGGCGGGTGCGATCGAGGAATCGGGGAAGGCCGGTAAAGCGATTTTGCCGTTGTTTCCGATCATGATTGCCCTGACGCTGCTGATCATCATTGTCCAGGTGCGTTCTATCTCGGCAATGATCATGGTGTTCTTCACCTCGCCGCTGGGATTGATTGGCGTGGTGCCAACGCTGCTGATCTTCCAGCAGCCGTTTGGTATCAACGCCCTGGTCGGTCTGATCGCGCTGTCGGGCATTTTGATGCGCAATACGCTGATTCTGATCGGGCAGATCCATCACAACGCCCAAGAAGGCTTGGACCCGTTTCACGCAGTGGTCGAAGCCACGGTACAGCGTGCCCGCCCGGTACTGCTGACAGCACTCGCGGCAATCCTGGCGTTCATCCCGCTGACCCATTCCGTCTTCTGGGGGACGCTGGCCTACACGCTGATCGGAGGCACGTTCGTCGGCACCATCATGACGCTGGTGTTCCTGCCGGCGATGTACGCCATCTGGTTCAAGATCCGTCCTGACAATACGGGTCAAACCGAAACAGCGAATAAGCAAGCAAGCCTAGTGGATAGGACACCATCCCGTCCTCTCGCCGTTCACCTCACCACAAAGCTTTAGCCATAGGCCATAGCGTGGGCGTCGACTGAAAAATGAAGAGGGTTCAATGATTAATCTCGAAGGTCAAAAGCGAATCGTGGTCACGGGCGTCGGAATTGTCGGGCCTCTGGGGTGCGGAGTAGAAGAAGTCTGGAAGAGACTGCTGGCTGGGCGTTCTGGCATCCGTAACCTGCCTGGCGATATTACTGAGGGTACGGGCGTTGCAGTAGGCGGCCAGGTGCCGTCTCTAGAAGATGATGCCATCGCGGGTTACGACCCGGAGCGCATCATCTCGGCCAAGGATCGCAAGAAGATGGATCGCTTCATCGAGTTTGCACTTGTGGCAGCACACGAAGCTCTGGAGCAGGCAGGCTGGCATCCGACAGATGTCACAGACCAGGAGCGGACCGCCACGATCATTGCATCGGGCGTGGGTGGCTTTGGCGCGATCGCCGACGCTGTCCGCACCACCGATGCGCGTGGTCCTCGCCGATTGTCGCCATTCACTGCGCCGTCTTTTCTCGCCAACATGGCGGCCGGGCACGTATCCATTCGGAACGGATTCAAAGGGCCGCTCGGCGCTCCGGTAACGGCCTGTGCTGCTGGGGTACAAGCCATCGGCGATGCGGCCAGAATCATCAGAAGTGGTGAGGCGGATATCGCCATATGCGGCGGTACCGAAGCAGCGATAGACCGTGTAACCCTGGGTTGTTTTGCGGCGGCCCGCGCGCTATCAACTGGCTTTGCCGAGTACCCACAGCAGGCTTCACGTCCCTTTGATCGCGACCGTGACGGCTTCGTCATGTCCGAAGGTGCCGGGTTACTGGTGATTGAGTCACTGGAGCATGCGTTGGCTCGTGGAGCCAAACCACTGGCGGAACTGGTCGGTTACGGCACCAGCGCCGATGCCTATCACTTGACGGCGGGTCCGGAGGACGGCAGCGGTGCACGCCGCGCCATGGAACAGGCACTGCGCCAGGCGGCTGTGAGTCCTGCCGATGTTCAGCATATCAATGCACATGCGACCTCCACGCAGGTCGGTGACAAAGGCGAACTGGCAGCGATTCGTTCGGTATTCGGGAGCGACTCTAGCGTCGCGATCAGCTCGACCAAGTCCGCCACCGGGCATCTGCTGGGAGCGGCCGGAGGCATTGAAGCGGTGTTCACCGTACTAGCGCTTCGCGACCAGGTGGTGCCGCCCACGCTGAATCTCGATCATCCCGATGAGGCGGCCGGCGGCCTTGATCTGGTCGCACTCAACGCTCGGCAGTTGTCGATCACGCATGCGCTCTCAAATGGGTTCGGTTTCGGCGGTGTTAACGCCAGCGTGCTGTTTCGCCGTTGGGAGTCTGAGTCTGAAGTGTGACGCTCAAATGACGGACTAGATCCATCAAACCTGGCGCTACCAGGAGGCAATCGATGAGTAGCGGCCAGAGGCCTACGTTGCCCGCAACGCACCCTGAATCCTACAGTCGATCATGGCTATTTCTTCAACCCTTCCGTTCACCAAGGAGTGACCTCATGAGCATTGCCGTTACTGGAGCCACCGGCCAACTGGGCCGCATCGTCATCGAGAACCTCAAGCAGCGAACCGCCACGAGCAGCATTCTTGCCCTGGTGCGCAAGCCAGAACAGGCAGAAGCGCTGGGCGTTGCGGCAAGGGCGTTCGACTATTCCAAGACCGAGACGCTGGATGCGGCGTTGTCCGGAGTGGAAACCTTGCTGTTGATCTCCTCCAGCGAAATCGGTCAGCGCGCGGCGCAGCACGCCAACGTCATTGCGGCGGCGAAGAGGGTCGGCATCAAGCGCATTGTCTATACCAGCGTGTTGCACGCTGACTCGTCCGTGCTGGCACTTGCCGACGAGCACCGCTCAACCGAGGCTACCCTCAAGGCGTCCGGACTTTCCTACACGTTGTTGCGCAATGGTTGGTACACAGAAAACTACACAGGTTTCGCTGGTGTGGCGCTGGCTAATGGCGCGCTGTTCGGTAGTGCAGGCGAAGGCCGGATTTCGTCAGCGACACGCGAGGATCTGGCCGAAGCCGCCGCAGTGGTGTTGACTGCTGACGGCCATGAAAACGCTACCTACGAACTGGTTGGCGATACCTCTTGGACGCTGGCTGATCTGGCGGCGGAAATCTCGAAGCAGACCGGCAAGAACATCCCTTACCGCAACCTCCCGGTAGCCGACTACGCCGCCGCGCTCGAAGGTGTTGGCTTGCCGAAGGGGCTTGCCGCAGCATTGGCTTCCTATGACGTCAGCGCCTCCCTGGGGGCTCTCTACGGCAACGAGCGCGCCTTGGCTGAACTTATCGGGAGGCCAACCACGCCGCTTGCTATCAGCGTCGAACGTGCGCTAAAGGCGCTCTGACGCTGCATCATGGTCGCGCCCGTACGGCGCAGGTCATGTGGCGTCGAGTCGCCGTTCTGGCCGTCGGCAAGGACCAGGATATTGTCCTTACGCCGTCTGGAGAGGGCCTTGCGGTTTTTGAACTGGGCCTGGCGGTCACCCACTTGTTTGCTCACCACTTTATGTCCACATGCCCATCATCCTGCTTGTTGGGAAAGCACCACTCTGAGTCGCTGCCATCCTCCCGGAGGATTCGGGCGGCATCGTTGGGAATCAGCGACTCGAGTTCTTTGATGGTGAATTTGGCCATAAAATGAGTTCCCCCTACTTTTCCCCCCACAAAAACGTCGGCTGTTGATGGACGTTACTGGACTCTCGTAGAGCAGAACACCGCTGGAGCTCAAGTAAACACTAGCTTGGAAGAATCCAGAGTAAGATGTTGGAAGCTTTCAAGAAGTATGAAAAAGGAGATGGGGTGCTAGGGGGCGAGTGTTCGAATCACTCCGTCCCGACCATATTTATCAGTAACTTAGCCGAACTCTAGCCAGTTCGGCTTTTTTACGCGTAGGGACTTTTGCGGGGAATCATCCCGTTTTTCTCCTGAGTCTGGTCAGTGCCGGCCCTCGCGAGTCGGTGGCTGACACTTTGTTGGCCGCTTCGATCAGTTGCCCGAGCTCTGCGGTAGAATAGTGGCTCGTAATGCTGCCGTTCTTGTGTCCAAGTAATGCCTTTCGGTCTTCCAGTGTCACACCTGCTGCACGCAGCCTTCTGCCAAAGGTGTGTTTTAGGTCGTGAACCCTGATCGAACGGACCCCGGGGTGTACTGGTGACTGGTGACTGGTGCCTTTCTTTCCACTTTGCTGCTGCTCGCACCCGGGCCTTCTTCCAGGCTGTTTCATTCATCCGGTGAACTGCTGTCGGTCCAAACTGGTCTGGCTTCCCATATGGAAAGACTAGATCCCGATGCCGCCCGCGTTGACCGTCAACGATGGACATGGCCACGCTGTTCAGCACTACCAGCCTTTCATCACCATTCTTAACTCCCGCCTTATCATGCCGACCGCCAAACCCCGGCGGAATCAGGAACTGAACCTGACGAATCTGAAAGGCAAGGAAGGACTGCCCCCGGCAGTCTCGTACTTGAACGCGAGCCCGCTGATCTTCGGCATCTACCTGAAGTGGGGTTTCCCGGCGGGCGCCGAGGACACCCAGCGGACGGAGATTTGGTACAGCCCGACCACCAGCTTGGAGATGGCTACCAAGCTGACGGATCTGTCATCCCCGCAAAGCGATTACACGATGCTGGGCCTACGCGCTGGCGTGACCCTCTTTTTCTGGGCGCGCCTGGTGGATCGGATCGGCAACATCGGACCTTGGTATCCGATCGGTATCAGTGTTATGGGGCAGTCGAGCTCTGATGCTGGGCCGATACTGGACATGATTAGTGGCCAGATTAATGAGACCGACCTCGGCAAGGATTTGCTGGACAAGATCGGCAAGATCGACGACCTGCAGGAGCAGCTCGACAAGCTGGACGACATCCTGCTGTACGACCCGGAGAAGACTTACATCGCTGAGGACATGGTGCGGCTGGGCCAGCGCCTGTACCAGGCGACTCAGCCTGTGCCGATCAACACGCCGCCGCCTGATCCCGTGCATTGGCTGGACATCGGTAAGTCCCTCGAGACGGCGAACGGTTTGGCCGAGAGAGTTGATTTCAATACCGCAGATATCACCGAGCTCGACGGCGCAGTCACCCGAACGTTTGCCTCCAGTCTCGCCGCTCGCGGAACCATGCGTTTGATGGTCATAAGGTTTGCATAATGAGCTACGGGCTTTCATTCGTTAACAACAGCAATCAGGTGGTGCTGGATTCTGAATATGCGCGCCTATCCGCCTCGTAACTCATCATCCACGGCATGCCCGAAGCGATCGACCAGCATACCGAAGCACGCGGCCCAGAAGGTCGCTTGCAGCGGCAGTTGAGTGTTGCCCCGCTGTTCCGTTCCTTCCGTTTTCAAACCTGGCCCGGTACAACTGAGTTCATTACAGCGTTGCTCGGTGTCGGTTTGGTGCTGCTGATGCTTGCTGATGTGGTGTTGGCCTATGCCGAGTCCGTCGACGTGGTCCTACTCGGTGTCGCCTTATGGGGGCTGCATATAGATTTCAGTCAAGGAATTCTGGCAACACTAGTAGCGGACACGACGCCTCTGTACGCAAAACTTGTAGGCGCTGCCGCAGGCTGCGATCTTTTGAGGACACCCAGCGCTTAACTGACTGGCCTAGTGCAACGAGCGATACGCAATGGGGTCGGTGTAAGCCGACTGCAAGTCCCGCTCCGGGATCTCCCAGATGATTTGTCTTGGCGGCGTTTCTTTGAAGGCAGGGTTGTTGAGGTAGCTGTTTGCGGCGCCAGAGAACGCTCCGCCGTCTTTGGCGAAGTTACCCACGGGGGCGCCCAGTGCCTGCTGCAGGAACCCCGCGAAGTTGGAGTTGCGCGAGAATGAGGTCCCGATGAGCGCGGTGTTGGGTAGGTTGGCATCGCCAAAGAGATCTCCCTCGTTGTCAGGGCTGTCGGCTGCCACAACGGGAAGTTCGCTGATGGTTGTTTGGGAGACCATTTCGGGCGCTGGTTGCCATTTGAGCGGCAGCCAGTCGATGCCCGCCAGATGGACCAGATCGCCAGGCCGAACCGTGAGCAGGGCATGACTTTCGTTGAACGACCTGAGTGGCATTGCAGTGATGCCCAGGGGCTTCAGGCGCTGCGCGATGGCATTGGCCGCAGCCTCGGCGCCGAACTCGCTCCAATGCGTATCGGTGCGTAAGTAGGCATTGGCCCCCAATGGGGTTAGCGCAACGGTGAGGTCCAGATTCGACACACCCCCAACATCCAGCTTCGAGGTCCAGGCCTGGATGCGCCCTTCGAGAGAGGCTGGGCGGTGCAATGAGCAACGTTGCGCAGACGCGATGCGGCTCTTGTCTGGAACGATGACGACCAGCAGGCTGATTCCACGTCGGGAGAGCTGCTGTTTCAGATCAATCACGGCCTGGACTTTGGCATCGGCATTGCGCTGTGCTTGATGATTGACCTCGAGTTCATCGGCCAAAAACAGCCAGTCAGGACAACCCGAGCGAACCCTTGGACCCGTGTCGCTGAGCAGCAGCCAACTGGCACCGCGCTCCAGCTCGGCGAAAGTGGTGGGGAAGTGAGCTTTCGAGAGTTCCTTGGCGATCCAATGGGTGATGTCGCCGTCAAAAATCTGCGTGGTCAGCAATTTATCGGGTAACAACGAGATCTGCCCCGAAACGATCAATCGGCCAGAGGACAGCAGCCCGACGAACAGGAATATCAGCAGCACAACGCCTGCCAACCGACTGCTGCGTGCAGCCAGATCATCTGGCTGAGTGGAGGGAGTGGTGTTCTCTGGGGTCGTCATCAGAATTGAAAGTACAGGAAAGGTACGGTTTCGCGACTGGCGATCAGTGCGAACGACAGCATGAAACCGGCGATGGGCCAAAGGGCGGCGGCGTAGAGCTCCAGGCTGCCCAGTCGTTTCTCACAGTAAGGGTGCAGCAGCGGTGCGACGACACCGAGCACACCGAGGAGGCCCGCAAGGCCGTGTATCGGGCGCAGGGTCGCGGAAAGTTCATCACCAAGGGCGATGCCCTGCAGGCCGAATTGTCCGGCATACAAGCGCAGCGCGCTGTGAAAGTCGGGGGCGCGGAACAGCGTCCAGGCCAGGCATACGAACAGCAGTGTCAGTCCATGGGACAGCACCGGCGGTACAGGGGGCAGGGTGGAACGGCTCCAGGCACGATCAACGCATAACGCGAGGCCATGGGCACAGCCCCACAGCAGATAATTCCAGCTATCGCCACCGTGCCAGAGGCCGGCGATGGCCATGATCAGGAACAGATTGCGATAGGTTTTCCAGGTGCCTTTGCGATTGCCGCCCAGCGGAATATACAGATAGTCACGTAACCAGCTGGACAGTGACAGGTGCCAACGACGCCAGAAGTCCTGAATGCTGTTGGCCAGATAGGGACGGTCGAAGTTCTCGGGAAAGTTGAAGCCCAGCATCAAACCCAGACCAATGGCCATGGCGCTGTAGCCGGCGAAGTCGAAGAACAGTTGCAAGGAGTAGGCAAGGCAGCCAACCCAGGCGTCGGCGAAGCCAGGGTTCGGCAAATTGAACGCCACATCGACCACCGGCGACAGGGTGTCGGCCACCAGGACCTTCATGCACATCCCGACCATGAACCGGCGTGCGCCCAGCGAGAAATTCTGCAGGTTGAAGTCACGCTGATTCAGCTCACGGCGAACCCAGTCATAGCGAATGATGGGGCCGGCGACCGAGTGGCCGAACATCGAAATATAGGTGGCGTAATTAATGAAGCTGCGTTCGACCGGCACGGTGCGGCGGTGTACATCCACCAGATAGGAAATCGCCTGCAATACGATAAACGATAGCCCGGCCGGCATGATGACCCGCTGCCAGTCCAGCGGCATGGCGCCATACCAGGTGACGGCATCGATCAACGTGCCGGCGACGATGTTGGCGTACTTGTACCAGCACAGCACCGCCGTGTTGAGCACGATCAATGTCGCGAGTAGCCGCACGCGGCCCTTACCTTCTTCCCGCAAGGCGTCAATCAGCAAGCCGCCGGCCCACGCCGTGATCGTCAGCACCACGTGCACTGCGAGGAACCGAGGGCTCAACCAGCCATAGAACAGCCAGCTGCCGATCAGTAATGTGACGTTGCGCCCGGCGGCTGGGCACACTGCATAGCTGCACAAGAACAGCGGCAGGAACAACGTCAGAAACTCGAGAGAGGCAAAAACCATGATGGTGGCGCGATCCGATTAGTGCGCCAGGACGTCAGTCGCGAGCAACAGGTACGGGCCATTTGCGCCAGGCAGCAGCACAACGCTGTAGCGCTCGCCGGCCTTGAGCTGGCCCAGGTTGAGCGGGGCACCGACGTCGGTTTGGGCGCAGACCAATTGAACCGAAAGGCTGACCGGGTTGATCGTTCGACGTTGCACGCTGCCGTTGGCCACATCCTTGAACAGGTCGGCGTTCTTCCCCGCTGCGCGCAAACCGGCCTGGGTGCAACCTGGATCGACGCTGATAAACGCCAGTGAGGCCCTCAGGCTATTGAAGTCGTCGGGTTGCTCACGGATGACGACCTGACGGATACCTTGTGCGCTGTCTGGCAATGCGATCACGCTGGCGAACTCGCCCGCCGCCACCTGGATGTCCAGCGTCTGGCTTTTGCCGTTGCGTTCCAGGGTGCCCTTGATCGGCTGGTTGGCGGGCACTGGCAGGTAGTCGGACACGGCATTCGGGCCTTCGAGTCTGAGGCTTGCCCGAGAGCCTTCGGCCAGCAGTTGCAGCGGTCGGTCGGCGGCGTTGATAAAGCGCAGAAAGGCCGAGTCCTGGTCCGGGCCCGTCGGGTACAGGGCAATCTCGGCGGCCTGGGCGTGCAGGCTCAGCATCAAGAGCGTGAGCAGCGCCCAGCCACGTGCTGATTGGGTCATTTGCCGACTCCTGTGCTGCTGACGCGGTCGGCGGGCAGTTTGACCAATGCACCGCCGATCGCAGTGCCCCATGCTTGATAACCGGCGACGGTGAAGTGCTGCCCGTCGGTGGTGATCCACTGCCCGGGTTTGGAGAACGTCAGCGAATCGATGTAGGTGCAAGGCGCCACGTTCGCGGCCAGAAACTGGGACATCAACTGGGTGCGGGCATCATTCTTCTGGTACATGCCACCGGCCTTGCCCCAGGCCGGGCCAACCCAGGCGCAACGGGTCCCAGTGGCGGCGATGGCCTTGGCCAGGCTGGTGACGCTTTGCCATGCCCAGGCCTTTGGAAACACCGGTTTGTCATAGGACGCCATGGTGTCGCCGATAACCAGTACCACCAGGTCGGGTTTGTCGGCGGCGATCAGGTCCTGGATCGGTGTGGTGGTTGCCTCGCGCCCCTTGATCACGATCTTGTCGTTGCCTTTGCGCTCGGCACCGCAGTCGACCTTTTTGCTGATCAGCCAGTCGCTGGCGCTGGCGCCGCAGGCACCGATGGAGTGAACCTGGGCGCCTTGGCGAGTGAGGTTGTCGTGCAGCGGCTCCAGCAAATGGTCCGAGAGGCTCATGTGGCTCTCCCCAAGGATAAGGAGAGTCAGACCGGTAAGGGCAGAAGTGGGCATCGAAAGCTCCAGAATGATCAGTTGGAATAAGGCGAGGTATAGGGGCTGACCGGCAGGTTCATGGGGCCGCTGATGTCCTCGAACTGGTAGCGCAAAGACAGAGCACCGCTGAGTTGTTGGTAGTCGCGGGCGTTGTCCAGGCCCAGACTGGCGCCCAGCAGGAAGTTCGAAGCGACCTTGTATTCAGCCGCCCCTGCGAGGCTGTAGCCGATCCCGGTTTTGTTTTGCCCTGCGTAGCGCTTGCCCGAGGCCGCCTGCAGGGCTTTGTCGGTAGGGAAATAGTCGGCGCTGTCCTGCTCGAAATGCTGCACGCCGACCGACGTTTTGACTTGATAGGTCAAGCGCCCGGTGCGTTGTGCCCAGGTCACCGGAACGCTCAGGGCGAAGAACGTCTGCGGGCTGAAATAGCCACCGTGGCCGTAGGTGAAATAGTCCTGATTGTTGGCGTAGCTTATGCCGGTGATGCTCAGGCCGGCGGTCAGCTTGCTGTCCGCTGCATTTTGCAGGTACCAGTAGACACCGCTGCCCAGTTCACTGCGGTTGTTGGACTCGACATGGTTGCCCATGAGCTGGTGCCAGGAGGCGTAGCCATAGGCGCCGACTTCGTTGTCGTCATAGCTCAACTGGCCACGCCCGCCGTTGGCGCTCACGCCGCCCCAGGACTGACCGCTGCGTTTGTCTGTGGTACCGGCAAACGAGGTGATGCTGTCAGTCACCGGACGCCGGGAAATGCTCACGCCGTAACGGACATTAGAGGTATCGCTCACGGGGCGATCAACGCTGATGCCGCCCGTGGCGGTGCTGTATTTGAAGCCGAGCGGGGTGGTGCCGAGATCGGCTTTGAGCCCATCTGCGGGCCTTTGAATGGCCACGGCAAGGCCGACACCCTGGGCTTTTTGCGAACCGGCGCCGTCGCTCTGCGCACCGCTACCGAAACGCTGCAGCGCCTCGGTGTTGGCACTGCCGGCGTTCAGCGAGACGGGCGTCACGCGCAGGGCGACGCGGCTTTCATCCAGCGGGATATTGATCTCCAGCGGTGTTTCAATATCGGTCAGTTTGCTCAGTCCCGACTCACTGTTGTTGCTGCGAATGCTCGCGCCCTGGGTGACGTATGGGCTGCGCTCCTGAAGGATTTTATTCAGCGCCAGTTGCGCGGGGCTGATGTCCTCACTCACCAGTGCTGCTCGCGGCAGCTGCGACTCGAATGGATTGCTCGCCTGTTGCGGCCTTGGGAACGCGTCGATGCCAAGGGGGGCGTGAGACTTCACGGTGATCGGCATCTCCTGAGCCGGTGGCGGGATCGCTGCCAGCAAGGTGTCGCGACTGACCTCGCCACGTTGACCCGACACCCCCGCAAAGGGGTTGGGCGCCACCGTCGAACCTGCCAGTTGGCCGCCCTGGCTTCTGCGTTTCTCGCTCTGTTCGATGGCCACTGCTTTGCGCAGCAGATCGGCCGCTGTGCCGGTCTTGCCCATGTTCTGGTAGAGGCGTGCGGCCTCCATCAATGTTTGAGGGTTGCCGGATTCAGTCTTGAGCAGCTGTTGCAGTGCCTGTTCGGCAAATGCAGTGTCACGTGCCAGCACCGCCGCGTCGGCAGCACCCAGCAGCAGTTGCGGGTCGTTTGGCTGGTGCTGTAACAGTGGTTTGTAGAGTTCGAGGGCTTTTGCCGTGTCGCCGTTGGCCGAGTACATCCGTGCCAGGGCCGCGACGCCAGCGCTGTCACCGGGACGTTGCGCCAGTGCAGGCGCCAGCGTGTCGTAGGCGCTGGCCAGATCGCCTCGTTCACGCAGCTGGTCAGCCTGACGGATGCGATAGAGATAGAGCAGGTCGTCGAAACGCTTGCGAGCCGGCGCGTTTAAGGGCCTGTTCTGAAGGTCGCGCAGAATCGCGTTGACCTGTGCGTCTTCTCTGGATTTAAGCAGGACAGCGGCGTATTGCAGGATGAAGTCCGCCGAGGGCGCGGTGGTCTGTTGCAACTGGCCGCGCATGAGGGTCAGTGCACGGGTCGGGTCGCCGATGTCGACATAGGCCGAGGCCAGACTCGCCGTGCGGTCTGGACTGTTGTTGGCCATCGGCTGAATGCGCTGCAGCAAGGTCAGGGCTTCCTGGCGTTGTCCGCGCTTGCCCAATTCGATCGCCTGGCTGAGTTGCAGGTTGAGGCTGACATCAGCGGCCAGCGCTTCCATGTCCGGGGTGCGTTGGTCGGGGCGCAAGCGTCCCAGGGTTGCCTGTGCGGCTTTCCACTCACCCATCTGCACCGACAGCAAGGCGCTGACGTACAGCGCATCGGCATTGTCGGGGTGGGCCTGGAGCATGGCGTTGATCAGGTCCCGAGCCTTTTGCGGTTCGCTCATCGCCAGGTTCAGGCGAGCCAGGGCGAAACGTGTCCAGATGTTCTCCGGTTCGTAGCGCAGCGCATCCTGCAAGGCGTTGCGCGCAGCGGGCAGGTCGTTGCGTTGTTCGGCGAGCGCGGCCAGTTGCGTCGCGCGCAAGGCTTGCAGGCGTCCTGACTGGCCGATCTTTGCCTGTCCGGTGGCTGGCAGGGTGTTGATCAGTTGCAGGGCTTCATCGCTCTTGCCGCTCTTGAGCAGAACGTTGACCAGCCCTTCCTGTGCTTGAGGGTCGTCGCGGCGCAGGCTCAGCACCTGGCGATAGCTGCGCTGAGCGTCATCGAGCTGGCCCGCGCTGGTCTGAATATCGGCCAGGGCGAGGCGAGCGTCCACCCCGTTTGGGGTCAGACGCAGCGCCTGGTTCACCAAGGCCTGTGCCTGGGCTGTCTGGCCTTTGGCCTGGGCGTCACGGGCCTGCTGCAACGCAGACCAGTAGCGCACTTCGTTCAGTGCTGCTTGCCAGTGGCTGCCGTCGCGCTGTCGCGTGGCCTGACCCAGGAGCTTTTCCGCTTCGGCCAATCGGTGTTGTTGCTGGCGGATAACCCCGAGGCCACCCAACGCGTCGGCATCATCGGGTCGGGTATTCAAGCGCGCCTGGAAGGCCTGTTCGGCGGTGGACTGATCGCCTTCTTTGAGTGCCTTCAGGCCGCGCGCCACTTCAGCGGGCGGCTGCCATTGCTTGCTGCCCGTTGTTGCCACCTTTTGCTTGCCCTTGTTCATCTGCGCCCGGATCTCCACGTCATCCGGATGCGTCTTGAGGTACGTCTCGAACAACGGCATTTGCGTGGCGTTGGGCGGGCCGATCCAGGTCAGCGCCAGGCGCCAGCTTTCATCGGCATCACCGGCAATGTCGGTACGCTGGGTCAGCCCGGCCAAGGCGTGAATGCCCTCGGCCCGGCTGTCTTCATGGCGTACGAGATGCTTGGCGTAAAACAGCGCGACGATCGAGTCGTTGGGCATTTCGCGTTGCAGGCGCTGAAATCCGCTTCGCGCCTCAGACCAGTCAGCCTGATTGAAGGCAAGGTTGTTGTAATACTCGCGGCCGATCGTGCCTTGAGGTGGATGGCCATCGAACAGTGCGCGAAACACGGTGGTCGCCTTGTCGCGTTCGCCGGCATCGGCGAGGCGGCGAGCCTCTTCCAGACGTTGCTGGTTCAGCGGTTGTGCCAGGGCGATGTCCTGCGCCAATTGCAGTGCCTGCCGAGGCGGTGGCTGGATCGCCTGCAGGCGCGCGAGGTTTTGCTGCGCCTGTTGTGGCTTGCCCGACTGAACGCCGATCAAGCCCAGGCCATACAGTGCGTCAACCTGGACCGGGTCCAGCAACAGGACTTTCTGCCAGACTTCCGCCGCGCGTTGAGGGTTGTTGTGCAACTGCCAGTAATGCCCTTGCTCGACGAGTAACGTCTGTGGCGTCGGACTTTGAGCGTGGGCAGCAGAGGCCGTCCATGCGCTTATGACGGCGATGGCTAGCGTGCGATGGTGCGCGTGCATGCGGTCTCCCAGGAGAGTTTCAGCGTTCCGTCTTCCCGGAATCGATAATGTTTATCGGCCCAGCCGAGTGCGAACAGGCTGAGCATGAAGTCGTAGTAACGGGGCGGACCAGCGTTGGCATCAGGTTTGGCCAGCGCCTCGCGCAAGGCGTGTTCCACGCGGCGTCGTTGCTGATTGGCCAACCTGGGTTGCCCCTTGGCCTGAAGGTACGGAATCAATGCAGCCCAGAATCCGAAAGGGCTCTGACCCTGAACACTGCCCTGGAGAACCTGGACTGTTTCCGGGGGGACACCCGTCGCCCCAGTGCTGCGGGCCATACCGTCCAGCCGTTTGAGCAGGGGCGCCGCCAACGGCTCGGTGGCGCCGTTCATGCCCAGCCAGAGGTACACGCGAATGGCGTCGTAACTGCCCGTTTCGCCCTTGATCGGGTCGGTCACGAAGACACCCGATTGCGCTGAAGTCCCTTGATAACCGACCCAGTCAGGGATGAAACCCTGAGGGCTTGATTGGCCAATCATCGTCGCGGTGTTGTCGGCAATCGCTTGCCAGGGCCCGGACGGCGCTTCCTTGGCCAGCCGCCGTAACAGCGGCAGTGGCAGGTAGCTGGGATTCAGACGCCAGAGATCATCCGGCTGGACGAAGCCCTGCGGCCCAGGCAATACCATCGACCCCAGCCCAGGCAGACTGACGACCAATTGCGCTTCGATCGTCGCCATCAGTTGCAGGGCGTCTTCGTGATAGTCCGGCCGATGCCACAGGCGTGCCGCTTCGAGCAGGGCGTAGGCGAACCACAGGTCGGCGTCGGCGGCCGAGTTAGCGTCTTGCAGGCGCCATTGACCGTCCGTGCCTTGCCCCCATAACCAGCCCGGCAGGCGTGTAGTGATGGCGGAGCTGGCGAGGTTGGCCAAGGTCCAGCGCCACAGTATGTCAAAGCGTGGCTGATCGTTGCCGATCAGTGCGAAGAGCATGGCGTAGGACTGCCCTTCAGAGGTGCTGTGATTGTTCTCCAGGCTGGATTCCAGAACCCGGCCGTCGGCTTGGACGAAGCGCGTTGCATAGGTTTGCCACAGTGGCCAGGCCGGCGTCTCACAGGATTTTCCGGCGGCTATCGCAGGTGCCAGCAGGGCGAGCGTGAGCACAGCGCTCAACCTGCGCGCGTTACCGCGCAGGCACTGACGAGGTGAAGCATCCCGGGCGTTCGTGGACGACGCAGGCATGTGCGGCTTAATGGCCAAGACGACGTTTGGCCCTTTGGCGCAGGGTCAAGTAGGCAATTGAGGCAAGCAGCAGGACCCCGATGAGGGTGGACAGCATGAGCGCCAATACACTTTGCGAGAGGTACCACTGCAGATGGCGCAATGGGCCCAAATGCCCGACGTAGTAATCCTGTTCGGCGACCAGCGATTCGACGTGCTTGCCCCTGACCACCACCAGGCTGCCTTGCAGCTCGTGGGCGTTTTCTTCGCTGCTGAGCAGGGCGTCGGTCACATCGGCCAGGCCGCTGGGCCTTGCACTGGCGATAAACACCACACTGCGCCCGCTCTTGAGCGGCGATTCGAATCCGGTCAGATAAGCACTGCCGTCCTCAGCGGAAAACCTGAAGCTGTTGCGCGCTTCACGCAGATTGGCTTTCGCATCCGGGCTGATCCAGTTACGCAGGCGCAAGGGCAGGTCAGACAATTCAAAATATTGCTCGGACTTTTCGCCCCTGGCCGGCAGAAGGTTTTGCCATTGCTCCAGCAGCGGTTGATTGTCGCCCGAGGCGAGCACCAGCAAGTCTCTGTCGCGTTGCTCGGCGAGCTGGTCGGCGTGGACCACCTTCACGCCGGTGGCCGGGTAGCCGGTGGAGTCGCCGAAGCGGCCTAGAAGGGTCAGGTAGGCACTCAGATCGGCAGCGCCCGGATCATTGGGCAGGATCACCGAAGTTTCAGAAAGGTCAGCCATGCGAGTGAACGGGAAACCACTGTCCTTGAACACCCCGAGGTTAGGCATCGCCATGAAGTGATCGTACTGGCTGAGGTCCAGGGTCGAATCCGGATCGATCACACCGCGCATGTTGTCGATGATGATGTCGCGGCATTCGCCCTGTTTGATGTAGTCATACATGAAACGAAATTGTAGGCGCGATTGCAGCGCTACCGAATTGAGCGGCAACAGCATGTGCGACGTGCGGGCCAGGCTGTCGTCGGTTTTGAGCATTGCCAGCAGGCTGTCGCTATTGCCGAGTTTCTCGATCGAAGGCAGCTCGATCGACTTGATAAAGGTGTCGTTGAAGTTGACCAGTAACGAGGAATTGGTGGAGACCGGTTGGGGTGTATAGCGGTATTTCAGGTCAAGTTGCGCGCCTGGCTCACGCCAGTTGAACAGGTCGGGTGGCAAGCGCAGTGCAACCGTCATTTGTCCAGGGTTGTAACCCGACGCATTGAGTTCAGCAGGCTTGGCCAGTTCACCCAGACGAACCGGACGATCGGAGGGCAGCCAGTTTGGCGCGTCGTACGGTTGGCGTGGCTTGAGCGAGTCGATCCGGTCGATCACCACGCTCTGCCCGGAAAAGGCTGAGCCGCCGAGGGCCAGTGCTGTCGCGGCGATCTTGAGGTCGGCGCCATCGTGCCCGGAAACGATCAACAGCTTGCCCTGTGCATCATTCGGGTTGCTCACGAGTGTCAATGTCGGCCCTGTGGCCTCTTTGATCTGCAAGCCACTCAAGGTTGTTGATTTGCTACCGCTGACAAACACCACGGCGTTGCCTTTGGCCGGCAGGCTCGTGAGGCTGGCAGGGAAGGTTGCGCCGCGGTAGCTGGCCAGGGCGCCAAACCAGGAAGACAGGATGCCGGCGGCCTCAAGCTCCGGACCGCCAGGGCTAGAATCGAACACGAAGGGCAGCTTCAAGGGCAACGCGTCCCGACGATCAAACAACGGCAGCGGCAGTGCGGACAGCTCGTTGGGTTGTTTAATCGAGGACACCCGGAGGCTCAACTGGCTCTCGTTGCCGATCCTGGCCCAAAGGCTGGAGTGCAAAGGGTCTTCGCATTGCATCGTGTAGTGACCGATGAACTGCAGGCTGAGCCGGTTGAATTCGGTGATCATCTGCGGCGGAATCTGCACGGTCCGGGTCTGCAACTTACCGGCCTCCTCCTTCGGGAGGGGCAGGCTGGCGGCCACTTGATCGTTGATCAGCACGTTGATCTGCGAAAGGTCGGCCAACAGCGCCGGGGAGTAGCTGTACTGCAGCGTGACGTCCGCTGACGTCACGACTTCATCGGCGCGCACATTGAAGTTCACACTGTCCGTTGCCTCCACACCCTTGAGGCTCATCGAGTAGCTTTTGCCCAGCTCCTTGAGGGTACGGGTGTAGCTGTTGGTCGGGGCGTCGGTCCCGGACAACGGCGCAACCGGCATCACCGCCGGGTCTGTGGCGCTGATTTGGGCGGCAGCACTCAAGGCATAGTCGTTCCAGCTCAGTAGAGAGCAGGCGATCAGCATGAGTGAGCGACGAGGAAGAAAGGTCCGGCGAGTGGAAGGCTTCAAGATCGTTGCGTGTCCGCGGTGGAGTCGATAGGTGATGGAGCGTCCGAGCGTTTGCGCAGCAGCGCCTGGCCGTCCTTTAGGGTTGCAACGAACAACTGGAGGATGGCGCGTAAGCCAATGCTGCTGACCTCCCGCAACGCCGCCAAAGGAGCGTCGAGGCGGCCGTTACCCCAGGTGTTGGCCCAGGTGTCGGCCCGTGAAAATGTCAGTCGCACCAGTTCACTTTGCTGGCGCAGGGACAAGGCATCGAATCGCACGCCCGCCATGCTGGCGTTGCTGAATACCGTTGTTGCGGGAAAGAGGCTTGAAGGGGGCGTGCGCAGAATGCAGAACCGCAGCTTCTCATGGGTGCTGAGCTGAACCTGCGGTGGCAGTTTCAAGCCCACGCCGTTCTGTGAGAAATCCAGGGTTGTGCACTCGAACGAGGTGCCGTCTTCGCGATAGATGCGCACGGGCAGATCAGCGGGCACCCTGGGTTCGGAGCGCACTTGAGAGGACTCACTGGCCACCGCCACGGTGGTGCTGACAATGATGATGTTGTACAAGGTCCAGGCCAGGTTGATCATCAGGGTCGTGGCCTCGGCCGAATCGCTCCCTATCAGTTTCACCAGGCCGGTCGCCAGGCCGATCATGTTCAAGGTCAGCAGGACGATGTAAGGCCGCGCGAGTTTCCAGTCGAAATAGTCCTTCTCGATGGTGCCGCCCTTGTCGGTCACGTTGAATTTACCCAGCGAAGGGCTGATCAGGGCGGACAGCACCGGCCGCATGATGTACCAGGCCAAAACCGACTCATACACCTCGTTCCAGAATGAATGACGAAAGCGGCCCTGGATGCTGGAGTTGGTCAGGCTGGAATGGAAAATATGCGGCAGCACATAGACCGTGACCATCAACGCCGAGGCATGGAAAATCTGCGCGTCGAAAATCAGGTAAGCCAAGGGAGCGGTCAAGAACACCAGGCGAGGCAGGCTGTAGAAAAAGTGCATCATGGCGTTGAGGTAGCAGATGCGCTGCCCCAGATTCAGTCCTTTGCCAAACAGCGGATTGTCGGTCCGAAAAATCTGCGCCATGCCCCGCGCCCAGCGTATGCGCTGGCTGATATGCCGGGAAAGGCTTTCGGTGGCGAGCCCTGCTGCCTGTGGAATGGCGAGGTAGGCGGTATTGAAACCACGGCGATTGAGCTTGAGCGCCGTGTGCGCATCCTCTGTCACGGTTTCGGTGGCGATACCGCCGACTTCCAGCAAGTGAGTACGCCGGATGACCGCGCAGGATCCACAGAAAAACGTCGCGTTCCAGAGGTCATTGCCGTCCTGCACCAGGCCGTAGAACAGCTCACCTTCATTGGGTACCGAGCGAAAGGTATCGAGGTTCTTTTCGAACGGATCGGGTGAATAGAAGAAGTGAGGCGTTTGCAGCAGCGCCAGGTTCGAGTCCTTGATAAACCAGCCCATGGTGATCTGCAGGAAGGAACGGGTGGGCACGTGGTCGGCGTCGAATATGGCGATAAACTCGCCATCAGTGACTTTGAGCGCCTCGTTGAGGTTGCCGGCCTTGGCATGCTGATTGTTGTCGCGGGTGATGTAGTTGACGCCGATTTGCTCGCAGAAAACCTTGAACTCCTCCCGACGTCCGTCGTCGAGCACGTGCACCTGCAGCTTGCCCTCGGGCCAGTCGATGGCCTGGGCAGCGAGCACCACCAGTTTCACGATGCTCAACGCTTCGTTATAGGTGGGAATGAAGACGTCTACCGTCGGCCATTGATCGGGCGCCTGTTGCAGAAACTGCGGTGTGCGGTGCAGCGGCCAGGCGGTCTGCACATAGCCGAACACAAGGACGAGCAAGGCATAAAGCTCCGCCAGCACCAGCCCGTAGCCAAATACCGCATCCTGCCAGTTGTCGAAGCCCAGGGTGTCGGTCAGGCGCCAGTACATGTAGCGAAACGAAGCGATCAGCGAGAGAGTGACCAGGGTCAGGATCGCCAGGCGACCGGCTTTCCTGCGGATGATCAGGCTGGTGGTGAAACAGGTTGCGGCAAACGCTGCCTGGGAATACAGATCCAGAGGCGCGCTGAGGATACCCAGCACAAATAACCCCGCAATCAGTCTGGCTGAGATCTTCAGGCCTTGACGGCAGCGCAGGGGCCATCGACTGAAGCGCGCCTGGAAAGTATCCAGTAGAACCTGCAACCACCACGTATTTGCGGGTAGCCGATTCAGCTGTACGGTCATGGCGTAACCTGCTGGCCGCAGGCATTCGGGAAAAGCAGGGCATGGACCGCGCGTGAGAGCGAAAGAATGTCCTGACAGCCAATGCTGTCGGGCGAGTACTGCAGTGGGTCTCGACCATAGGCCAGCGATTCGTTGAGCTGGTGATCGAGACGAACCGTACCGATCAGGTCAGTCCTGAGTCGTCGCTGAAACAGCACGTCCATGTCCCGGCTGAACGAACGCAAGTCATCCTGTTGGTTGAGCACATACCTGTGCCGTTGCGCATGTCGTCGGCTGGTTTCCAGCCACCGTGTCATGGTGTCCAGTGCCAGGTAGGAGGCCGCGTCAGCCACTGTCACCACCAGCACCAGATCGGCGGCATCGAGTGCCTGTTGCGAATAGACGGTCGCACCCGAAGGGGTATCCAGGATCACGGTGTCGTTTTCGCCAAGGTTCATCGACGCAAGGTGCTGATTCAACCAGTCAGGATCTTCAATCATCAGCTGCTTGAGCAATCGACGATCATTCACGTCGCCAGTGCCGAAGGGCAGGCACTCACTGTCGCCATAGCCCCGCAGAAAATGGGTACGCCAGTCTGCGTCCTGCTGTTTCAGCTGGATCAGCCCAGGAACCTGTTTGGTGATACCCAAGTGGCTGGACAGGGCGCTCTGAGGGTCCAGATCAATGGCGATGGTTCGCCCGCCAGGGCATCGAAGTGTTTTCGCAAGACCGGCTGCGACGGTGCTTTTACCCACCCCACCGTTCGCCGAAACGATAACGATGACCTTCGCCTTGGTCCGCTCGCGAGCAGCTTCTGGCAGGCCGTCTCTACGAACCTGGTTGAGTTCGCGCAACAGATCGCTCAATCGCTGACGGTCACCCGTTGCAGAACCCGCAGGTGATTCGGTCAGGGGGGCGGACTTCGGCGCAGGTAGCGTTATGAGGACACTCTTCGCAGGCTCGACCGGCGTGCCAATCAATAAGGGAGGTGTCGGCTCGTCAACCAGAAACACTGGGGTAATGGGCGTTAGGGGAGACAATGCCACTGCCTGTTCTTGCTCGGTCACTGGCACCGTAGGTGTAACCAGATCATCTTTAAAGATTTTATAGTTCGGTTGTATTTCCTGATAGATTCCCGCGCTGGCGCCAAAACGTGTAAAGAGTTTCGTAATATCGTCTACATATTTCATGCGTCGTACCAGAAATGAAATAACTCAGGAACTCAGCATTTCATTAACTTGATAAGTTGATGCGTCGTCTTGACGTTGGCAGAGTGCCACTAATCTCGGATGTCTGCGTTTGGGTGTCAATGATTGTTATAAAAGGTCAGCGGCGGTTGTTAACGTTCATCCGAATGTTATCAAGGCGTTATGTTATTCGGAAAAAATGTGAATGTTAGAATGCGTCGAATAACTACATCGTATGAGGTGTAATGTGATGATAGGAAATGGGTGTATTTAGCGGAAAAATGATTTCCGAAGCGAAGGAGCGTCAGTTTTGGAAGTCTTCGATGATTTGATTCTCGGCTATGTATTAAAGAAATTGACCGATGTGTTTGAAGACACAGTGGCCGTTTCAAAAAACACCTCTGCGGGGAAGACGACGGGCGTCGTGGATAACCGGCAACGTAAAACGGCAAAAAAAGTTCCCATCTGGCTCGCACGCCTGAAAATCAGCACGCCTTATCAAGTGACTCATGTGTTATTTGATCAGATGCACGCTGCGCGAAAGCTTGAGCGCAGTCTGCGCTTCGAGGCGCAAGCTGCCTTGCTGGAGGCGCTGGTGGAGGAAGCGCTGGCGATGGATGTGGCGAGTTATTCGGCGGCTGTTCTAGAGGGCCGTTTGAAGTGCTTATTGGATCGCTGAGCGTTATATTGACCGAGCGCGTTCTCAGTGTCGTAAACACCTGGAACACGCGAGGAGGTTCAGGCTCTGTCCGGCACTGCAGGACGTATTCGAGGAGGTAGATTGGAGTCAAAACTGTACATCGCTCAATACGCCGGCATCACCGTCATGCTCCCGGCAGCCCTGGTCGTCGCCGGTTGGCTGTGGTGCACAGCATCAAAAAAGGTCGCCTTTTTATGGCTAGGTGTATTGCTCGCCGCCTATTTCGTCGTTGGCCTGAGCAAAGTGTTGTTCAAGGGCTGGGGAATCGGCCTGGAAAGCCTGGACATTGCCGTTATCAGCGGCCACGCGATGAACGCCTGCCTGGTATCGACCGTGGTGCTGAGTTTACTGTTTCGACAGATAGACCACCGCCTTCGATGGCTCGCGCTGGGCGCGGGGCTGCTGTCGACCTGGTGGTTCAGCGTCCATTATATCGGAGTCGCTATCCATCCTTTGTCAGAAGCCATTGCCGGAGCGCTTGTGGGGTCAGCGGCGGCCTGCGTATTTCTTTACAGGCTGGAGAAAAAGAACATCAGCAAAATTCCCCTGCCGGCCGTGGTGCTGGGGTTTGCGGTTATTGTATTGAGTGCGAGCATTCCGAAATATACCGCGGAGGGGTTTTTGAACGCTCTCGCGGTGTCTCTTTCGGGGGCAGAGAAGGCTGTTAAGCAGCCCTATTGGCGTGGGGCTCCGGTTTCGTCACAGCTGTAGCGCGGTATGAATGACCGACAGCGTCATTAAGTCTGGCGCGATTTGCGGCTGAGCGATCCATTCAAGAACAAGACACCTGGCGTCAGTCGGCAAGGACGTTTTGTGTCCCCAACTTGGCTTGTCGAGCAAGCGGTACTACCGCAGACCTTGAAATCGCGGATACCAGCAGGTGATTGCGGGAAGAGAGAAACCGATCCAGCGAGCGTACGCTATCCGTGAACAGTCCTGGGCGGTTAGCAGGATCAATTGGGCGCGACGGCCATTGCGCCGTCTGATGATGACTTAGGTGCATTCGGCGGTTTAGTTCGATCTGTTCTTCTGGACTGAGGACCGTTTTTTTGGGCGTTGCCCCGTGCTTCGAGTGCTGAATGACAGAGAAAGTGTAGCCAAGACCGCAAAAAGGTTGTTTCAAGAACGGCACTCTAGTTCCCTGAGATATAATGTACGCACTAAGCTTTTCTCTATACTTGTTCGCCACTGAGGTAGGCAGTAAGTCGTGGTATTATAACTGTTATTTTTAGTCATGATGTATTGTTGGAGGGGGTGGGTCGGTTGTGATAATACCGCCTCTAAAAGGTGGTCAAAACAAGTGCATTAACTCGGTAAATAGACTATTTTGCACGAAGCTAGAAAAGCTAGCCCCTAAACAATTAAGTGTTGTTTGGGTTTTAAACTGCCGAGCAGTTCTCGCCCAGAACAACCAAATTTAAGTATGATGATAGAATGATGAATATTACAATATGCACTCTATTGCTCTACGCAGCCTCAATCTGGATGCTTGAGAGAGTATTGAGAAATTCCAGTATGCTCACAAATCAAGTGCTGGAAAGGTCATCGCCAATCGATGCCATGCGCGGACTACTCGCGACATCAGTTGTTTGTCATCACTTCATTGCGACCTACTACTGGAAAATCAATGGGTTTTGGGGGCGTCCAGAAAGTGATGTCCTGAACAATATGGGGGCAGTTCCTGTATCACTATTTTTTATGATAACGGGTTTTCTGTTCTTTGGTAAAGCTTACAAAAAAAATCCAAACTGGCAGGGTTTATTAAAATCAAGAATACGAAGAATTATGCCGCTGTACATATTTGTCATCCTTTCAGTATTTTTGATTACTTTGTTCAAGACGAATTTCACATTCGTTGAATCAAGCCAGTTAGCCAAAGAGATTTTCAAATGGTTGATTTTTATCGGTTCATCATTCAATGGCTTCTCTGAAAGCATTCGCATGACAGCAGGGGCCCATTGGACACTAGGTTACGAGTGGATTTTTTACTTACTACTACCTTTGATAGCATCTGTCACCAACCAAAGACTGTATGGTCGATATACCCTTATGTCACTGGCAATTGTAGCGATTGCACTCGCTGGTACATACGTTGGAATAATAAAGCTAAAGCTGTTTTTGCTGTTCTTTATAGGGTTCTTGCCAGTACTTATAAAGGTGCACTACCCTCTAGCGCTGACCAGAATTAATAGCAGGTTCCTTTCTGTTGTTGCGATCTTCTTCGTAATAGTCGCAATGACGATCAATGAAGAGTATTCAATAATCCAGATGATCACGCTTGGGGTGTCGTTTGCGATAATTTGCCTCGGTAACGATCTGTTTGGATTACTTAAGAGTCGCGGCCTTAAAGCTCTAGGGGAGGTAAGCTACAGCGTATACTTAACGCACGGGCTATTTCTGTATCTGATATTTTCCACGACTAATCTGTTTGATTTCGACAAAGCCAATCAATGGGCATATATAGCTTTGCTACCAGTCGTGTTAATCGCAGTATCCGCAATTTCCACAGCCACCTTCCTGTTAATTGAGAAGCCATTCATTCTTACAGGTAGCAAAGAAACTAAGCCTGTTGCATTGAGAAAGCTACATCCCAATAATGCTGAATAACGTACACGGTGTAACCTTGAGAAATTTGCTAACTGCTTAATGCGCCTACTTATCGCTAGGTGTTCGGTCCCGGAATGAGATGGTGCGGATTAATTGTGAAGCAGCCTGGATTTTGAGTCCAGGCCTCACAGATCACCTTGAAAGGGGGACGCCATCGCAAAGCCTTTAGATGCCTAGCGAAGTTGTAGGCCATCACGAAAGCCAATACGTGGGCCTTCAGAGTATCAAAATCGGGGTAATGAAACGCCTTGACCGTCGCCTCTTTTATCGTTCGATTCATTCGTTCGACTTGGCCGTTGGTCCAAGGATGGTAAGGTTTGGTTAGACGGTGTTTGATGTTGTGCTCGTAGCAAACACGATCAAAGATGTGTCCCCCGAAGCGGTTGGTGGCGCCGCTTCGATACCTTGGCTGCTCGGTAAACGCTGCGCCGTTGTCAGTCAGGACGGTATGGATCCGGTACAGAAATGCTTCAATAGCCTGACGCAAAAACGTTGCGCCGTTGCGTTTCGTTGCGGCATCGAAAAGCGCGACATAGGTGAAGTTGGTCACCCGGTCGATGGCAACGAACATGTGTTGTTTACCACTCTCCAGCGACAGCTCAGAGCTGTCGATGTGCAGATAACCCATCTCAGTCGGTGCGAACTTGTTGCGTTTGGTCACGTTGGTGTTCTTGGGGATCTGGCTGATCCCGTGACGCACTAGGCAACGATGCAAGGCGCTGCGGCTAACTGGGGAAGGCACTCATGAAGATGCCCCAACATGTCGTCCGCAGCATTGTCCGTCGACGGAACTCAACCACCATTTCCTCTTCAGACGGTGTCAGTTTTGCGCTACACGGCAGGGCTGGCCCCATACGCGAGTCCTTGGTTGTTGACCGCGGGCGCCATTTGGATACGTTTTTTACGTTCAGTCTGTAACGGGCTGCAAGCTTGCGATTAGACTCTTGCGACGCTTGGAGCTCGGCTCGAATTCGCGGCGTTGTTCGGGCTGAACCATGAAGACGCCCTTCCATAATGCACCCTCTTGCTCGATTGTTAAGGATGCACCATGACTCTCCGAGACTGAACACCTAACCACTTTTGCCGCTTACTCCGCGGGCGCTGGAGGTTTTTAATGACCTGATTGGGATAGGTAAAATATAGTCGCCTGAGAAAAGATAAAACTATACCCGGAAAGAAAACCACTGTTGGGTAGTTTTGGATTAAATTCTCTAGTGGTGAAATTTCGAGTTTGCTCTATTGTGGGCAGCCCATCAAAATACCCCGGAAAGTCGAGAGCAATTTGACGAGATTGTCAATTGCTGGATTGTCCATCACTTCAAATACAAAAAATTTTTTAAAAGCCAATGATTTTTATATTTTCTCCGGACAGGCTGACTAAGGAAGCAGCAAAATTTTGTGCTACATCAAAAGAACTTCTAACTATAGCTAGAAAGGCCG
Organism: Pseudomonas sp. GW822-FHT02D10; assembly: GCF_058802345.1. Classification (NCBI taxonomy): domain Bacteria; kingdom Pseudomonadati; phylum Pseudomonadota; class Gammaproteobacteria; order Pseudomonadales; family Pseudomonadaceae; genus Pseudomonas; species Pseudomonas sp. GW822-FHT02D10. The sequence goes on from NZ_JBXAOB010000006.1 coordinate 220,743, forward strand.
AGAAGAGGGCAGGTTTGAATGGGGTTTATTTAAAACCCCACCTTCTAAGAAGTGGGGTTTATGGATCGCTTATGATGCAGCGCAGGCCCGCCAGGCACTGAAAAAGCAGCAGGCTGTTGAGCAGGCCCTGACTGACTCGACACCAAATTTAGTACGGAGAAAGCGCTTGATCTCGCTGATAATGAAAAGCATCGGGTGATGTTGTTGCTGATGCTCGCCAGATGCATATCGCGAGAAGTATTTGTGGTGCCGGTAGTGGGAGCGAGCGTGCCCGGCTCCACCAGCATGGGCAATACAGCCGCCATCGAACTCACTGGCGAAACGGGAAAAACTATTTTCGATATCCGTCTGGGACCATAAGTGATCGTGCTACCTTGAGGGTGCATACAGGCGTATGTACTGGCCTGCCTCCAAAATGATTGATTGGCGCCCGCGATGGCGTAGCGCCTTTTGACTCGCCTCCCCAGAACATTCGATAGATACGTTTAGCATACAGCGTATTTCTGATCTCATGTTTAGAGGTTGATTGTGTGAATTACTTCAGTATGTTTTTGATTTGCTCAAGGTATTTAAATCCAAATTTTTTGGTGGGCTCAATATAAGAACCTTCACCGAATTCATTCCAGCAGCAGATGACAACGGTATTCAAGGTTTTTTCAGGTTTTTTGGAAATTAATTGTTTTGCCTGCTTTAAGTGTTCGGCAAATTGCTCGGGGGTACTGCTTGATTTATCGTGTAGAGGGTCCGAACTCCCTCCCCAAGGCGTTTTATCCCATCCAGATGTAAGTGGTAAAATATACGGAAGCCTGCTGTTTTCTAAGATAAAATTCCAGTTCTGAGCATATCCATCGGAAAGCTCTTGATAGCTTGTCGAGAGCTTCCTTTCTGCTAGGTTTGGAGATGCCGAATTTTGGTAGTTATATGCGCTCAAGGCATCATATGTTTGATCTGGTAATTCTTGAGTTATTGAAGTCTTGTCTGCGCCTGCTGAGCCAACAAAATAGATACCCTTCAAGCCTGCTTTTTGTGCTGCTAATCTGGCTCTGTTTAAAAGCTCTTTGGGGGTCGCACCAAACTTTTGTGAATCCTTGGCAAACATTTCAGCGGAAAAAATAAAAACCACTGGTTTTCCATCTATAGTTTTGTAGTTTTTATTTTTGAAATAGTGGTCAATCCAATAACCTACGATCTCGTCGTACTGCTCATAGCTTTCGGGCGTTTCTGTATGGTTTGCCCAAAGTAGGGAGAATTCTACGGTTGACTGTTGTGAGCTGCGGATAAAAGAATCTATCGCATATGTCCTGTTCTTTACTCCAGTTCCTTTATCCCAATACCAGTCGTATGCAATGAAATTAATTCCATATTTTTCCATCCACATAATTTGCGTTTTCGTGATGTTGTCAGAGCCCTCTTTGTACCATCCTAGAAGGGGTTCTCTTTCAGGGTGAGATTTTATTTTTTCCCATCCATCAATATTTGGTCTATTCCAGCCTGGGTAGTAAAAAACGCCAACATCAGCCGCTGTAGCTGGCCCCGCTAGTAAAGTAGACGCCCACAGAGACGCAATTAGTAGAGATTTCAAATTTATATCCCCTAAGTAACTCGAAGAGTTGTAATAATTAGCTAAGGCTGTGCGCGTGTCCATGAGCCTGAACTTGAATCAATTGGTAATTGATTCAATTGTTTTTCTTCTGACTTATCCAGCTGAGCTGTTTTGGCTATCAGGCTAAGCCGGGAAGAAATGTGATCCGCTTTAAATATATAGTAAGTAATACATAGCATAAATATCGTGTTGTGTAATGTGTCTACGAATCCGGTAGATATGATGAAAATCATATATCCAATTATTGTTCCTAAATACATGCGCCTTGATGCTATATTTGAAATATGTTGTGCTGTTTTTCTATATATGACTGTAAAGAATAAAGCATAGCTTATGATTCCAAGAGATCCTTGATCGATGAGTAATCTAAATATGATGCTCTCAGAGTTGTAAAGGTCTGGCTCTTTGCCTGATGAGATAATGTTTCTTGTTGCATCTAATCCGAGGCCCCATATTGGGGATGTGAAGAAGTATTTGGTTGCTACAGCCAGTTGTCCGCCGCGCATCGCCAAATCAGAACCCTTCATGTCTTCGCCAACTTCAGGGTTGAAAATATTAACGACGGAATATACCTTGTCTCTGACTACTTCAGATGCCGAAAAAGCAATCACGAAAACCAAGGTTATTCCTATAACGCTTTTGAAGGCTTTAACGAAACCTTGCATTGTTGCAAATATAGCAACGGGTACTATAAATAATATTAGTGGGCTTCTGGAGTTTGTGAATAGTATTCCAGATACAATGATGGCTGTTGTAGTGGTGATTTTGATATAGTCTAATAATGCCATTTTTTTATTATTTAGTTTTACAGTGTAGTACGTGAGTAATGTGATCGCTAGTAGCGCACCATAAGTGATTGGGTGTGATATTGTACCTTGTGCTCGAGCTCCACGAAGTGTTTCCTCATAAGTTTGAGCTAGAATTCTGTTGGTGTGATTCGTTGATTGAATTAGGTCAATATATGGATTGTGCCCTATTAAGTAGCACAGTGTTCCGTAAAGCGCTAGCATGCAGTAAAAAACAATATACTTTTTAATTAGGCTGTTTAGTTTGTGCGGGGGAAGTTGGCTGAGATAGTGACAAAAAATTGTTGTGGGCATTATAACCTCTATGAAAAGGGCTGTAAGTGTTAGAATGCCGGCGTTGTTGGATGTTATGTTTAGCATTACTGAAATTATGGATGAGGCCAACAAAGCCATGAAGGCTCTGCTGAAAGGCTTCTTATATACTTTTCTTTTTCTGTGGCACATGACTCGTATAAAATAGGAAAGTATGAGTGCCAGGCAATAAAATTTGTATATGCTAATTGCAGGTATTGAGGGGGTATCAAGCAATAGGAGTGCCTTAGGGGTTAAGGTGGTCCAAATTGGTATTAATAGTACTGATGTGCGAAAGAAATATAATATCAGTGCAAGGCCCATAAAGGCTAACAAATATAACATTTAACTGCGAAGCTCTTGAGGGTTTATGAAGTTGGCTGCGAGTTTGCGTCGAAGGATAGTTTATATGTTTGTAGGTTTTTATGGTTAAAAATGCTGGGTTCTAGGGTTCTTACCATTTTACTGATGGCAATAGCGATGGCGAGCAAATATCTCTAACCTAGCTGATCAGGAATGGTAGGGCAAAGTCGTTATTCCTATAGGGCTGGTTATGGTAATAGGGCTTAGGAACCATGATCTCAGTAGAAAATATAGAAATATTTTTGATGGTTCAAGTGGATATTTATAACGCCAAAATAACGCAAGGGATGCGTTGTCAGGTGGCGTCGGGGTATTTCAGTCACTTGGAGGCTTGTTAGTGAGCTATAAGGTCTTGATTTTCGCTAATAATTAGCTTGGTTGATTGTTATTTTTTGTCGAGTTTAAATTGTCGCTGGTGATTAGGGCGATGCATATCGTTTGCCTCAAAGGCAGTCGGTGCGCTGGTTCCGATCATGGGACGGGGCCTTAGGGGCAAGGGGGAGCGGGAGGCATATCGTAATAAGTGTCAGGCATGAAAGTAGTGTGAGCAGGAGTATTTTTAACTGCATGGTTGTGCGTTGGATAAATTGAGTGTGAAGCGCACTTCCAGTGCGGAAGGCATTGTTAGGTTTCGCTTCAGGCTTATTCCGTTTGCATCGTAGATCATCATTGCAGCCCCAATGCCTGTGCTAATGGGCTTGCGCTACGTTAGGTGAGGCGCCAAGTTCGTGGGTGTGTATGTTCAATCATTTTAATTATTTGCAACTTTGTAAATTTTTCTCCATGATTTTACATTGATATAAAATGGCATTTTCCAGGTTGGTACCGATCTGTCGTAACGTTGTTATAAAGTGTCGGTTGATTCCAGTGGGCGGGGGCGTCGGACCGCTTCATGCTGCATATTTGGGCCAGCCCTTTTGCCTGGAGTTGCGTGATTCGTCAAAGGCAAACTCATTCGGCCAGGCAGCAGAGAGATATCTTGAGGTTCTAATATGGCAGTGAGAAGAAGTCAAATGATGAGCGTAACGACTGGCAAATATGAATTGATCCAGGTGCTGCGCTTCATTGCCGCATTGGGTGTTGTTATTTGCCACTCCGCTTTCTACTCCAAGGAGCGCCTCGACCCTGATACCCTCAGCTACAACCTGGGCGCCAATGGCGTGCCACTTTTTTTTGTAATCAGTGGCTTCGTAATGATGGTCGCTGCGCAAAAGCTGCAGGGAGTTGAGGGAGCGTGGAAGCTTTTCTCGATCCGACGGATTGTTCGCATCGCCCCTCTCTATTGGTTCGCCACCACCATTAAGCTGGTGACCCTGCTGGGCGCAGCCGGGCTGGTTTTACATGCTCAGGTGGATTGGGCCTACATTGTCAAATCCTACTTCTTCGTCCCGGCTGTTAACGTCGATGGCGAAATCCGTCCGCTCCTCGCTGTGGGCTGGACCTTGCTGTTCGAGATGCTTTTCTACGCAATCTTCACCTTATCCTTGTTGGTCCGGATCGATGCCATCAAGTTCACAGCTCCTTTGCTGGTCGGCTTGGCGATTGCCTCCATTTTCAAAACCGATGCATGGCATACCGCGCTGGCATTTTATGCTGATCCCATCGTGCTGAATTTCCTCTGGGGAATGATCACTGCCCGGTTGCTGCAGCGGGGTATGCTGATGGGCAGGAACAGCGCTATCGCTGTTGTCATGATATCGCTGTGTTATCTCTTCTTTCCGCGGTTTCCCGAGTACGGAAACAGCATCACCTACGGTATCGCGTCCTTTCTGGCCGTGTATGGCTGTGCCAGTCTAGAAAAGACGCTGCGTCTTTCTGTTTCCCGTTGGTTAGTGTTCCTTGGAGCAGCGTCCTACTCAATTTACCTGTTCCATCCTTTGACCGCTCCCGTATCGCCTGTGTTATTCAAACGCGTTGGGCTGATCTATCCTTTACTTTCAGTGCTTGGCAGCATTGCGATTGCAATCGGAGTGGGTGCATTCATGTACAGGTTCGTGGAGAGTCCACTAACGGAAAGGCTGAATCGCTACGTCAAGCAATACTTCAACGGTTCGGCGGGTATGAAAAAACAGGTCAAGGGGTTTGAATGAATGACTTTGCAAGATGCTTGCGTGGCCTCATTGGCTGTACGCTATTTGTCTGCGCCTCGCTTCAGGCCGCTACACCACCGTCCCAGCTGGACCCCGTATTGGACTGTGGCCCCGATGACGGGCAGGCCTATCGGATATTGTTCATAGGCGACAGTATCACCTTGCACGGCTTCAACGATTGGACCATTCAGCATCTGGGCTGGTCTCATTTGAGCGGTATGGCCGCCTCTTCCCGGCAAAGTGACTACGCGAGTCTTTTGAGTCGAAAAATCAGTCTTGCCCGGGGCCAGCCGACGGTCACGTGCTATCACACTGCCGGGGGCAGCGGGGCGGTCGCGCAGCGGCTCCAGGCTCTTGATACAGTAGCCTCCACCGAGCCGAACCTCGTGGTCATTCAACTGGGTGAACACGAGGACCCAGCCCAAGGTGCTCAGCGCCTGCATGAGGATTACAAGAAACTGATCGAAGCAGTCAGGGCCATGCCCAGTCAGCCAAGTGTCATTGCCGTAGGGCCTTGGTCATTAACCCTTCAGGATAGTGCCGGCCACTACAACGGCTGGACCGGAGCCGTAGACCGGGCGATGGCGGCGGTGGCCGCAGAAGAGCGGGTGCCTTACGCCTCGGTTGCCGATATCGCGGCTATTCCAGCGGCCCATGGCGCTGGTACTTCGGAGGGTGTGCGCTGGCACCCCAATGATTATGGTCAGAGCCTGTATGCTGAACGGCTGTTTGCGCTATATAAACACGTGAATCCTTAGTAGAAGGCTACGAACTCCTGCAGCCCTGTAACTGCATGCCCGGGATGCCACGGTAAACATAAAGCCCACTACTTAGAAGGTGGAATTTATGGATCGCAAACGTTTTTTTCGGCAATTCGAAAGCTCATGGCGCGGTTCTCTCTGTAAGGCCACCTTGTGTGAAAACAATTGTAGGGCATCTTTCTTTATACATAATTAACGACTCGAAGGAAGGAGTCGATAGTTATTTTATTTCGTTTGCAGTGTATTAGTTCCTATACGGAGGAAACCGGTGCTTAATAGTGCTCGCAACTATTCCGTTTTTCAATTTCCTTCAGTAGTTCCGCAGTTTTCGAATGCATCAGTGCAACATCACCACGGCTTTCAACATTTAACAGGATGACCGGCTCAGTTATTGAGAGGCTTATCTTGACGCGCCACTCGGTGAACGTCAGGTTCAGACCGTTGCTCTCGTCCACGTCTAACGCTTCATTGATGTACAGATCCTTGAGGTGCGCCAGGATGGAAAAAGGATGGATGACCGCGCGTCGAATTTCCCCGGAAGAAGGAAATAGTCCAATGCGTTCCACCAACAACCTCGGTTGTGGGGATTCTGGCGAGGGAGGGCGCTCGGATGTCTCTAACCAGGCCATCAAGCCGCTATTTCCCTTGCTGAACGCCTGTCCCAAAACGATATTGCCGTGTATGAGCCTCTCGGAATAATGACCGCTTGTACGGAAAGCGCCGTCCTCATCCAGTGCAAAAGGGCCCAGTGAGTCATGGGTCTCATCGATCGATGATTTGGAAGTGTTCATAGTGGTATGCCATCGCAGAATAGAGCTCACGGCCGCTTCGAGAAGCGGCGCCCAAGAGCGGTGATAGTCAATCTACAGGCCGTTCTGATACAAGTGCTCAAAGCAGAAATTGGTTGCGTCGACATAACCTTCCGCGTCGCCGCAGTCAAAACGATGACCTTTGAATTTGTAAGCCAACACTAAGCCACTTTGTGCCTGTTTCATCAACGCATCGGTGATCTGGATTTCACCACCTTTGCCGGGCGCCGTGTCGGCAATCAAGTCAAAGATATCGGGCGTCAGAATATAACGGCCAATAATGGCCAAATTGGACGGCGCGTCTTCCGGCTTTGGCTTTTCAACCATGCTGCTGACCCGATAAATGCCATCGTGAATCTGCTCGCCGGCAATGACCCCGTATTTGTGCGTCTGATCATGGGGTACTTCCTGGATCGCCACGATCGAACAACGGAACTGCTTATAGAGAGCGATCATCTGAGCCAGCACGCCATCGCCTTCAAGGTTCAAACACAGGTCGTCAGCCAGTACCACCGCAAACGGCTCATCACCAATCAACGGCTGACCGGAGAGGATGGCATGCCCAAGCCCCTTCATCTCCACCTGACGGGTGTAAGAGAAGGTGCAAGCCTCCATCAACTCGCGGGTGCCCGTCAGAAACTTCTCCTTTTCGCTACCGCGAATCTGATGTTCCAGTTCGTAACTGATATCGAAGTGATCCTCTAATGCCCGTTTGCCACGACCGGTCACAATAGCCATATGCTGAAGACCCGCGTCCCGTGCTTCCTCTACGGCGTACTGGATCAGAGGTTTATTCACAACAGGCAGCATTTCCTTGGGCATGGCCTTTGTGGCAGGCAGAAAGCGAGTGCCATAGCCAGCAGCAGGGAACAGGCATTTACGGATCATGGGACGTCCTTTGAAAACACGATATAGAGTTGTTAATAATCGCAAAAAAATGAAGGCGCTCTAATGCTGTTGCATTGCGTAGCGCTGCTTACTTCGAATTTTATATCTGATTCTGAATGCGTGTAACAGATACCATAATCTATGCTGTGCAGCATGCGGAAAGCCACAAATGCTATTTTACGTCTGAATATTTATAAAATGTTATTTTATGTCTGACTTTATGGGTAGATTGAATTTGCAGAGTGTGGCAATAAATACTCGTTCGGTATTTAAAGATTGATGTTGTCGTGTGTTCGCAGTTAAGATTTTCAACATCGTAGAGCCTCGCGCTGCTCTCATGAGCATCGAGTTCCTGGAAGATGAAGGTGATCGCGCTTCACACCCGAGACAATCATAGGCATGAGAGATGGATAGAGCACTATTGGGTGCCGGGGAAGAGTCTGAGTGTATTTGGCATATGCTTCATCACCGCCAATGTTGACGAGATGGGGAGGGTGCCATGTTAGAAAAAATTTTGATCGTTTGCATAGGTAACATTTGCCGCAGCCCTACCGCAGAAAATTTACTGCGCGAAGCGCTTGTTCGCTCCAAAGCCGAGGTCAGCTCTGCCGGTCTTGCCGCGTTGGTTGACAGCCCCATTGAGCCGACAGCGCGTCTCGTTCTCGAGGAACATGGTCACGTCCCAAGAGATCACAAAGCCACTCAACTAACCCCGCAGTCCGTCAATGAGTCAGACCTGATTCTGGTTATGGAGCAACATCAACTGAATGTTGTGCTCAATATTGCACCCGAGGCACGGGGCAAAATTTTTCTGCTGGGTAAATGGCAAGATGACCGTGAAATTAGTGACCCTTACCGTCAAGGAAAACCGGCTTTTGTGCATGCCTATACTTTGATTAAAGAAGCCGTACACGCATGGGCGCTGCGTCTCGAACGCTGATAGCCATTCCCCAAAATAGCAGAAATGACAAAGAAATCGAATTATGCAGCAATCGCAGATAACCCAAGATATTGATAATGACGAGATGGATCTGCTGGGGCTTTTTGGCGCGGTAGTCGACCACAAATCGTTGATTGCTGCGATTACCGGGGCCTTTATGGTCGTGGGCGCTTCCTATGCGATATTGGCGACCCCTGTATATCAAGCGAATGCATTGGTGCAAGTGGAGGCCAAGAAGAATGACTTGTTGGGCTTCTCGGATATCAGCAGTATTCTGGGCAAGGAGTCTCCGTCCGTTACAGAAATCGAACTTATAAAATCGCGTTCGATTATTGGAGAGGCGATTGATAGCTTAAGTTTGAATATTACCGTGCGGCCAAATTACTTCCCAATAGTTGGGCGTTTTATAGCACGACGTTATGCCAAAAAGAATCCTGACACCGTGGCTGATCCATTGCTCCCTCTCAGTGGTTTTGCTTGGGGCGGCGAGTCTCTGAAAATATCAAAATTACAACTGCCTGACGCTCTGCTCGGTACCAAGTTGGCACTCATAGTGGGGGATGATGGCAGTTATACGGTCCTGAATGAGGACGGTGACAAAATAGCTGAAAGTAAAGTCGGCGACCTTTACTCGAATAATGACGTCAGCGTAAAGATAGAAGGCATTCGGGCGAATCCGGGGACTAAGTTCGTCATTGTATGTAATCCGCGCCTAACGAGTATTCTTGACTATCAAGATGCCCTGGATATTTCCGAGAAAGGTAAAGAGTCCGGAATCATTGGCCTTTCGCTAGAAAGTGAAGATCCTGACTTGGCGATTAAGACATTAAACGAGATTGCCGATATTTATGTTCGTCAAAATATTGAACGTACGTCTGCCGAAGCGGCCAAAAGTCTCGGCTTCTTGAATGAACAGCTACCTAAAGTCCGCAAAGATCTAGAAAAATCTGAAGATGCGCTCAATGCCTACCAGACGCGTAGCAAGTCAGTAGACATTACCTTGGAAACCAAGGCTATTCTTGACCAGATTGTTTCGCTTGATACGAATATATCCGAGCTTAAATTGAAACAAGCTGAGATGGATCGGAAATTCACCCATGAGCATCCGGCGTACAGAGCACTGATGACCCAGCTTGGGGAACTGACTAACAAACAAAATGGATTAGCAAAGAAAGTACAAAGCCTTCCGTCAACCCAGCAGGAACTGCTAAGTTTGACCCGTGACGTTCGAGTGGGAACAGAAATATACACCCAGTTATTGAATCGATCGCAAGAACTGGACGTTATGCGTGCTGGTACAGTCGGTAACGTACGATTGATCGATAGCGCAGATGTTGATCGAACCAAGCCAGTCAAACCTAAAAAAATACTGATAGTGTTGGTGGCGACCTTGTTTGGTGCCTTTTTGGCTGTGGCGTTGATTCTATTACGCAAAGCAATTAATCGTGGCATCGAGAGCCCAGAGATGATCGAAAAATTGGGCCTGCCCGTTTATGCATCTGTTCCTTATAGTATGTTGCAAAAGTCGGAGGACCAAAAAAAATCTCGCGGTCCGAATCGAGCGGATAAAGCGCCATCGTTACTTGCAATACATCACCCTACCGATTTATCGATTGAAGCATTGCGCAGTCTACGTACGAGCCTGCATTTTGGCATGCTGGATGCTAAAAATAATTTACTTATGATTTCTGGTCCTAGTCCCAATGTGGGGAAAACCTTTGTTTCTGCCAACCTCGCGGCAGTAGTGGCCCAGGCTGGTCAACGTGTACTTCTGATTGATGTTGATATGCGAAGGGGTTATTTGCATGACGTGCTGGGTGGCGCTGACGGAAATGGTGTTTCCGACGTTCTTGTAAACCGTTGTGATGTTGCGGCGGCCATTCATAAGACTGACATCGAAGGGTTTGATTTCATGAGTCGAGGTGAAAGGCCTCCAAATCCTTCAGAACTGCTCATGCGGCGAAGCTTTACCGAGTTATTAGCTAAAGTTAGTTCGATGTACGATTTAGTGATTTTGGATACCCCACCGCTGTTGGCTGTTACAGATGCAGCCATTGTCGGAAGGCAATGTGGCACAAACCTGATTGTCGCCCGTTTTGGTTTGAATCCCGTCAGAGAGATTGAACTCACCATTAATCGGTTTGCTCAAAACGGAATAAAGTTAGCAGGGGCAATTTTCAATGGGGTTGAAAAAAGAACGTCCGCGAACTATGGAGATAGTGGTTATGGTTATTATCACTATGAGTACAAGGATGAAAAAGCGAAAGCGTAGCTGCGCATACGACAAGTCGTACGGTGGTTTCATCGCGAGCGTTATATTTGATGGGGCGTGTAGTCGAAAATTTTTGATTGGTTTTTAAGTGCGTTCGTACGATCTAGATAGCATAAACGCTATCTGGATCGCGCGGGTGTTTGCAGAAAACAACATGTTGAGCTCACGTTCTGAGGAAGCTAACGACTAATCCTGGGGCGGTAGCGTGTCAATTTGTAAAAGGAAATAGCCATGAAAGTTACGGTATTCGGTATTGGTTACGTTGGGTTGGTTCAGGGAGCGGTATTGGCTGAAATTGGACATGATGTGATTTGTGTGGACATCGACAGCGAGAAAGTGAAAAACCTCGAAAATGGACAGATTCCTATTTATGAGCCAGGGCTAGAGTCACTGGTAAAGGAAAACTATAGTGCGGGTCGTTTAAAATTCACCACCGATGCTGCCTTAGGCGTCAAGCATGGCGACGTTCAGTTCATTGCGGTAGGTACTCCTCCAGATGAAGACGGATCTGCCGACCTGAAATACGTTCTCTCTGTGGCTGGAACAATAGCTGAACACATGGAGACTAATTGCATCATTATAAATAAATCTACTGTCCCAGTTGGAACGGCGGATAAGGTGAGAGCTCATGTCGAACGCACACTGGCTGAGCACGGACGCACCCATATAAAGTTTGATGTTGCATCGAATCCAGAGTTTCTTAAAGAGGGTTCTGCTGTTGCAGACTGCATGCGTCCCGACAGGATCGTCATTGGTACTGGTAACCAGGAAACAGAAGTCGTATTGCGAGATTTGTATTCACCATTCAATCGTAATCACGAAAAAATAATTATAATGGATGTGCGGAGCGCTGAACTTACAAAGTATGCAGCAAACTGCATGCTCGCCACCAAAATAAGCTTTATGAATGAAATGGCAGGCCTGTCAGAAATGTTAGGCGCGGATATTGAGATGGTTCGCAAAGGCATAGGTTCTGACCCGAGAATCGGCTATCACTTTATATATCCAGGTGCTGGTTATGGCGGCTCATGCTTCCCTAAAGATGTTCAGGCTTTAATACAAACAGCAAATCAGCTTGATTTTGATGCAAAGCTATTAAAGTCTGTAGAGGCACGCAATAGCGAACAGAAAAAGGTCATGTTTAATAAAATATTCAATTATTTCAATGGCGATATCAAAGGGAAAACATTTGCTCTCTGGGGGCTCAGCTTTAAACCCAATACTGATGATATGCGAGATGCGCCAAGTCGGGTGCTCATTGAGTCTCTTTGGCAGCACGGAGCTATCGTTCGAGCCTATGATCCCGTGGCGATGGAAGAAACACAACGAATCTATGGCAATCGAAACGATTTAAGCCTTTGCGGTACTAAAGAGGGCGCACTGAGAAATAGCGATGCGTTAATTATTATAACGGAATGGCCGGCATTCAAAGCTCCTGATTTTGAGGTTGTCAAACAGCAGCTTCGACAGCCAGTAGTGTTTGATGGTCGAAATTTGTTTAGCCCTGTTAAAATGGCTGAGAACGGGTTTGAGTATTTTTCTATAGGCCGTTGATCACGCGATGTTGTTTAGTCGACATGCCCATTACGCGATAGCCCCAAATGGTTGATCTATTAAAATGGGGTGGCTGAAGTGCAGGACTGGCACATTCAGTTTCGTTCATGGTAATGGGTGGATCGACGAAGTAAACAGTCTGAACATCATCCCCTAACTGTATGAATTTAAACGCCATGAGTTTTATAAAGTCAAAGTCGCTAAGCTTGTTCAGTGTGCGGGTCATTGGTGCTCTTGCAGTACTGCTTTCAAACGTGGTTGTCATCCAGTATGAAAGTAAGGAGTTGGCGGGAGCCTTTTTTGTAATTTATACACTTTTCCAGCTGGGGGCTATATTTTCGCGGTTCGGTGCTGATATATATTTGGTCAGAGAGTATTACACGCTTTCAAAGAGTGACATTCAGGAGTGTTATAGTAAGTCCGTTGTAGTATCGCTGTTGTTTGGGGGGGGGGTAGCGCCAATCCTTGCTGCGTTAGGTTATATCTATATTTCATCGTGGGATAAATTATCGATGGTGGCTGCTGCGTCAGGAGACTACCTGGTGCTGTTGTCTATATTTATAGCGCTTCCAATATTCTCTGCATCTTCGGTGATATTTTTCATCTATCAAGCCAGGCATAAAGTAATCACTCAAATATTGGGAATAAATGTTATACAGCCTTGGATATTTTTGATTGCTTATCTATGTATCAAGCTGTCAGATGGGGTAGGAGGGGCGCTCAGCCCATCTTTAGGTATAGCCATTGCGTTTATAGGCTCTGTCATATGTTATGCCGTGATATCGGCAGGTCTTGTAAAGAAAGCAGGATTGCTCCTCAATCTGAGACGGTACTTATCTTATCGCACCCTGAGCGCCACCGTACAGCATCAACTTAAATATGCCACTGCCACGATGGGCACTCAATTGGTTGGGTGGGTACCTTATCTATTGGCATCTTATATGTTGGGCCCGGCTTTTGCGTCGGTCTTTAATATCTTGCAACGGCTAGCAATGCTCTCATCGTTCATATCAATATCCATTAATTCAATTTCTGCACCTCATATTTCGAAATTCGCAAGTCAGTTGGACTTTAAATCGATCCATACTATTTTTTGGTCGAACACCAAGAAGCTGATGCTTTTGTCAAGCGCATACCTGTTTTTACTGCTTCTAGTGGTCAGCTATTATAATGATTTTCCTCAGGAGTTTAAAATTCCAGCCTATATAGTGTTGGTTGGTTACTTTATTAATTGTGCTTCTTCTGTCTGCGGATATTACTTTCAGAACGCTTCTAAAATGAGCGCATTGAATATTAGTCTTTATGTTGTAGCCTTTGGCTCCCCAGCAGTGACTTATGTATTGCTCGAGATGTGGGGGACGATCGGGGCTGCACTTTCTATTGCCTGTGCCGTCGCGGGGGTTAACTGCATATTATTTCCTCTTGCCGTGATCGACTTGAATAAGCGAAATGTATGGAGAGTGAAGGATGACCATTTACAATGGTAAACAGGTAAAGATACATTTCATTGTGGTCGTCTATGCAACACGGCCAGCGCTTACCGTGACACTTAAGTCATTGGCCTCGATTAATTACTCCAGATTTCGCATAATCCCATCGTTGTCCGTTTGGGATAATTCTACTCAAGGATTTGGTAAGGAAGCGATTCCCGATTTTAACGGGACTGTTAACTATTTCCACGCTGGAAGAAATGAAAAGCTTTCTGTTGTTTATAATAAAATAACAACCGTCTCAGAAGGTGCAGAGTACTTCATCATTCTAGATGATGATTCAGAAGTAACTGAAAAATATATTCAAAGCTTGCATGGCTTTTTTGGCAGTGACGTTCAGGTGGGCATACCTCGGATTCTTTTTAATGACAGTCTGATTTCTCCAGGTAAGGTGAAAGGTGTCCGAGGGAAGCAAATAAATAACGAACATTTAAAAACGGGAATCAAGGATTCAGAAAGTTTAGTCGCAATGATGAGCGGGACTATCATAAGCCGGCGGGTGTTTGATGCAGGAATTAGATTTGATGAGCGCTTGAGTTTTTATGGTGTAGACACAAGGTTTTTTATTGATTATGCAAAACGCTTCCCTAAAATATTTATCCTGGATGCAGTGTTGATTCACAGTTCTGCATTGAGGGAGCAGGGGCAGGCCTACGCGTCACGAGTGAATCGACTGAAAAATTTAGTGTTGTCCAGACTGTATGTCTTTGATCAGGTCAATAACTTTAAGTTTAAGATAGCGGTCTATCTGTTTTTTTTCTGTATGAAAACAATAATCAGGGAAAGAAATATCAATTATATCTCTCTGCTGGGTTTGTTTCCTAAGATACTAAAATTTCAGGATTGAGTATGCTCGATAAAATATTATGTTTGCATCAAGGCTCCGAGCTATATGGGTCGGATCGTAGCTTTCTAAGCGCAATCGAGTCGATATCAAGTACAGGGACGGAGGTCCATTCGATATTGCCATCTGATGGCGAGTTAGCGCCACTGCTAAGAGATAAAGGTTCTGTCGTTGAGTTTTATCCTTATGGGGTTTTACGTAAGCAAAAACTAAAAAAACCATTCCGTTATGCGTTTGAAATTATACGGGCTGTGTTTTTTTACGTGAGAAAATTCAGGTCTTATGATGTTGTTTATATTAATACTGCTGTAATGTTTTCCGCCTTGTTGGCGTCTGGGTTATATAGGTTGTCGAGCAAGAAGGTGTATTGCCATATTAGAGAAATACCAGATCGCAAAAGTATAATTGTCTTCAAGCTTCTTTTGGTTTTTTCTGGTGCGAAATTAATTTTTAATTCGCAGGCAACCCAGTCAAGTTTTAAGTTGCCTGGGGAGGTGGTTTACAATGGGGTGGAAGAGCTGCATCTCGCTATTTCCAAGCGTAAAATAACTCCTGTTAAAAATATTTTATTGATTGGGAGGATTAATACGTGGAAGGGGCAAAGTCTTTTAATTGATGCCTTGGAGAAGTTGTCGGAGAGTGAGTCTATTTTTTTCAAAATCCGCATAGTGGGCAGCCCCTATGAGGGGTATGAGTATCTAGAAAAAGAATTGGTCGGCAGAGTTGAAAGACATTCTAGTTTGTCTGAAAACGTTCAGTTTTTTTCATTTTGTTCTGACCCTGCGGAGCATTATGAGTGGGCAGATTATGTTCTTGTCCCCTCCATAAAACCAGAACCCTTTGGGCGCGTTGCGATTGAGGCATTCTCGGTGGGAAAACCAGTCATAGCAGCTGCACACGGGGGGTTAATAGAAATAGTTACTGATTGTCATGATGGTTATCTATTTGAACCTGCTAATGTAGACAGCTTGTGTAAGGCGCTAATGAGTCTTTCTAATTCTGATAGTGAAGAATACAGGCAGGTTAGTCTAAGGGCGAAGCGTACCTATTTGGAAAGATTTTCAATGCGAAGTTATAAAAAAAACATACTGATTGCATTGGGTGTTTAGTGGTTGCCTCTAGTTTAAAGCTTAGCTATGCCTCAGTGATGTTTCACCTATATTGTAGAGCACGATGAAAAAATTATTTATCCTTGGGATACGCGGAATTCCCGCACGACATGGTGGGTTTGAGACATTCGCAGAGAAACTTTCACTGTACCTGACAAAAAACGGCTGGGATGTCACCGTGTATTGTCAGGAAGATGGTGATGGTGACGTTTCAACAAGTAATTGGAATGGCATCAACAGAATACATATCCCGGTATCTCGATCGGGTGCTGGTGGTACTGTGTTATTTGACTGGAAGGCAACTACTGATGCGCTGGGTAAAAAGGGCTTGTTTCTAACCCTTGGTTATAATACAGCCCTGTTCAATATGCTTCAAAGAATTAAAGGTCAAGTCAATGTCATCAATATGGATGGTATTGAGTGGAAGCGAGATAAGTGGGGAAGTGTTGCTAAGGCATGGTTTTGGATGAATGAGAGGGCGGGATGCTGGGTCGGAAATCACCTAGTGGCGGATCATCCGCTCATAAAATCGCATTTGGCAACCCGGGTGTCAGAGTCGAAAGTGACAATGATTCCTTATGGTGGCGATGAAGTCTTGGATGCTGATGTAACGTGTTTGGACAGGTATAACTTAAAGGACGGTGGGTTTTCAGTCGTCATTGCTCGTCCAGAACCTGAAAACTCATTTTTTGAAATTATCGAAGCATTCAGCAGCAAGGTTCGTAATCATAAACTTGTGGTATTGGGTAACTTTACTCCCGAGAAAATACCGTATCACAAAAAAGTAATGGATGCCGCTAGTGATGAAGTCATCTTCCCTGGCGCCATCTACGAACAATCAGTCGTACAGGCATTACGGTTCTACAGTAGGTTTTATATTCATGGTCACCGGGTGGGAGGGACGAATCCATCACTCGTTGAAGCGTTAGGTGCAGGGTGTGCTGTGATTGCCCATGACAACCATTTCAATCGTTGGGTTGCGGGTGATGCGGCGATTTATTTTAAGGATCAGTTTGATTGCGCTTCACTATTTGATGCAGCTCTTGATGAGGATTATAAATCCAACGTGCTCTTGATGAAGGCAGAGAGTGCTCGTCGCTTTCAAGAGAGCTTTACGTGGGAAAATATTCTTTCTCAGTATGAAAAATTGCTTACAACTTGGTATCCCGCGAGGCTTAAGTAAATGACTAAACGAATTCTTCTAACGGGGGGCGCAGGATTTATCGGGTCTTCCGTGGTTCGCCACTTAATCAGAAATACTCAGTGCGAGGTGGCTAACCTCGATAAGCTGACGTATGCGGGTAACCTGGAATCCCTGTCCGATGTTGTAGAGTCGTCCCGGTATCATTTTTTTCAAATTGATATTTGTGATGCCGTCGCGTTGGATAATGCCTTTAAAGAATTTCGTCCTGATTCAGTCATGCATTTGGCTGCTGAGTCTCATGTTGATCGTTCTATAGATAGCCCTGCTGATTTTATACAAACCAATATTGTGGGCACTTACACGCTACTGGAAGCAGCCAGACGGTATTGGAGTGAGCTCTTAGATGAGGCGAAGCAAAATTTTCGCTTCCATCATATCTCTACCGATGAGGTGTATGGAGATCTTGAAGGTACTGAGGATTTTTTCACAGAAACGACGCCTTATGCACCCAGCTCACCTTACTCTTCATCCAAGGCCAGTTCCGATCATTTGGTGCGTGCCTGGTACCGAACGTACGGGTTGCCCGTACTGGTCACCAATTGTTCCAACAACTATGGGCCCTATCATTTCCCTGAAAAATTAATTCCTCACATGATCTTGAATGCCCTTCATGGGAAGCCATTGCCGGTGTATGGCGATGGTACACAGATTCGTGATTGGTTGTTTGTTGAAGACCATGCGCGTGCTTTGTATGAGGTGCTCACACGGGGAGTCGTAGGTGAAACCTATAATATTGGCGGCCATAACGAAAAGCGTAATCTTGACGTCGTAGAAACGCTCTGTGACTTACTTGAAGAGCTTGCGCCGATCAAGCCGCAGGGTGTGAGTTTTTATCGTGAGCTCATCACCTTTGTTAAGGACCGACCAGGTCACGATCTTCGTTATGCGATCGATGCAAGCAAGATTCAGCGTGAACTCGGGTGGGTTCCGCAAGAAACATTTGAGAGTGGGATGCGAAAAACAGTCGAGTGGTATCTGAATAACACTCAATGGTGGGAGCGTGTGCTCAATGGTCAATACCAATTAGGGCGTATTGGCGATCTCTGATAGGTGTAAAACTACTTTATTTTCTGATTAACGACTAAAGGACGCTCTCTATGAAAGGTATCATTTTGGCAGGGGGCTCCGGCACCCGCTTGCATCCCATCACCCGTGGTGTATCCAAGCAGTTACTGCCCGTTTACGACAAGCCAATGATTTACTATCCGTTGTCGGTATTGATGCTTGCCGGTATCCGTGAAGTATTGATTATTTCAACCCCGGAAGATTTGCCCAACTTCCAGAAGCTGTTAGGTGACGGTTCTTCTTTTGGTATTGAGCTCAGTTACGCCGAGCAGCCTTCGCCGGATGGTTTAGCCCAAGCGTTTATTATTGGGGAAGACTTTATCGGTGACAGCAATGTCGCTTTGGTTCTGGGCGATAATATTTTCTACGGTTATGGCTTCAGCGCCAGCCTGTTGGAAGCTGCGCAACGTCAATCCGGTGCCACCGTATTTGGCTACCATGTCGTTGATCCAGAGCGCTTTGGTGTGGTGGAGTTTGATGACCATGGAAAGGCTATTTCTATCGAAGAAAAGCCCAAGCGTCCGAAGTCCAACTATGCGGTTACCGGGCTGTATTTTTATGATAACGACGTGGTGCAGATCGCCAAAAACGTTAAGCCTTCGCCACGGGGCGAGCTTGAAATTACTGATGTGAACAATGCTTATTTGCGACGTGGTGACCTGCACGTCAGTGTCTTGGGTCGGGGCTTCGCCTGGCTGGACACCGGCACCCATGATTCATTGATGGAAGCCGGACACTTTGTTCAGACTATTGAAGCGCGTCAGGGTTTGAAGGTTGCGTGCCTGGAAGAGATTGCCTACAACCAGGGCTGGTTAAGCGCGCAAGAGCTGGATAAACAAGCAACTATTCTTCACAAAACAGGTTATGGCCAGTACCTCGCTGGTCTGTTGGCAACGAGGCCTTCAAAATGAATGTCATCCAGACCCAATTACCTGGCGTTCTGATCATTGAGCCTAAGGTGTTTGGCGATGAGCGTGGATTCTTCCTGGAGTGCTACCAGGAGCAGCGCTATCGTGACGCCGGAATTGAGCTGCCGTTCGTGCAGGACAATCATTCACGGTCTCAGTATGGCGTCTTGCGTGGTTTGCATTTCCAGCGCAATCGGCCCCAGGGCAAATTGGTGCGCGTTACTCGGGGTGCGGTCTACGATGTGGCGGTCGATATCAACCCTGAGTCTGCGACCTGTGGCGAGTATGTTGGCGTTGAACTCACCGCGGACAATCATCTTCAACTATGGATTCCACCGGGTTATGCCCACGGGTTCTGTGTGCTGAGTGATATTGCAGACTTTCAATACAAATGCACCGATTTGTATCTACCGGAGGAAGAGGGTGGTCTTATCTGGAATGACCCTGATGTAAACATTCCGTGGCCAATGGAAGCCCCCACACTTTCGGAGAAGGATCTGCGTCACCCGAGCTTGCGAGCTCTATTGGGCGGGGAATGAATATGCGTGTTCTTGTCACAGGCGCTCAGGGCCAGGTCGGCTACGAGTTGCTCCAGCGGGTGCCCGCGGGTTTTTCTGCATTTGGCTATGGCTCGCAAGAACTGGACATCAGTAATCGCGAACAGGTTCAGGCCGTATTTGAAACGCTTAAGCCTGAATTGGTGATTAACGCTGCTGCGTATACGGCGGTGGATAAGGCCGAAACTGACCGGGAGCGCGCCTATGCTGTCAACGCAGACGGCGTGGCGAATCTGGCGATTGCTGCGGAAAAGATGGGCATCCCGCTGCTGCATATTTCCACGGATTATGTGTTTAGCGGTGATGGCGATAAGCCGTATACGCCCGATGACGTGACCATTCCTACCGGTGTATACGGATTAAGCAAGTTGTCCGGAGAGACGCAACTGTTACAGCAATGCTCACGCCATTTGGTTCTGCGGACCAGTTGGGTGTTTGGGGCGCACGGTAACAATTTCGTCAAGACCATGCTTCGTCTTGGACAGGATCGGGACACCTTGTCCGTCGTCGCTGACCAGCACGGTGGTCCGACCTCCGCAGGTAGCATTGCCGATACGCTATGGGCGTTGGCTTCGATTTTTCAGCGAGAAGGGCGCCTTGAGTGGGGGGTGTATCACTACAGTGGCTTCCCTGCTTGCACCTGGTATGACTTTGCCAACGAGATATTCACCCAGGCTGTTAGCTTTGGTCTGTTGGTAAAGCGCCCGGATTTAAGTGCAATCACCACCGCGCAGTACCCGACTCCAGCCAAGCGGCCTCAGTGGTCCGTGTTGGACTGCCAGAAACTGGCGGACGCACATGGATTGCTACCGAGAGGCTGGGTACAAGAGCTCCAGCCAGTTCTTCAGCAGTTAGTGACGCGTTGAAACGTCCGAAGCCTAAAAACCGTAAATGTAAAACTGACCATTATTAACACTCCTCGCAGAAATCAAGCTGTTCGGATCCCATACTGCGCACTGAAAAAGCTTCTGAATACGCTGAGTTCATTAGAGAATCCATGGATGTTAGAAAACACTGTAGCTATTGGCTATGGTTCGCGCGACTGGCTGAGCAACGGTCGACACTGGCATACATGATCTGTGAGTGACATGATCTACAGGAATGTAGGAGGGGAACGGATACAGTCATCTGACACTTATTATTTGTCGGTGCCTTTTCTTTTTTT
This sequence comes from Pseudomonas sp. GW822-FHT02D10, assembly GCF_058802345.1. Classification (NCBI taxonomy): domain Bacteria; kingdom Pseudomonadati; phylum Pseudomonadota; class Gammaproteobacteria; order Pseudomonadales; family Pseudomonadaceae; genus Pseudomonas; species Pseudomonas sp. GW822-FHT02D10. Next base: position 241,462 of record NZ_JBXAOB010000006.1, read on the forward strand.
GCTTCTTGGAGCCGAGTATCAAATCCTGTATATCGAGAAGGAATCTGATATGAAAAAACTATTGGCTGTTGCGTTGTTGGCTATTTCAAGTACTTCAGCAATGGCGGCGGAACCGGTCGCTCCGAGTGCGGCGGTGGAGAGTCCGCTCACTCTAAGTACCCCTCTGATCGGTTCAGTCACTGTGGGTACAAGCGTGCTGGTCGGCGCTGCGGTGGTCGCGGGTGCGGTAGCCGCTTCCAACAGTGGCGGAAGTTCTAATGGTGGTACTACGGGCACTACCGGCACTACAGGTACCACCGGTACCAGTAAGTGAAATAGCCTGAAGTGTTCTGGACAAGGTCACGCAGGGCTACTTGGGTGACCTTGTTTTTTTGGATGTGCTCTCAACTAGCGTAGTGCCAATATGATTCGTCATTTTTCTGTTGCCATACTGGCAAGTATTACTTTGCAAGGCTGTATGTTTTCTCCTGGTCAACATATGGATACTAGTCAAATCGTTCGTGATGGGACGCCGGAGAGCAGCCGCGTTGAACTGATCCCTATCACGCCTAAATTGATCGCCATGGACGCCGCGACTCAGCCAGGTGAGACAATTGCGGCCGAATTGTTGCACTACTCGCCGGAAAGTTACCGGATTGGTGCCAATGATTTGCTGTTTATCACCGTTTGGGACCATCCAGAGTTGACAGCTCCTTCGGGGCCACAGCAGCAAATTGATGCGAATGGGCGTCTTGTTCGCCCGGACGGCAATCTTTTTTACCCCTATGTTGGCAATGTCGCTGCCGCAGGTAAAACAATTGAAGAGTTGCGTGCCTACATCTCCAGTCGTTTATCGCAGTTCATTGAAAGTCCACAAGTGGACATCAGTGTATTGCGGTTCGCCAGCCAAAAAATCGTTGTTTCTGGCGCCGTCATCAGGGCAGGGCAACAGCCGCTCACCACAACGCCACTGAGTGTTGTGGAGGCTATTGGTGCTGCTGGCGTCGATCCTTTCAATGCTGACCTCTCGAGCCTGACCCTTACCCGTGATGGTCACGAATATAAACTGGACCTGGACGCGCTCAACCGTCAGAGCAACTCCCAGTTGCCCAATGTCTACCTCAAAAATGGCGATCAATTGTATCTGCCTTACAACGATCGCAAACGGATCTATGTCATGGGCGAGGTTAACCAGCCCCGGGCATTGAGCTTCAAGACCAAAACCATGAACCTTTCCGATGTGCTCGGTACGGTAGGCGGCTTGAACCAGACAACCTCTAATGGTAATGCGGTTTATGTGATCAGGGGCGTAGATAATCTGGATAAAGAGCCGGCGAAAATTTTCCAGCTGGAAGCGAACTCGCCTTCTGCCATGGCATTGGCAACACGTTTCGATGTGCAAGCGCAAGATGTGGTCTATGTCGGGCCTGCCAATATTACCCGTTGGAATCGCTTTATCAGCCAGTTGCTTCCATCCGCATCCCTCGTCGGTATAGGCGCAGCTGCAAAAAATGATATGAGCGCAGCCAGCAGCAGATAAGGGCACCGTTTACCCGTGAGCATTTTGCGTAATAGCACCTATCTGGTGATGGCTTTCCTATTGTGTGGGTGTAACCCGCTGATGAGGGCCTCCTTAAATACTCTTGAAGCGTCCATTGTGGGGCCAGACTCTTTGGAGTTGACTCAGGCTCAAGTGGACGCTGTTCCCTTTCCACAGATCAAAGTCACCACCCCCACTAACGAAGGGGTGATGGCGATGATTCGCCAGCGCGGCGACCTGCAGTTCTGGGTCGCTTCCGGTAAGCAGGTGTTGTTGATGCGCGACGGTTTGATCGTGCGCAGCGTCGGCCTTGGTATCAACCTCGACGGTACTCGCTGGGAGGGAGAGTCTCCGTTCAAGCGAGGCCTGCATCTGCTGCCCGACGGTTATAGCAGTACCCGCTGGATCGATATCTATGACGGCTACCGTGTCGGGATTGCCGTGAACAGCCGGTTTACCCGACAAGGCACCGAGGACATCAAGGTTCTGGACAAGACTTACGCCTTGCTCCGTGTTGACGAGCGCATTGACGCTCCCGAAATAGATTTCCATGCAGTCAATCATTATTGGATCAGACCTCGCGATGGCTTCGTCATGCAGAGCGAGCAACATCTGACGCCTCAACTTTCCCTGAAGGTCATTCAGCTACGTGAGCAGGGAGCTATTAATTGAAGCGCCTGAATAGAGTGTTTATGGGCTTGCTATTAGCCAACTCGGGCGTGAGCCATGCGGCTGTCACTGTCAGCGGTGACGTTCGCAGTCCTGGTCAATTCGAGGTTCAGCCGGGAGCGCGCTTGCTGGACGTCATCAGCGCGGCTCAGCCCAACGCCGAAAGTTACTGGTTGGGCGCAGCATGGTTGCGCCGGCCCTTGCTCGAAAAACAGAGTCGGCTAAAAGCCGGGGTGTTGTTCGATCTGAAAGTACTTCAGCGCGGCGCGTTGCTGTTTGACAAACCTGCCCGGGCTGCCTTGGCGGACCACCTCTATGAAGAGGTCAGCCGCTTACCCGTGACGGGTCGTCAGGTTGCACGACTTGATCCGGTTGCCGTAGAGGTCGGGTTTGCTCGTAACTACCGTCTTGATGACGGCGACCGTCTTGTCTATCCGCTGCGTCCCGATACTGTGGAGGTGTTAGGCGCTGTTGCGGTCCCCTGTCATTTGCCTTATCGCGCGATGCAAGAAGCCCGCGACTATCTGCCATCCTGTCAGGCTTCGTCCGATGCCGAGGCGGACTACCTCTGGATTATCCAGCCCGATGGCCACACCCAACAGGTTGGCATCGCCTTGTGGAATCGGGAGGCGGGATACGTCCCTGCCGCCGGTAGCAAAATCCTGGTGCCGATCAAGAACGATGATCTTGATCCGCCCACGCCTGAACTCAATCAGCAGTTGGCCGAGTTCCTCGCCACTCAACCGGTGGCTGAGGTGGTCCCTTGAAGTTACGTTTTGCAGCCGTCCTGTTGTTGCCTTGTGGCTTGGCTCATGGAGAGACGCGTTATACCCAGAGTGATTTCGGTGGTGTGGGCTTGTTACAGACCCCCACCGCGCGTATGGCGCCTGCCGGCGAACTGAGTGTCAATGCCAGTCGAACCAGTCCCTACAACCGCTACAGTTTTTCATTGCAGCCCTTTGAATGGCTTGAAGGTTCCTTCCGATACACCGCCATTACTAACCGCAAGTACGGTCCCGACTCATTCAGTGGCGGTCAAAGCTTCAAAGACAAAGCGATCGATGCCAAAGCCCGGCTTTTGAAAGAAAGCCATTGGCTGCCCGAAGTTGCGTTGGGCTTCCGGGATATTGGCGGCACCGGGTTATTCTCCAGCGAGTACTTCGTTGCGAACAAGCGTGCTGGCGATGTTGATTTCAGTCTAGGCGTCGCGTGGGGCTACATCGGCAATCGCGGAGATTTCAGTAACCCGCTGGCCGTGATTGGGGACCAATTCAACGACCGCCCCCAGAGCACTGCTGCAGTTGCCCGAGCGGGCAATGTGAACACAAACTCCTATTTCAGAGGATCTCCAGCCTTGTTCGGCGGGGTGGCTTATCAAACACCCTGGGCGCCTCTGAGCCTGAAAGTCGAGTACGAAGGCAACGACTATAAAAACGAGCCGCTCAAAAACGTTATCAAGCAAGATTCGCCTATCAACATCGGTGCGGTTTACAAGCTGACAGACTCGGTTGACCTTAGCGCCGGCTGGGAGCGCGGCAATACCGCGATGTTCGGAATCACAGTGCATACCAACTTTGTCAGCCGCAAGACGCCGACCAAGACCTATGACCCGCCAGCGGAACCACTTCCGGCCCAGGCACCCGCTACCTCTGCGGATCAGGTCAATTGGGCCAATGTCTCCCAGCGCCTGCAGAACAATGCCGGCTACAAAGTAGAGCGCATCACCCAACGCGGCTCTGAATTGTTGGTGTACGGCGAGCAGTCGCGTTACTTCTTTCCAGCGAAAGCCGTCGGCCGAGCCAGCCGGATTCTGGACAACAGCGTCAACGACGATATCGATTGGTTCACCCTGGTGAACAAGCGATACGACATGCCGCTGGAAGAAACCAGTGTGCCCCGCGAAATATTTCGCGAGGTGGTCAAAAACGAAGAGGGTCTACAAGATCTGCATCGTGCCACCGAGGTCAACGCCGCACTCCCACACACCGAGACGACGCTGTATACCGGGGCTCGGGACCCCTTCACTTATGGGTTTGGTTTGGGCTACAAACAGAACATCGGTGGTCCTGACGGCTTGCTCTACCAGCTCACCGCCGATGCGGACGCTGAATACCGCTTTACGCGCAATATCTGGTGGAGTGGCCAGTTGAGTGCCAATTTGTTGAACAACTACAACAAGTTCACCTACGACGCACCGAGTGGATTGCCCCGGGTGCGCACGGACCTGCGCAAGTATTTGACGACCTCTGAAGTCACCATGCCCACGTTCCAGCTCAACCACGCCAGGCAGTTGGATAAAGACCTGTATGGCATGGTCTATGGGGGCTATTTGGAGTCGATGTTTGCCGGCGTCGGCGGCGAGTTGCTCTTTCGTCCTATGGGCCAGAGCTGGTCTGTCGGCGCCGATCTGAACTACGTTCGCCAACGTGACTTCGACCAGGGGTTCGGTCTACGTGATTACTCGACCGTCACTGGCCACATTACGGGCTATACCGACTTGCCATACGAGGCTCAAGCGGCTGTCAGCGTTGGACGTTACCTGGCGCGCGACTGGGGCACGACGATCGACCTGTCGCGTGGGTTCAGCAATGGTGTGCGATTCGGTGGCTGGGTCACGCTGACCACCGCCACGAAAGCAGAATATGGCGAAGGCAGTTTCGATAAGGGAATCTACATCTCCATCCCCTTCGACGAGTTGATGAGCGTGTCGACGATGCGCCGCGCCAATATCATCTGGTCACCTTTGACCCGGGATGGTGGTGCACGGCTCAATCGTGCCTACTCACTGCACACGATGACCGATAGCCGTGACAGTGACTTGTTCTATCGCAACTTTGAGAAGATCACCGAGTGAGGAGGCGATCTGCAGAGTGGACAAACTCTGTAGATCGCAGTGTGGTCAGCCAGAGGACGCGCGCAGGAAGGGTGGAACAATGATCAGGGCGTTGTGCAAGAGGCTCCTTTTCGCGCAGCGCCCTGATGTTCCTAAAGCTTGGTGATGCTCGATAACGGCAGATTGACGTGCTGCTCTTGTTGTAGAAAATTCATCAGCAGTACAACCCGTTCATCGCCATCCATCGCCATAAACAGCGCTTCGAGTTCTGCAAAAGTCCCTTGATTGATACGCACCGGGTCACCCGGTGTCAGCATTTGCACGCCCGGTTCACGCTCACGCAGTTTTAGGTGACCAATGACTTCATCTGCAATCGCTACAGGCTGGCCGCCGAAACTCACGGTCCTCAACACGCCGCGCGTCGAACGCAGCGGCGCCCAGTTGTCGTGCAGGCTGAGCTGGATAAACAGATAGCCAGGAAACAGCGACTCGCAGAGAGTCTGTCGCTTGCCCCGTGAGAGACGCTCACATCGATAGGTGGGGCGAAAGCATTCATACCCCTGACGCATCAAGTTGTCCTCGGCGCGTTCATCCTGTTTGGCTTTGCAGTGAATCAGGTACCAGGCTGGCACGGCACATTGCTCGCTCGCGATCATCCGAGTCTTCCTTACTAGCAAGTTTATGGTCTTGAGTTGTCGCCAGAATCAAATGCAAAGGGGACTCACGTCCCCTGATTAATCTGCTGGCGCACAATCAATAAACTGAAGTCTTCGCCGTCAATAAATGTCTTTTGACAGCAAGGTGAAGGGGGTCTTGATCAAGATTTTCACATCAAGCCACAACGACCAGTTATTGATGTATTTAAGGTCGATCTCGACGCGTTTTTGCATTTTGTCGAGGGTGTCGGTTTCGCCGCGGCAACCGTTGATCTGAGCCAGCCCGGTAATACCTGGTTTGATTCGGTGGCGAGCCATATAGGCGAGAATTTTGCCGGAGTAGTAATCATTGTGCGCAATGGCATGAGGACGTGGCCCGACAAGGGCCATATGGCCTTGTATGACATTGAACAGCTGCGGCAGCTCATCGATTGAGGTGCGACGGATAAAGCGCCCGACCTGGGTGATCCGTGAGTCATGACGACTAGCCTGCTTGACCTCGAGATCGTCGTGCACGCGCATCGAGCGAAACTTCCAGACCTTGATGACCTTGCCATTCCAGCCGTGGCGGTCCTGTTTGAAGAACACTGGACCCGGGGAGGTGAGTTTGACGGCAAGTGCAACGAGCAATAACAGCGGGCTCAGAACACCAATGGCCATCAGCGCCACGCTTTTGTCGAGCAGGCTTTTACTCAGGGCGGCAGTAGGTTGGCTGGTCAACGGGCTTTCATTCAAATAGATCGCCGGCAAGCCATCCACCACTCGCACCGAGTGATTAAGCAGCGTCAGGCTGTTCAAGTCTGGAACCCAGACAACGTCTACGTTGGCATCGAGCAAATTAATGTACATGGCTTCGATTTGTGACGCTTCACTCAGGGGCAGCGTGATGTACAAACGTCGAATGTCATGGGTCTGGATCAGCTCAAGCAGTTCTTCCTGCTGACCTACGACGCAAGGCGAACCCATTTCCAGCAAGGGAGTGGGGTCAGAACTGACCAGGCCGACCAAGGGAAAGTGTTCAAGGGTGCGGAGTTTTTTAGCCAACTCCAATGCCAGCTCACTCGTACCAACAATCAGCGTTTTATGCTCGCTTTGAAGTGACCGTTGATAGTATTTGGAAAAAACCTGCAGAGGCACGTACAAAAGTGCCTGTCCGATGTAGCTGGTGACGGACCACACCAGAATTATTTCACGAGAAAATAACTCATTGGCCTTACAGATAAAGCCCACGACTGCTAAAGCTGCCAGTGTCAGCAACCAACCCATGAGCAGGCGTAACAACCCCGTCAGGTAGTCATCTTTTTTTGCATAGACGCCACACCATGAATAGGCCGGGACGGACGCGAGAACAGTAACTATTGCGCACACACGATAATAAAACTCTACCGTTCCTGTCCGGGAATAAACCAGTAGAAATAACAGAGCGACAACAAAGCCCAGTGCAAGTGTCCATTGTCCCCAGAAGGTAAGTCCTTTGAGGCTGGTATCTCGATTGATGCGAAGACTGTTAACCATGCTATATATCCCCCCATGCGTCCATTCACGTGTCGACAGACAAAAGCCAGGTTACTGAAGCCGAAGTTATTATTTTTATTTTGGGTGGCACGGCGATAGCAATAGCAATACCGCTGTCGGCGCTGTCGTCAATGAATAGATTAATTTATTGAGAGGTGCACTGTCTGACGACTTATAACGGCCGAATATCACGATTGTCGCTGGTGTCAGGCGGCGTTAGAAATGGTCGATGATGGGGGTTGGCACAGTGGGTATTATATCGATGCTTAGTTTGGCGGTGAGGGAGAAAGGCAGGGGAATTTATAGTAATGGGTACGATTTTTATTTTTGTAGTGGTACCACCGGGGTATTGCTCTATGTGTTCATATCAAGCTTTTTTCCGCGTGTTATTTTTTGTATGAGGCAGTAGCCACGGTTCCTCACGGCGCGGAAAAGACGTTCGCCGTTGCTGACCTGTTTGAACTTCTCCTGAAGTCGACTCAAGCACATTTCGAGACCTTGATAGTGTTCGGGCTCTCTGCCGATGCTCCGAATAAGATCATCTTTACTGACCACGCGCTCTTCATGGTGCAACATTTTCTTTACAAGGGTGGCCTCCAAACCCGTCAATACAATTTCAACATCGTCTTTCACCAAGGCGTTGCTGCCATTGCTCAGGCGCCAGGCTTCAGCGTATGGCAAGTGCACTTTGGCTGCTAAGTCCGGGGGATCATCGGCGCCGCCTTTGGCTTCCTCTATAGCCGAGGCGATGCTATTCGGTTGGGTGGATGGCTGGGACGTTCGCCACTCAGACTCCAATGCTGACAAAATAAGCGGTGTGTCATGCCTGTTGGCGGGCGGGGCCGCTCTGCTCACGTGCTGGAAAAAAACGTCGGCAAGCTTAGGGGATGGGAAGGGCAATACAAAATCTTCGACAAACATTTTTGCCAGTGATGTGCCGAACGAATTATATCGCTCACTGGACAGTATTGTCTCGAGCTCAAGTTGTAATTCCGGGTTATGAGTAACAACGACAAAGTATTTTCGAGGGGCAGTCATTCCATTTCCCATTTCACTCTCCTGAAGGGCACAACAGGTCAAAAATCTAAAGGTTGTCGGCAGGGGAGTAATAGCTCCCTTGAAAGTAATCAAAAGGCAAGGCGCGTGCCAATATATGGCTGAGGGTGTGTTCGACTCTGTCAGCTATAAAAAAAACCTTGGTGTTGTGACTCAGTGTGACCATGCGTTCATAGAGTCGATTGAATAACTCAGGGTTGTCATTGAGTTTAAGGCTCAAGTCTAAGTCCGAAATCGGAATCTTTATATAGTTGAATAGATTCAGGGTTGTAAATATTTCGATACGTTCATCATGAGGGTTGTAGTGGTCGAGGGCAATTTCTATACCGTGGTCTTTCAATAGATACACGTTGTGGAGGATCTTCTTCTTGTCCTTGAAACTGGCCGCCGACAGGGGCAACTCATTCAGGGCGATGACCAACGTCTGGCCGAGATCGCGCAGTGCCTCACCGGATTGTATCAGTTCCTCTGCGAGCGCAGAATCGACGAGATCTGACTGTGCTACGCAAACGAATCTACGGCTGAAGTATTCTCTCCCGGTAGCGGTGTTGCGATCTTTTAGCGAGAAGGCAATCGATCGGGTCTGCATCAGTATTTCACTGTATAGGCCACTGGTGCAGGATGCGTGAGGGGGAAGAACCTGACTGCCTTCGTGGTTTATCCTTATCTCGCTGCCGAACGGGCAGTCATCTCGCCTAAGGATCAATTGTCGAGACAGATAATGATCTGCACCGTTAGCGTGTGAGGTGCACCCAGTCGCATTCATGAAGCAATAACTCCTCTGTAATATATAAGTGGATCAGGTTGACAAAATCAGACCTCTGCTTAAACGGTATCCATGCCCGCGGATGCTTTGAATGGCGTTGGTGCCATACGTGTTTTTTATTTTTCCACGAAGACGACTAATTGACTTTTCCAAGGCTCTCGGATCATAGAAATTTATATTCAGCCCCATGACTTTGGCAATTTCATCATGGCTCAAGATGTGATTTGTTGTTTGCGTTAGCGCCTCCAGAATTTTCATTTCCGCAAACGATATTTCCAGTTTTTGATCGGCGCCATGAAGGCACATGCGCGTGGGGTCCAACACTAAATTTATTTCTCTTTGCCATTCGGGACTGCAAAAAAAATCGGTAAGCACATCAGCATTTTCATCAGGAACACTGGTGAATTTAATGCAGTGATCGGCCCCGGCAAGATAATATTTCATCTTGTTGTAAGTGCCTTTGCCGGTAATGATTACTGAGATTATTGGCGTCAGATTTTCGGCGCGAATATTTTCCACAACGGCGAGGCTCTCAAGGAAAGCATGGGGGCTGTCAATGACGACAAAGATCGCTCGATACGAACTTGAGTGCTTGTTTTTTTGGGGCAGATGACTGTAGCACATCGTATCAATAGGTATATCGCGTACATGGTTTGCTAGCAACTGCCTGAAACCCTCAGCTAAAGTGCGGGTTCGCCCTATGGTGAGGACACCCGTTTCCTCCTTTGTCTGGCCGTGAGTTGTGGCCCTTCCTTTCACTATAAGCGTCATGCTTTGACTCGGACTGGTACTGGTACTGGTATACGAATGTTAGTGCAATAGTTCCTGTGTATGACTGACGATTGCTAACATTTTGATACGTTTTTTTAGATGGATATTACGTTGTTTAACACGGTTGTGAGTCTGCGGTGGTTCTGTCTTATCCTGCGAGGGAGGTGAGTTTCCGGTGATCGCCACCTTGGCCTGGATAGCATGGCACTATGCTATCTTCGCTTCCGGCGCCTGCCAGCGCTGCATATCCCGCTTACAGGACGCGCGTTGGCCAGTAAAGTTCCCACTGTGTGATCTCCGATGGATTGTTATGAGTGGACGGGGTGTTGTCGCTTAAAATAACAGGCTCGCGGGTGTTATTTAATGGCGATTTTATGTAGCGGGCGAGGATAACATATTGATCCTGGACGTTTTATAACGTCGAGTTGCGGCTGGCAGATTGATGCACTTTACTCATTCATTGGTCTAATAGATTTTATTGCGGAAAAGTGATAGGCATGCTGGTAGTGGGGATTTGCGTGTGAGCGCTGTTTTCTCAGCGTGTCGTCGTCAGGCTTTAAATACTCAGAGAAATCAACGTGTTTTCAACGAGAAGGTCTGACGCCATTGAGAGTGCCGCGGCGCAGTTCGCGGGCGGCGAGCATTTCCGGCGTGATGGGAGATAGGGCGAGGTCGGAGGCGAGGATGGCCATCTCCAGCAGCACGCTACGTGCGCCCAGAGTGTCGATCAAAAGCAGGTCATAATTGGGGCGGACATTGTCGAGCAAATTGCGCAGCCGTAATCGCCCGTCGGGGGCATGCAGCAGCAATGTGTTCAGTCGGCCTTGATCGTCGTTGGAGATGAGCACGTCGAGCCCTGTGATCACTGTCCTGGAAACAATCTGCGCAGGAGTTGTTAGGTTGAGTGCAATGAGCTCGTACGCACCAGCAACAACTTTTTGGCTCAAGGCGTAACCACTGGAGAGGGTGGGTTGGCTATCCAGATCGAGCAGCAGGACGCGTAGGCCGGCATCAGCCAGCAGACCGCCGAGATTGGCAGCTACTGTGGTTTTACCTACCCCGCCTTTGGTGGAGCATGGCATCAGGCCTGCTGCGCTAAACGCTCAGTGATCCACTGTTCGATCTCCAGCGAGTCCCAGCCGACTGCGCGCAGTCCAATGCGTTTGGCTTGAGGGAATTTACCTTCCTTCATCAAGTTGATATGCGCACGCTTGAAGCCGGTTTTCCGCTCCACCTCGTTGCGGCGCATGATGTGACGTTCGGGTGATTGCTGAGGCTGAGATGTGTCAATGGCTGTTCGGGATTGCATGATCGTCATTCCTTGGCGCTGGATAGCGCATTTTGGGAAGAGACCTGAATTCAAAACCAGAAAAGTCCGGCAGTCATTGCACTGCAATCGTAACTATTGCAGTGCAATGCACAGACTTAAGCACGGGAAAGGCTGCGAATTTCTCGTATTGGAAATCGATCATGGCACAAGCGAGCAGACACACGATTTCCGTCCTGGGTTGCCGATGATTATGAACTGGTGATGCATTGGCCTAATCACTCTGCCAGCATCTCGTTTTGATCCCGGCGCTGGGGAGCACTGGTGTTTGCTTCATTGAGGTTTGGATTCGGGAGGGTGTATTGGCCGGAGGTTTCGGGGGACCGACACGACAAAGCCCAGTCTAGAGCTGGGCTTTGTCGTTTCTGGGGCTCGGCCAGGCGAGTGTGTCATCTGTTGTTCATCGCTTCACATCCTTGCTCAGTCTGTAATGCTTATGCGAGAGAGGCAGAAGCACCAACGAAAAGGTACAACTGCTGCGAGCGCTAGAGGTTTGCGAAGGGGATGCATGTTCGTAAGATGGGAGCCTGAAATCCCACATGGAAGACTTGGAATGACTCGAATTGTTGAAATCCTGATGTACACCTTGAAACCGGGATCGGGATCGGATTTCCATCGATTAATGCAAGAGGCAAGTGTTCCGCTTCACTTGAAGGCTGGCATGGATGTCGTTTCTTATGGCGGCTCATTACATAACGATGACAGCTATCACTTGATTCGCTCCTATGAAAGCGAGAGCCATCGCGTAGTCTCTCAAAATGTTTTCTACGCAAGCGCTGCCTGGAGACAAGGCCCGAGGGCAGACATCATCAGTCGGATTGAAGTAAGTACAGTGACAGTTATGGTGCTCACTCAAGATGCGATTGATGCCATCAGAGTTTCCCGCACATCTATCTAGGGCGATGCTCAATCAGCGTAGTCGCCCACTGACATCCTCGCTCCCATGAGGCTACAGCCAAGCCATCACGCCACCATGCCGAGAGCATGTGCCGCGTCGGTGCTGGCTAAAACTGTAGGAGTTGTCGCGACACTTGGCGGTTGCGCCCTCCGGTACACGATCTGATTTCGTATGGGCGGGGCTGTGTACGGTTTTTCCGGCGCTATTTATGTACGAGCCATGCTCGATCAACTGCGATTCGTCAGGGTTTACTGCTTGGGGATTAGTATCAGACCTTGCGAAAGCGGGCTGAAAGATCAAGCAGGCAGTAAGAACCAGGTAGGCTAGTTTCATTTGGCGCCCAATCCTTGGTGTGTGGGCAGAGTCTAGCCTAGCGCTGGGCTTTAATGAGATGGTCACCCCGACACCCTGCGAAAGCGTAACCCTCGCAGGGTGTCGGGGTGACCATAGATTTGCATCTGGCCAGGCTACTTGGAGAAATACTCTTCGAGGTTTTGCTCAGTGAAATCAAAAGGCTTTTCCAGGAAGAGGTTCAAGAACTGAGAAATGGTTTCTCTGGTCGGCACCTTGCGAGTTCCAAGGTCGGAATCAACTCATGGATCCGGCAGCCCCGTTGGTTGGATTCCCTTCAGAAAGCATCTGTTTGAGGCGTTCACGTTCTTCAGTTCCGGGCAGCACTCCGGTCGTAGTCGCCTCCAGCACCGTGATTCCCTCTGCGTTGAGTATCCTGACTTCGGCTTTTGCGTGACCGCGCTCATCGATGTCAGCGATCAGCCAGTGGCAGGTGATCTGTTCTCCTGCATAAACCGGTCGTTTGAACGCGAAACTCATCCCAGTTGCCAGCCAACCGATTTGCCCGCCAATTTCGGTGACGAGGCTGGCTGTCAGAAGGCCGTGGGCGATGGGCGCCTCGAACCCGCGCGACGCCGCATAGCGGGCATCGCAGTGAACCGGATTGTAGTCTCGAGAAATCTGCGCGAATTGACGAATATCCTCATCTGAAAAACAGCGGGCTATCGTGAACCGGTCTCCGACCTGCAGACCTTCGGCGGCACGTTCTCTTGGGCTCTTCATAAAGGCTCCTTGGGCGGTGAGGGTGGGCGGTTAAAACGTATGTTCGGGGCCAGGAAATGTTCCTGCCCCCACCTCAAGTGCAAAGTCCCTTGCCGCCGTGTGAAGTACCGAACGGAGGTCGGCGTATTGCTTGACGAATCGCGGCATGCGACCGGTGCGCAGTCCGGCCATGTCCTGCCAGACCAGCACCTGGGCATCACAGTGGTTACCCGCGCCAATCCCGACGGTCGGAATTGAAATCGCTTCAGTGATTGCTCGACCCACATCGCCTGGCACCATCTCAATCAAAATAGCGAATGCGCCCGCTGCTTCAAATGCCTTGGCACTGTCTATCAGACGCTGCGCATCGTCGCCCCGGCCCTGGACGCGGTAGCCACCCAGTTGATGTTCCATCTGTGGTGTGAAACCTATGTGCGCCATGACGGGTATACCTGAGTTAGCGAGCTTCTCGACCTGAGGCAACACCTCGATCCCGCCCTCCAGTTTGACCGCATGTGCGCCGCCTTCTTTCATGAACCGGACGGCTGTGTGGAAGCATTGTTCGGCCGAGGCCTGGTACGAGCCGAACGGCAGATCGGCAATCACCAGTGCTCGTTGTGTCGACCGGCTGACTGCACGAACCAAAGGAATAAGTTCGTCAACGGTAACCGATAGTGTGGACTCATTGCCGTAGACATTGTTGGAGGCTGAATCGCCCACCAGCAGGACGGGTATCCCGGCTTCTTCGAAAATGGCTGCGCTATACATGTCATACGCGGTGAGCATCGCCCATTTCTGGCCCTCCACTTTCATCTGTTTCAGATGCGGGATTCGGACGCGAGGCGCCTGTTGGGCGAGAGGGGTGCTGCCATACGGTGAAGGTTGGTCGCTCATTGGCGTTGTCTCGCTGAAATAATGGATTAACCCAGCATCTGCTCGGTGAGCAGAACGACTGCGATGATGATCATGGCCGCTCCGGAGAAACGACTGACAAAGTGAGCCGCGGCGGGGCGTGCCTGCAGTACGACCTGTGAGCCAAATCCGACCAGCAGATAGATAACGCCGCAACTGACAGTGTGGATGAGCCCCAGCGCAATCATCTGCATCGGTACAGGCCAGGCAGCGGCAGCGTCGGTAAATTGAGGCAATAGCGCCAGGAACAGCAGGAACACTTTCGGATTCAGCCCGCTCACGCAAAGCCCCTTGATCGCCCAGCGCTTCCAGGAGTCCGACGCCTGAATGTCATCAGCGTGCGGCGTAGCGGGGCGGGCAAGCATGTTGATGCCCAACCAAAGCAGATAACCCGCTCCAGCAACGGTCAGCACCGACAAGGCAACGGGGTGGTTGGCAACCAGGGTGCCGACACCACCGGCAACAATCACCGTTGCTATCAAATGACCGGACAAAAGCCCGCCCACGGCGGGTATGACGACCCGGCCCCTCAAACCCGCTGAAATCGCGTAGGCCCAATCTGCGCCTGGCGTGATGACGAACAGAATCGACACCGCCCAGAAGGCAACAAAAATACTGAAGGTCATGGCGCAACCCACTCCTGCTGCTGATACACCGCTCTCTGCATCGTCCTGCTCCGCGAATCAAAGGCCGCCGCTCCTTTGGTCCAAGGAGTGCGGCAATTATTGGTTTGAGGAAGGATAATGAAATCTTGTTAGAATTTACTTTCAAAGATGGTCATGAAAACGCTACAGGATGGGAGATTCTTCCAAATGGACAGGATTGATCGAAAGATTCTTTCTGAGCTTCAAAAGGACGGTCGCCTTTCGGTCACCGAACTCGCCGAGCGTGTGGGACTGAGTCTTTCCCCTTGCCATCGACGAGTCCGGGTACTGGAAGAGTCGGGTGTGTTGCTCGGCTATAGAGCACAGCTGGACCCGGGCGCATTGGGCCTTAACTTTTCCGCCATGGTGTTTGCCACGCTTCGCGAGGGCGACAGGCAAGCTGTCGAGGCTTTCGAGACGGCGCTCGTTGAGATCCCGCAAGTGGTCGATGCCCAGAGGCTATTCGGGGAGCCGGACTACCTGCTGCACGTCATCACTCAGGATTTGCCGGCCTTTCAAAGGCTCTACGATGAGAGCCTTTCGACGTTGCCCAACGTTCAACGGCTAACCTCAACGCTTGTTATGAAGCGGGTTGTGCAAGATAGACCTCTGCCTCTGTAATACGAGAGGCAGGCGAAAAGGTTTCGTCGTTCAGCACAGAGTTTTACGTCTGCAGGGTTGAGCATGGAATCGGCTTGTCCGGAGATTCCCGCGAGGCCCATTGTCGAGCTGAAGTACCATGGCGCGTTGTCATGCTCACAGAACCCTACACGGCTTTTCTCCGTCCACCGCCGAGCTCATCGTCCTATGCCTGTTCTTAACCGTTTCGCCTCGTTGCTCGACCAGGCGAGACGCGCCTTGTTGCTGGTTTGGGGAACGTCCCGCGGGCTGTTTCTGGGGCTGGTGCTGGCGACGCTGATTGCCGGTGTGCTTCCTGCGTTGGCGGCTTGGTTGGGGCAGCGCATCGTCGATGCGGTGGTGACCGCTATGCAGTTGCATGCGCAGCAGGGCAGTGCGCCGTTGTGGCCCGTTGTGCGGTATGTGCTGTTCGAAGCCGGCGTGCTCGCGTTTCTGTCCGGGACCCAACGCGCACTCTCGGTCCAGCAGTCGTTGTTGCGGGTGCAGTTGGGGCAGAAGGTCAACACCCTGATTCTGGAGAAGGCTCAGACCTTGTCCTTGGTGCAGTTTGAAAATTCCGAGTTTTACGACAAATTGGTCCGGGTGCGGCGCGAGGCCTCGACCCGGCCGTTGGCGCTGGTGATCAAGTCGCTGGGGCTGATCCAGAACCTGATTGTGCTGATCAGTTTCGGCTTGTTGCTGGTGCATTTTTCACCTTGGGCGCTGGTGCTGCTGGTGGTCGGTGCGTTGCCGGTGTTTTTCGCCGAAGCACATTTCTCCGGCGATGCGTTTCGTCTCTTCACCCGTCGCGCGCCGGAGAGTCGGCAGCAAAGTTACATCGAAACGCTGCTCTCCCACGAGGGCTACATCAAAGAGGTCAAGTTGTTCGGCTTTGCGCCGCTGCTGTTGCAGCGATACAGAGACACGTTCGCTCGTCTCTACGCCGAAGACCGGCGCCTGACACTGCGCCGGGATGGCTGGGGATTTGTGCTCGGTCTGCTGGGTACGGGGGCGTTCTATCTGGCCTATGCCTGGGTGGTGGTCGATACCGTTCACGGCAACATCAGCCTGGGGCAGATGACCATGTACCTGGTGCTGTTCAAGCAGGGGCAGACTGCCGTCAGCAGTAGTTTGAGCGCCATTAGCGGTCTCTATGAGGACGGGCT
This sequence comes from Pseudomonas sp. GW822-FHT02D10, assembly GCF_058802345.1. Classification (NCBI taxonomy): domain Bacteria; kingdom Pseudomonadati; phylum Pseudomonadota; class Gammaproteobacteria; order Pseudomonadales; family Pseudomonadaceae; genus Pseudomonas; species Pseudomonas sp. GW822-FHT02D10. Next base: position 257,865 of record NZ_JBXAOB010000006.1, read on the forward strand.
TTACCTGTCGAGCCTCTATGAGTACCTCGCCGAACCGGTGGTGGTGGAGAGCGGAAGCCTGACCGTGGGTAGCGTGCCCGGTGATGGCGTGCGTTTCGAGAATGTAGGTTTCCGCTATCCGGGGGCGAGTCGAGCCGCTCTGGAGGGTATCAACCTGCACCTTGTACCGGGTCGCAGTATGGCGGTGGTGGGGGAGAACGGTTCGGGCAAGACCACGCTCATCAAGTTGTTGACCCGTTTGTATCGCCCCGATCAGGGGCGCATTCTGCTGGACGGCAGCGATTTGCAGAGGTGGGAGGAGGATGCGCTTCGTCGGCGCATCGGTGTCATCTTTCAGGATTACATTCGCTATCAATTCTCCGTCGGCGAGAACATCGGAGTGGGCGACACCTTGGCCTTTGACGATGAAAAGCGCTGGCATGAAGCCGCCGCCGAGGGCATGGCCGCACCCTTCATCGAACATCTGGATCGAGGCTATGCCACTCAATTGGGGCGATGGTTTGCCGGTGGGCAGGAACTTTCCGGCGGGCAATGGCAGAAGATTGCCTTGTCCCGCGCCTACATGCGTCGCAACGCCGATATCCTGATTCTGGATGAGCCGACCTCGGCACTTGACCCTGCGGCGGAAGCGGCGGTGTTCGAGCATTTCAGCCAGCACACCCAGGGTCGCATGACCTTGCTGATTTCTCACCGGTTCTCCAGTGTGCGCAATGCGGACCACATCATCGTGCTGGACCAGGGCGCGATCCTGGAGCGGGGCGATCACGCCAGCCTGGTAGCGGCTGGCGGGCGTTATGCGCAGTTGTTTGACTTGCAGGCGCGGGGTTATCGATAGACCGGGAGCCTCATGAGGTCCCCAGGCCAGGATCGCGCCCTTCAGAGGCGTTGCCGGGCCAGCAGGAGTTCGTTGATCACCCCCATGAATGCCTCGACCAGCAGGCTGCGTCCTTGTTTGCGCGTGAGCACCAGCAGTTGCGCAGTGGCGTCGGGGTCAGCCAGAGGCCGGTAGGTCACACCTTTTTTCGCCAGGGTCTGGGTGCAGCGGGGCACCAGGGCGACGCCCTGGCCGGCGGCCACGAGGGCGATAATCGAGGTGATCTGCCGTCCGGTCGGGCCGGGCAGCAGGGGCAGGCCGCTGCGTTGGTATAGCTGCTCGATGGCCTCGTTGAGCCCCGAGCCGTAGTCGGCTGGAAACAGAATCAACGGGTGCGCACTGAGCTGGGCCAGGGTCACTTGAGCTTGGCTGGCCAGCGGGCCGTCGCTGGAGAGGGCGGCCACCAGCGGTTCTTCGCCGAGCGACAGTGCCTGGACCTCGGTTTGCCCGCTTGGTGGCTGTAGCCGACTCATGCCGATATCGATGCGGCCATCGACGATTTGCGACCACTGGCTGCCCGAGGCCCCTTCCACCAGGGTCAGCTGTACCTTGGGAAAGCGTTGGGTAAAGGCCTGAATGGCCTGGCTGAAAATATCCGACAGGGCGATGGAGCTGGCGTAACTCAGGGAGAGTTGACCGGCGGAGCCGGTGGCCAGCTTGCCAGCGATGACTTCGGCCAGGTCGACCTGCTCCAGCACATTGCGGGCAAATGGCAGGAAGTAATGACCTTGTGGAGTGAGCGATACCGTACGGCTGGTGCGGTCGAAGAGGCGAAAGCCCAGCTCGGCTTCCAGTGCCGAAATCTGTCGGGTCAAGGGCGGTTGGGCGAGGTGCAGGCGCAGTGCTGCGCGGCCAAAATGCAACTCCTCGGCGACTGTCAAAAAGTAACGCAACCTGCGTAGATCGAGCATCCTGGTCCTTGGGTATTAATCGGTCCGAATTCGGTATTGGTCTTGGGCAAGCCGTACATTCTATAAAGACCTTTCGTCATAAAACGAGAGGTTTCATGAGTTCGCGCCTACATTGTGCTCGTATCGCCCTGTTTCTGTGTGGCTGTGCGGCCTTCCTCAACCTGTATGCAACCCAGAGCATTCTCCAGGAGTTTGCCCTGAGTTTTCAGGTGAGCGCGAGGCAGGCCGGATGGAGCATCACGGTCACCACTCTGGCGGTTGCCATCACCGCGCCCTTTGTCAGCGTCCTCACCGGCCGCATCGATCAGCGCACGGTGATTGTCGGTGCAGCGTTGCTGCTGGCCGTACCGGCCCTGTTGACCGCTCATGCCGGCAGCTTTGCTGAATTGCTGGTCTGGCGGTTTGCCGAGGGTATGTTGATTCCGGTGGTGTTCGCCACCAGCGTGGCTTACATCGGCGATCGCTGGAGCGGCGGCACCGTCACTGAAGTCACCAGTCTCTATGTCGCCGGGACCGTGCTGGGTGGCTTTGCCGGGCGCTTCGTGACCGGGGTCATGGCCGAGTATGTTGGCTGGTGTGAGGCTTTCGAACTGTTGGCGGGTTTGAGCTTGCTCATCGGTCTGGCTATCCACTTTCTGCTGCCGGCCAACCCGGTGCTGGCTGCCAGGGTCAAGCCCAGCCGCCTGTTGACCATTCGCGAGCTGTACAGCAAGCCCTTGTTGGCGGTCTACGGTGTGGGCTTTTGCGTGTTGTTCTCGCAAGTGGCGACCTTTACCTACGCCGGGCTGTACCTCAGTCAGGCGCCGTTCGATCTGGGTGCTGCGGCCCTGGGGGCGATCTATGCGGTGTTCCTGCTGGCGCTGGTGGTGATCCCTATCGCTGGACGCTTGAGCAGATCGCGCCCGCAATCGGAATTGTTGGTGGGCGCGGCGCTGCTCGGGGTCAGCGGCTCGGCCCTGACCCTGCTGCCCTCATTGTGGCTGATCGTTCTGGGCCTGGCTCTGAGTTCGACTGGGGTGTTTCTCGCCCAGGCGGCCGCCAACTCCTTTGCCACGGCGACTGCCCGACACAACAAGGCCGGCGCGGTGGGGCTGTACCTGACTTGCTATTACCTGGGCGGCAGTTTCGGCGCCATCGTCCCCGCCATGATCTGGAGCCAGTGGGGCTGGCAGGGCTGTGTGGCGCTGATCATCGGCTTCCAGCTGTTGTCTTTACTGATCGCCTTGACCGGCTGGAAGCCCCTAAAACCCGAAACACCGGTCATGCGCGACCGCAAAGGGCCAGGTTCGACCGAGCCCGTGAATCCGCTTGATTCATCATCCAACAAGGAATATGTAAGGTGACCATGAATAACGTACTGACCCAACAGAGCCAGTTGTTGAAGATCGTCGAGCCGGTCTTGAACGACATGCCTGCCAGTATCTTGAAGCATGCCCTGTTCGAGGCGTTCTGGAGCGAAGAGGGTACGCTTGTGGACATCGAAAATGCCTTTGAGAAGCTCACGTCTCGCCGCCATTCTCCAGAGGCGTTGCGGAAGTTTTTCGCCAGCTGGTCCAAGACCAACAATTCGGCTGCCAGCGTCTCCGGCCTGGCTAACCGTATCACCTTGTTGGCGCGCTCCGAGCAGGGCTCCGAGGCGGCCGAGATGCTCTACCGGGCCTGCGGTAGTCTTCAGCGCATTACCGATGAAGACCTTGGCGCCCTGGGTAATACCTTGCACTCGGATCTGTTTTACAACATGGCCACGCCCATCTGCGGCGATGATCAGTGGCTTCTGAAGGAAAACTGCCTGCCTTCGGCCCAGTCCTTCAAGGACTGGACCGACACCCGCCGTCTGCGCGATCGCGACCTGTTGCAGGGGCTGCTGACCACCCTGATCCACGAGGTCTACACCCACGGAGAGGTGGAATTCATCCATCCGTTGTACAAACAGTGGTTCGTCCGCGACATGGGCGTGCCTGCAGAAAAAGCCCGCGCCACGGTGGCTTGGGTCACGGTCCATACCGGCGGCACCGAGAGCAATCACTTTGCCCATGCCGTGGCGGCGGTGAGCGAATTTGTCGATGCCATGCAGATCCAGGTCGATCAGGAAACCGCGCGGGAAATTTTCTCCGAATACCTGCGCCGCAAGTCCAGCGTGATGTGGGATTGCGCTCAATTATTGCAGTGAAGGGCTGACAAGCTTGGCTGATGTCAGGCGCTGCCGACAGTACTCGTCGCAGTGCTTGAGCATTGTAAATGCGCGGGTCGGTTTATGCCGCGTTCACGTGTCTGGTCCGGGGTAGGGATACTCAGCTAATCCCTGTACCTACGTCCTGTTCCTGATTAAAAAACAGCAACCCAATAGTTAGCCTCTCAATACGATGAACGATCTGAAAGACGAAGTATCTTTGCGTGAGTCGCGATCTGCCGATGCTTCATTACGTCGCCGATCCCTGGTGGCTGGCTGCGGTGCCCACGCCGTCCATGATGGCCTGACCGACCTTATCTATGTGTTGTTGCCGATCTGGCAGGCGCAGTTCGCCATGAGCTACGCACAGGTCGGGCTATTGCGCGGTGCCTATTCCGGGATGATGGCTGGCTTCCAACTGTTGGCGAGTCGGGCAGCAATCCGATGGGGGCGAGAGCGCATGCTGGTGGGAGGGACGGCACTCGCGGGTCTGGCTTACCTGGTGGCGGGTCAGGCCGGCGGGTTGACGGTGCTGCTGTTTGCGCTGTTGTTGGGGGGATTGGGCGCGAGCACCCAGCACCCGTTGGCATCCTCGATAATCACCGATACTCACGAGGCGGGAGGTGGCGTCAAGGAAGCGTTGTCGCAGTACAACTTTGCGGGCGACATCGGCAAAACATTGATACCGGGATTAGTTGGCTTGTTGCTGACGGTCGTCAGCTGGCGCGCCAGTGTCACGCTGATGGGCCTGCTCGGCCTGGCCGCAGCAGGCTTGCTGTGGTGGCTGATCCCGGCGCGGGCTGTGCCGTCGTCCCGGCAGGAGAAAGCCCTCAAGGCGAACACTGGCAGTGGCTCCGTCAGTGGGCTACGTGCACTGATCCTGACCGGTACGCTGGACAGTGCGGTTCGGATGGGCTTTCTCACCTTCTTGCCATTCCTGTTGAAAGACAAAGGTGCGGGGACGGCAGGCATCGGTTTGGCGCTGACGATGTTGTTCGTGGGCGGTGGGTTCGGCAAGTTGTTTTGCGGTTATCTGGGAACGCGCATCGGCATGATGAAGACGGTGTGGATGACGGAGTTCACCACGGCGTTGTTGATCATCCTGGCGGTGTATTTGCCGTTTTTTGGCCTGATGGCGATGTTACCGCTGCTGGGGCTCGTTTTGAACGGGACATCGTCGGTGCTGTATGGCGCTGTACCGGATTTAGCAGGTGCAGGCAAACGCGAGCAAGCGTTCGCGGTGTTCTATACGGGCACGATAGGCGGCGGGGCGCTGGCGCCCGTGTTGTTCGGTAGCCTGGGTGATGTCACTGGTGTCCCCGCTGCTGTAATCACGTTGGCCGCCACGCTGTTGATGACGCTGCCGTTGTCCTGGTATGTGCAAAGAGGCCTGGACGCTGATGTGCGGCCCGCCTCTGAGTTCTGAGCCCGCGGTTTCCTTGCTGATGGTTCAGGTTTTCCCTGGGTTAAACCGCCATTCGCCACTCTGTTACGAGGGGGGCGCAGGACTTGGTGGGCCTCTATTTCCGAGAGCGCATCGGACATCGGGATGACGCTCGCATACATGCAACTCGTCGGCGATGGTCACTAAGTAACGGAGACGGCGAGGCTCTGGCATTTATTGTTTTTTCAGTATCAATCACGACGGAAACAGTATTGGCCCACATTTCTGTCGGTCGTCAAAATGTGAGAAGACTCGGTCAGGCAAGGCATCTCTTTCGGCGGTATGGGGAACTTCCGGTCATCAGGTCACTTTATTTTCAAATCGTCTTCGCAGGTAAAAATATGAATAAAAGCGAGACCTCCGCCATCCGATTTTCGTTATCAAATCGTGCTCTTAATCTCAGTGCTCCGGGAACATCCAGTATGCGGAGTAAAGCCAATGCCTTGAAAGAAAGTGGCATCAGGGTGATTAACTTTGCTGCGGGGGAGTTATCGTTCGATGCCTGCGCAGAGATGAAGGCGGGAGCCATCGAGGCGATAGAAAGTGCGCGAAATCGTTATACACCGCCCCTCGGGTTGCCTCAGCTTCGCGAAAAGCTCGCGGAACGTGTCAGTCAACGCTGCGGTGTACATTTCGCCGCCAATGAGGTGGCTGTAACAGCAGGCGCCAAGCAAGCACTCTACAACGCATCAATGGTGCTGCTCAATCCCGGTGACGAGGTGATTGTTCCGACTCCTTATTGGGAGACATTTCCGACTCAGATCCTTCTTGCAGGCGCCACGCCGGTATTTGTGGATACGAAACCCAATGACTACCGGTTAACCTGCAAGGCGGTCGAAAGAGCGCTGACCAGCCGCACTAAAATGATCGTAATCAACACGCCAAACAATCCAACGGGAACGGTTTATCAAAGAGAGCAGTTACTGGGAATAGCCAAGCTCGCGTTCGATCATCAACTCTGGGTGATTTTCGACGAATGTTATCGAGACCTGGTACGCCAGCCCAGTGAACATCACAACATTTTGTCTCTGTTCGAGCCGCTCAAGAAACAGACTGTTTTGGTTGATTCATTCTCCAAGAGTCAAGCCGTGACGGGGTGGAGGGTAGGTTATGCATGCGCACCGGCAGAGGTGATCTCCGCGATGCATAACTTGCAAGGGCATACGACCTCTAACCCAAGCAGTCTCTCCCAGTATGCGGCGCTGAATGCCCTTACCTCCGATTCCCGGAATTTTACTGGCGAGGTAAATCACTTTCTCGAACAGCAATTGCAGTGGGCCCGTACTTATCTCGATCGTGTGGAAAATATTACATACGCTCCTCCAGAAGGTGCGTTTTATCTCTTTATTGATGTTTCTCATCAGTTGGGTTGCCGTTATCTCGGGACAAAAGTTCGCGACGTAGATCATCTTGCCGACTTGCTATTGACCGAGGCTCATATTGCTGTCGTTCCAGGTTCCGGCTGCGGTGACTCCAACAGCATTCGACTATCGTATGCCGTTGACCGCGAAGAACTGATTGAAGGCTTGACGCGCTTTGGTCAATTCATGTCAGCGCTTGTCATTTAAGCGTCTTTACCCATCGTGTCGTTGTGAAGTGATCCATTACTACAGGAGAAAGATTGTGGCGAAATCGAGTCAGGATTTTATCGATTATGTCAACCAGGCACTGGTCGATGTCGAAGACAGGAATCTCGTTGAAGCACTACTGAGTGGTTTTGAAAGTAACCCTGATAAGTTGAACGCGTATCGCAATACCTATGAAGGCATGACCGCCAGCAACTGGTCCGAAGCCTCGCTTTGCACCTTCTTTTGTGGGTGGAGAAGTCCAGACGGGGCTGCCCATGCGGTATCTAGCATCATTGTGCGAATACTTCAGGAAGCCGAGTCGTTAACGACTGATGACGCCAAGTTGAAGATGCTGGAAGCGGCGCGGCATTGCGGGGAAATTATTATCGAGGATGTGGGGCTTGGCGAAATGCATGGGCATCCTCACCATTCAAAGTTGTATTACCGCATGGCGTCCGCCATCTGTGGCTCTGACAACTGGCGCCTCCAGGACACGTTTCTCGATCCTGTCACAAAAGAGTTTTCTACATGGGTGGGGCAAAAAAGACCCTTGGCGCCGGACCTCATCGAAGCGCTTGAGATGATGGCAATGACCGAGTTGTTCAACACCGGCGAATACAACCTGATGACGCCGATGTGGAAGCAGTGGCTTCGGGAAGTCCGCGGCTATCCATCGGGTGAGGCCAATCGGGTTGCTGCATTTCTCAGCGTCCATTGTGGAAGTGTAGAGGCTCGACATTTCAGGCATGCAGCAGAGGCATTGAGACTCTATGCCAGCGCTACCCATCAAGAGATCAACTACCGGCGTATCGAGAGTCTGTCCAGGGAGTACGTGGCCAAGGCCTGTGAGCACCTTGGGAAGATGGCTTCTGTGCTGAAAAGCGAACTGCCTGCCTGGGATTAGCGTGATTTGACCGCTGAGCAACATTGGCGGCGGTTACGCGACGAAGGCGTTAGACAACAACTTTCCATACCGACAACTTTGACGGGTTTCTACAGGTAAATACTCATGCGCTTCGAATCTGATTCGATGGGATCTATTGCGGTACCTTCCGACAAGTACTGGGGAGCACAAACCGAACGTTCTATCGTCAACTTTCCGATTGGCCGGTCTCGTTTCCGATGGGGAACACCGATGATCAAGGCAATGGGGATTTTGAAGAAGTCGGCGGCTTTGGCAAATCTCGAGCTCGGCGAATTGCCCGAGTCGATAGCGCTCCCCATCGTGCAGGCGGCAGATGAAGTGATTACCGGGCGCCTGGATGAGCACTTTCCGCTGGTGGTGTTTCAGACGGGATCGGGGACCCAGTCCAACATGAATGCCAACGAGGTCATTTCAAACCGGGCCATCGAGCTGGCAGGCGGCGTAATGGGCAGCAAGGCGCCGATCCATCCGAATGACCACGTCAATCGGGGTCAATCGTCAAACGATACCTTCCCGACAGCGATGTATATGGCCGTTGTCAGTGAAATATTCGAAACGTTATTTCCTGATGTCTCACGTTTGCGTGATACGTTGGCCGAGAAGTCACAGCAGTTTTCCGAGGTTGTGAAAGTCGGTCGGACGCACTTGCAAGACGCCACGCCCATCACATTCGGACAAGAGATTGGTGGGTGGGTTGAGCAAATTGATTATGCAGTGGTTTCAATTAAAAACAATTTGACGGGCCTGTACGATCTGGCCATTGGTGGTACCGCAGTGGGCACGGGATTAAACGCTCATCCGTTGTTTGGTGACGTGTGTGCCAAGTTCATCGCTGAACTGACTGGATTCCCGTTTAAAGCGTCTTCTAACAAATTTTTTTCTCTGTCTGCCCATGACGCGCTGGTGAGTACTTCTGCTGCTATTCGGACGCTGGCTATGGCGTTGCTCAAGATTGCCAATGATGTGCGCTGGCTCGCAAGCGGACCGAGATGCGGTATTGGCGAAATGGATATTCCCGAGAACGAACCGGGCTCTTCAATAATGCCGGGCAAGGTCAATCCTACACAGTGCGAAGCACTGACGATGGTATGTACCCAGGTGTTTGGCAATGATGCGACGGTGGCATTTGCCGGCAGTCAAGGTAACTTTCAGCTCAATGTCTATAAGCCGGTGATGGTTCATAACGTATTGGAGAGCATAGATTTGCTGGCTGACGCATGCCGAGCCTTTAATGATAACTGTGCCGTCGGTATCGAGCCGAACCTCGAGAAAATGAATGAAAATATCGGAAAAAATCTGATGCTGGTTACCGCACTCAATCGGTATATCGGTTACGACAAGGCGGCGGTTATCGCGAAGACTGCTCACCATGAAGGGAAATCGCTGCGCGAAGTAGCTGATGAGCTGGGGTTGGTCTCTACGGCGAATTTCGACAAGTACGTTGTGCCCTTGGACATGACTCATCCTTAGTGAGTTTTGGCGATTGTTGCCGTTCAGGTGTGGCTCGTTTTAATTATAAAAATGGAGCGTAAATTCGTATGATTGACACTGATGTTCGCCGAACCAACCTGGCAAAATTGCTCGATAGTAAACGTTGTCTTCGAGTGCTCGAAGCTCATAGTCCGATTTCAGCCTTGCTGGCAGAACAAGCAAAACTTGAACTTACCTCCGGGCAAAGTGTGACATACGATGCCATTTGGTCGAGTTCGTTGACTGATTCGACACAGAGAGGTTTGCCCGACATTGAAATCCTTTCGCCCAGTAACCGTTTGCACGGCATTCGCGAGATTTTTGATGTCTGCTCTCTACCTTTAATTTTCGACGGTGATACCGGCGGCAAATCGGAGCATTTTGCGATTCATGTAAAAATGCTTGAGCGCGCCGGGGTGTCGGCGGTTGTCATCGAAGATAAATGTGGACTCAAGAAGAACTCTTTGTTTGGCAACGCCGTCAGTCAGGTACAAGACTCCATCGAAGAATTTTGCGAAAAAATTCGTGTGGGATGCGCTAGTCGAAGCAATCAGGATCTGATGATCATTGCGCGTTGTGAGAGTTTGATCCTGGATAGAGGTATGGAGGACGCCATCGAGCGTTGCCTGGCCTATGTCGAGGCCGGCGCCGACGGGATCATGATTCATAGTCGGAAAAAGGACGGTTTGGAGATCCTGGAGTTTGCAAGGTTGTTCCGAATGCACTACGCGCGGGTGCCACTGATTTGCGTGCCGACGAGTTATGCCCACTTAAGCTTCGATGAGTTGGAGAGGGCAGGATTCAACGCGGTCATTTACGCGAACCATATGCTGCGCAGCGCTTATCTGGCGATGAGGGATGTCGCTGCTGGAATACTGGCGCATGGTAGAACGCTGGAGATCGAACCTCGTTGCCTTGGCATCGATGAAATACTTGATGTGGTTCCTGGCACCAGGTAGATCACTTTTCGTTTCCGGGGATTCGTATAAGCGGAACACGTAACGGCGACCGACTGGCCTAATGAGCCAGACGGTCACCGTCAGGTGTTATGGTTTAAGTGATGGTTACGGGCCGGTCAGACGATGGTGGGGATGTCTCGCCAATCCGTTTGCCCCGCACGCATCGGCAGCGGACCTCGGCGCCGCTGCCAACCGCGAAATCTCATTCAGGTCGGCGAACAGCTCTCACCTTGCCGCTGTTTCCGCCTCCGCAGAAGAACTGATCGGCGCCATCCGATTCGAGCCCCGATACGCCGGCGCCGGAAGGCATCTTGAGGCTCTTCAGGACTTCTCCCGTTCGAGGATCGACGTGCCTCAATTCGCTCTCGTCACCTTCCCAGGTGCCGTGCCAGAGTTCTCCGTCGACCCAGGTGACGCCGGTGACGAAGCGGTTGGACTCGATGGTGCGCAGAATCGACCCGGTCCGGGGATCGATTTGATGAATTTTTCGGTCCCGATACTCGCCCACCCAGAGCGTCCCCTCGGCCCACGTGAGCCCCGAGTCACTGCTGCCGGGCGCCGGGATCGTGGCGAGCACACGACCGGTCTTCGGGTCGATCTTCTGGATGCGATCCTCGGCGATCTGAAACAGATGCTGGCCGTCGAAGGCTGTTCCTGCATGTGCGGCGACATCGATCGAGCGCAGCGTTTTCCCGCTCGCCGGATCGAGGGCGTTCAGCTTGTCTCCAGAAGCAAACCAGACGTGCTGACCGTCATAGGTGACCCCATGCACATTGTCGATACCCGGAAAGGGTCCATATTCACGGATGATTTCAGCTGCTGATCGTTTCATGTCTTTCACTCTGGTGGCGGGGTAGTGGATTGATCCTAGTCACTCGGTAGTGGAGCCGGGAGTAACAAAGATGTCGCGAAACCCGGCACCGGCGGGGTCATCCAGCGACGCGCTCGCCCGCGACCCATCCACTGCACCTTGCCGGATGCCGCCAGTGAGTCGAGTGCGCGCTGCGCGCTGCGTTGGCTGGCTCCAAGCGCGAGCGCCAGGGCCGAGCTCGACCACGATTCACCGTCAGCGAGGAAGGCGAGTACCGCCGCCTGCTTCTCTTCGACGGGCCGCGCCAGCACGACGACCTCCGGTGCGCCGTACGGCACCAGTGCAAACCCGCGCTTCGTCGCGGTCACACCGGCCAATGTCCGAAGCGCCACCCGAAGCCGCCCGACTTCGACGCGCAAGCGCGCGCGATGCGACTCATCAGTGAGCTTCAATCGGAAGGCTCGGGCGATGAGCGTCTCCCTCGGCACGTCGGCGGGCCACGCTTCACCCAGTGCTCGCGTGAGCGCGAACAACACCGGACGCCTTGCGAGCGAGACCAGCGAGCGTGCGTCACGCACGACATGACGGCAGGCGTCCACGACCAGCGCCTCCGACGCCAGTAACGCTTCAACCTCCTCAAGCAACAGGAGTCGTTCCTCGCCACGTTGAATCAGGCGCGCCGCAGGCGTGTTGAGGATGAGGGATGCGCTTTCGACCTCGGCTGTCAGCGCAGGGATGCCAGCGTGGTGCGCGGCATGCTCAGCCCGAGCGAGCGCAGCGCGCGCCGTCTTCGCCTGGAGGCGACGCATCGCGATCCCCGCAACGATCAGCTCGTGGACGGCCCTCGATGCAGGTGGTAAAGGCGTGGGGTCGAGCTCGGCGAGCGTATGTTCGGCCTCGTCGAGGTGCCCGATCAGGAGCAAGCGCCGGATCTCGAGATACCGCGCATGTGCAGCGTTCACCCGGTCACCATGCTCCTCAAGCGTCGCCCGCGCTGCGTCGAGCGCCTTCGCAGGCCAGCCCAGGTCGCGTGAAGCGAGTGCGATCTCGGCCTCGGCGACGACACACCGCGCACGGGCCAAGGCTTCTTTCGGACCGAAGGCACGTGCCGCACTTCGCAATAGAGCCTTCGCTCGAACAAGCTCGCCGAGCTGCGCCATCGCGATCCCTCGAAGCGCGAGCGCAGGCGCATCGTCGCGCAAGGCGACCCGGTTCAATGCGCCGAGGGGATCACCCGCTGCGAGCGCACGCGCCGCCGCCGTGATTAGCGAGTCCATCTGAATCGCGCCACACTTGTCACTCCCACCTTCCGATGCCCGCTGCTTAGTCTATCTCACGACCACCAAACAACCCGTCGCATCGAGAACCGCACCCATGGGAGCGAAAAATCATGACCAGACACATGACCGGCACACGTGAAGAATGGCTGGCAGCGCGGCTTGAGCTGCTTGACGCGGAGAAGGCGCTAACGCGGCGCAGTGACGAGCTGGCGCGGCAACGTCAGGCGCTGCCGTGGGTTCGGGTCGACAAGGCGTTCCGATTCGAGACTGATGAAGGGCGCGCCTCGCTGGCAGACCTCTTTAGAGGGCGCTCGCAGCTCCTCGTCTACCACTTCATGTTCGGGCCTGACTACACAGCGGGGTGTCCGTCCTGCTCGGCGATTGCGGACGGGTTCAACGGCTTCGCTGTCCACCTGGCCAACCACGATGTCACGCTGTCGGCGGTGTCGCGAGCGCCGCTGGCGAAGCTACAGGCGTACAAGCGACGAATGGGGTGGACGTTTCCCTGGGTGTCTTCGCTCGACAGCGACTTCAACGTCTCGTTCACCGAGGAGCAACAGCGCGAGGGGATCGTCGAATACAACTATCAGCGCGGCGGCCATGCGATGGATGCGACACAGGTCCCGGAACCCGTTGCCCGGTTCGCGGCCACCTGCGGAACCGACGCTCCCACGTATTCGCGGGACAGGCCGGGAATGAGCGCGTTTTTGCTCGAGGACGGTGTCGTCTACCACACCTATTCCACCTATGCGCGCGGGCTGGATGGCCTCTGGGGCATGTACCAATGGCTCGACCGCGCCCCTAAGGGACGCAACGAGACGGGCCCCTGGTGGCGCCGTCACGACGAGTACGACAAGCACTGAGTCACGCCATGCAGACTTTCTTCGCCAGGGTTATGCAATGGATCAATCGCCGTTGCGCCGGATTGCTGGCGTTTCTTGCTGTTGGGCTGAGCCTTTACCGTCGCAGCGATGTGCGTTGGCCTGAATCCTGTGCTTGATCCGGCCCGCAATGGGCCTCTACAAATGGCAGCCGTAAAAAACCCGGCCAAGGGGCCGGGTCGGAAGACGTCAGGCTATGTATCAGTCTTGCTTGGCAGGCTTGACCAACCGTTGTTCCAGTTCGCGGCACGCACTCTGGATCATATCTTCTGTAATCGGCACTTCGCGCCCTTGGGCGTCAATGATGGAGCACCCCAAAGACTGGTCTGGCTGGGTACGGATCACTTGAATCTTGTCATCGCTGCTGTTTTGCAAGGACATGGCCTGTCTCCTCATCAGGGTGTTCGTTTACTGTAAAACCACCAAATGACCAGGCTGTGACAACTCCCTACAGGGGACAAGGCGGCACTACCAGTCCACCAGAAATAACCTTGGACTTCTAGCGGGACTTTAGACCAATAACATCTAGGCTCTATTGTCAGCGGTCATATTTAACCTGACTCATTGTGATTTACAGGGTTGCGGCGGATCGACCGGTGTAGGCTTGACCGGGTTGATCCCTTCAGTTTTTCGCTTTCGGATGATCCTGATGCTTTCTGCTCGTCACCGCCGTGCGATTCGTCTGGCCAGTCGTTTTGTCGCGCCTTACCGTTGGCAGGCGCTCGGTGCTTTGCTGGCGCTGGTCGTCACTGCCGGCATCACCTTGTCCATGGGGCAGGGCATTCGCCTGTTGGTGGACCAGGGTTTCATGACCCAATCGCCGCAGTTGCTCAATCAATCCATTGGCTTGTTCATGTTGCTGGTGCTGGGCCTCGCGATCGGCACTTTTACGCGTTTTTACCTGGTGTCGTGGATCGGCGAGCGCTGCGTCGCCGATATCCGTCAGCGGGTGTTCAATCACTTGATTTACCTGCACCCAGGGTTCTACGAAAACAACCGCAGTTCGGAGATCCAGTCGCGCCTGACTGCCGACACCACATTGCTGCAATCGGTGATCGGCTCGTCGCTGTCGTTGTTTTTGCGCAATGCATTGATGGTGATCGGTGGCATCGTCCTGCTGTTCATTACTAACCCGAAACTCACCAGCATCGTGGTGGTTGCCTTGCCGCTGGTGCTGGCGCCGATCCTGATTTTCGGTCGCCGGGTGCGTAGCCTGTCGCGTTTGAGTCAGGACCGCATCGCCGATATCGGCAGCTATGTGTCGGAGTCCCTCGGCCAGATCAAGACGGTGCAGGCCTACAACCACCAGGTGCAGGATGAGCAGCGCTTCGCCGTCACCGTGGAAGAGGCTTTCGATACCGCACGCAGACGTATCGTTCAGCGCGCCTGGTTGATTACGCTGGTGATCATGCTGGTGCTGGGGGCGGTTGCGGTGATGCTCTGGGTTGGCGGCATGGACGTGATTGCCGGGCGCATTTCCGCAGGAGAGCTGGCGGCGTTCGTGTTCTACAGCCTGATCGTCGGCAGCGCCTTCGGCACCTTGAGCGAAGTGATCGGTGAGCTGCAGCGGGCAGCCGGTGCCGCTGAGCGGATTGCCGAGTTGCTGCGTTCGGAAAACATTATCCAGCCTCCGGTCTCTGGGCAGGTGACGTTGCCTGAGCGAGTGCACGGCGATTTGCTGCTCGAAGATCTGCGTTTTTCCTACCCATCGCGGCCCGGAAGTTACGCTATCGATGGTTTGAGTCTTGCGATCAAGGCCGGCGAAACCCTCGCGCTGGTCGGGCCTTCAGGGGCTGGCAAGTCGACGGTTTATGACCTGTTGCTGCGTTTCTACGATCCGATAGCCGGCCGGATCCTGCTTGATGGTGTGCCACTGACTCAACTTGATCCTATGGATTTGCGCCGTTGTTTCGCACTGGTGTCGCAAAACCCGGCGCTATTCTTTGGCAGCATCGAAGAAAATATCCGCTATGGCAAACCCTCGGCAACCCTGGCCGAGGTCCAGGAAGCGGCGAAAATTGCCTACGCCCACGATTTCATCGAAAAAATGCCTGATGGCTACCAGACGCATCTGGGCGACGGCGGTCTTGGCCTCTCCGGCGGTCAGCGCCAGCGCCTGGCCATTGCCCGAGCGTTGTTGGTGGATGCGCCGATCCTGCTGTTGGACGAAGCCACCAGCGCCCTCGATGCGCAGAGCGAACACTTGATCCAGCAAGCGCTGCCCAGCCTGATGAAAAACCGCACCACGCTGGTCATCGCCCATCGCCTGGCCACGGTAAAGAACGCTGATCGGATTGCGGTGATGGACCAGGGAAAACTGGTAGCGATTGGCACACACCACGAGCTGATCGCCGGCAATGCGCTGTATGCGCGGCTGGCGGCGTTGCAGTTTGTAGGCGCTGCCGAAGACGGCGATTTTTTCGGGGCAGAATGACCACTGTAGGAGCTGGCGAAGCCTGCGATCTTTTGATCTTGCTTTGAGGCTTCAACAAAAATGCCCGCATCAATTGATGCGGGCATTTTTAATTGCCGCCAAAAAGATCGCAGGCTTCGCCAGCTCCTACATTACCGGCATTACCGGTTATTGATCGTCGAAATACCGCTCATGCCAATCCACCAGCGGCTGCGGCGAGTTGAGCTTCTGGCCGTAGATCACCGAGTAGGACAGCACGTTTTGTACATACTGGCGGGTTTCGTCGAACGGGATGCTTTCCACCCAGACATCGAAGCTCAGGTGGTCGGCACCGCTTAGCCACTGGCGAACACGGCTGGGACCGGCGTTGTAGGCGGCGGTGGCGAGGACCCGGTTGCCGTTGAACTGGCTGTGAACCTGACTCAGGTAGGCCGCGCCAAGCTGGATGTTTTTGTCCGGGTCCAGCACTTGCTGCGGTGAGGCCAGCGGAATGCTGAACTTGCGTGCGGTTTCCCTGGCGGTGCCAGGCATCAACTGCATCAGGCCGCTGGCACCGACACCGGAGCGGGCATCGTCCATGAAAGCACTTTCCTGGCGGGTAATGGCGAACACCCAGCTCGAATGCAGGCCGCGGACCTTGGCTTCACGTACCAGGGTATCGCGGTGGGCCATCGGGAAACGAATGTCCAGATCGTCCCAGTACTGCGCCTGGCTGATGGTGCGGATCGCCGGGAAATACCATTTCAGGTCGTACGCCAGTTTTGCCTGGGCAACCATTTCGTCACGGCTAAAGTGACGGCTGACGTGATACCACTCGCGGCGCCCGTCAACGATTTGCCCACGGGCAAGGAATTCCAGCGCCCGACGTATACCCGGTGTATTGCGAACCTTATTGATCAGCGCCGGGCTCAACATCAGCGGTTTGTTGATCAGCGAGTAAGGCGATTGCGAACGGTCAGCGGCAAGGAACCCATAGAAGTCGCGCTCACGGGCCAGACTCTTGTACAGGGTTTGCGCTTCCGGGTTTTGTGGTTGGGCCAGCTCCAGGCTACGGGCCTTCCAGTAGCGCCAGCGATTGGTAAGGGCCAGATCCTGTGGCAGGCGGCTGGTCAACTGATAGGCTTCGTCCCAGCGCGCCAGGCGCAACAGCAAGCGCAAGCGCCATTCGGATACGGTGTTGTCACGCAGCTCCGGGTCGTACTTGGTCATGACATCAAGGGCGCGGCTGTCGAAACGACGGGCCAGGGTCAGGCCGATTTCACGAGCGATGGCGACCTTTTCGTCGCGAGAGAAATGCATGCTGACGGCATAGCTGTCGAGCAGGGCCATCGCCCGGTCCGGATCCTGGCGCGCGAAGCGGCGCAGGCCCAGGCTGACAATGTCAGACATGGCTTCATCGGTCGGGGTGAAGCGCGAAGGCTGGTCGAGCATTTCGGGTCTTTGCGCGACATCAACCAATAAACGCCCGCGCGATGCCAGGGTGGTCATGTTGTTGATCAAACTGTTGGCCAGCGCATAGTTGCGTGCGTGAGCGGCGAGTTTGAGGCGTTCCCAGCGCTTCTGTTCGGTCAGTTGGCCCTCGGCGGCCCATTGCGCAAACAGCGAGTCGCAGGTTTCAGGTTGGGATTTGCCGGTCAGCCAGAGCTTGTCAGCGTTGGCGTAACCTTCGGACTTGAGGTTGTGACCGATCTGGTATTGCGCATTGAGGCAGTCCAGTTCAGTGAAATTGAGCTTTGGGTCGTAGTATTTGACGAAGGTCGACCAGTCGCCCCGCTCAGCCAACCAGCGCAACCAGCGCAATTTCATCCAGTTGGCTTGCGGCAGGTCGCCGTGCTCGGCGAGGAACCTTTCGATTTCATCGTTGCTCGCGGTTTTCAGGCGCGCCGTCAACTCGTCATAGGCCAGATACGGCTCCAGCGGGTAATCGCTCAGCTCCTGGCTGTAGCGAAAATACGGGCCTGTATCGCCTTTGGCCAAGGCGCGCTTGGCTTCGTCGTAATACTGGCGTTGGGTAGACAAGTCCACCGCCTGGGCGGATTGAACGGCAGCGGCAGAAAGAATCAAACAGGATAAAAAACTGAAAAGGCGACTGCGCATGAGACATCCGGGCAGAAAAAACACGACAAGTGCCTGCAAATGCCAGCACTGATTATTTATAGCTTAGCCTTTTGCCAGCAACCGGTGAAAGCTTTGCCGGCTCGTCGGTACAAGATCGCAACAAATGTTGTGCAGAGTGCTTCGACATTGAAAATGCCGGCCTTCTGACGTCGCAAGTCAGGTAGAATGCGCGCCCGGTTTTTGGAGAAGCTCATGACCCTGCTCAAATTCAGCGATGTGTCCCTTGCTTTCGGCGCTATGCCGTTGTTGGACAAGGTGTCCTGGCAGATCGCCCGTGGTGAGCGGGTGTGCATCATCGGCCGCAACGGCACTGGCAAATCCAGCATGATGAAGCTCGTCAAGGGCGATCAGAAGCCTGATGACGGCTCCGTTTGGCGCGCGCCAGGCCTCAAAATCGGCGAATTGCCGCAAGAATTGCCGGTGGCCGACGAGCGGACAGTGTTCGACGTGGTTGCCGAGGGGCTGGACGGTGTGGGCGAATTGCTCGCGCAATATCACCACCTGAGTCAGAACTGCGTTACCGAAGCCGATCTGGACAAGCTGATGCACGTCCAGCACGACCTCGAAGCCCGCGATGGCTGGCGTTTGCAGCAATTGGTCGACAGCACCTTGAGCCGTCTGCAATTGCCGGCAGACAAGACCCTCGCCGAATTGTCTGGCGGCTGGCGTCGCCGCGTCTTGCTGGCGCAGGCACTGGTTTCCGAGCCGGATCTGTTGCTGCTCGACGAACCGACCAACCACCTGGACATCGGTGCGATTGCCTGGCTCGAAGAGGCCTTGAAGGATTTCCAGGGCGCCGTGCTGTTCATTACGCACGACCGTTCTTTCCTGCAAAACCTGGCAACTCGCATCCTGGAACTGGATCGCGGCGGCCTGATCGACTGGAACGGCGACTACGCCAGCTTCCTCGTTCACAAGGAAGCTACCCTGGCTGCCGAAGAAACCGCTAACGCGTTGTTCGACAAGCGTCTGGCCCAGGAAGAAGTCTGGATCCGCCAGGGCATCAAGGCTCGTCGCACCCGTAACGAAGGTCGCGTTCGTGCCCTCAAGGCTCTGCGCGTCGAGCGTAGCGAGCGTCGTGAGCGCACTGGAAAAGCCAACATTCAGCTGGATACTGCTGACAAGTCCGGCAAGCAGGTAATGGTCCTCGAGAACGTGAGTTTCGCTCATCCGGGTGGCCCGTTCCTGATCAAGGATTTCTCCATGGTCCTGCAGCGCGGCGACCGTATCGGTCTGCTGGGTGCCAACGGTACCGGCAAAACCACCTTGCTGAAGCTGATGCTCAGTGGCTTGCAGCCGACCAGCGGCAAAGTCGAAGAGGGCACTCGCATCGATGTGGCCTATTTTGACCAACTGCGCCATCAGCTGGATCTGGAAAAGACCGTGATCGACAACGTCGCCGAAGGTCGCGACTTCATCGATATCGACGGCCAGAGCCGTCACGTGTTGAGCTACCTCGGCGACTTCCTGTTCAGCCCGCAGCGTGCCCGCACGCCGGTCAAGGCGTTGTCCGGTGGTGAGCGTGCGCGTCTGTTGCTGGCCAAGTTGTTCAGCAAGCCGGCTAACCTGCTGGTACTCGACGAACCGACCAACGACCTCGACGTGGAAACCCTCGAGTTGCTGGAAGAGGTCTTGCTGACCTTCAATGGCACTGTGCTGATGGTCAGCCACGACCGGGCATTCCTCGACAACGTGGTCACCAGTACCCTGGTCTTCGAAGGTGAAGGCAAGGTTCGTGAATACGTCGGTGGTTATCAGGACTGGCTGCGTCAGGGCGGCTCGCCGCGTCTGTTGGGCGTGACCGAGAGCAAGTCCGGCAAAGCCGACCTGAGCTCTGCAGTCGTCACCGCCGCACCTGCGCCGGTGGCGGCTCAAGAAGCGCCAGTGGCCAAGAAAAAGCTCAGCTACAAGCTGCAGCGTGAGCTGGAAGCGCTGCCGGGCGATATCGACGCCAAAGAACAGCAGATCGCCGCGGTGCAAACCGAAATGGCCGATGCTGGTTTCTATCAGCGTCCGGCTGCCGAAACTGCCAGGGTCATCGCGCAGCTTGAGCAACTGCAAGCGGAACTCGACGTATTGGTCGAGCGCTGGGCCGAGCTGGATGCCTGATTGATCCGTTGCTGATGTAAAAAAGCCCGACGTTCATCGCTGAACGTCGGGCTTTTCGTAGGAACTGCCGAAGGTGTGTCAGCAGAGGCTTTAGCTTTTGATCAGGCGCACTGCCAGTACATCGCAAGGCGCGCCATGCAGCACGTCATTGGCGGTGGAGCCCAGCAGCAGCGCAAGGCCGTGGCGGCCATGGCTGCCCACGACGATCAGGTCGCACTCCTGTTCCTTGGCCATATGATGGATTTCCTGGCGTGGTTGGCCATAGGTCAGGTGGCTGTTTTCTTTGGAGAGTTCAGGATACTTGTTGATCAGGCGCTCGAGGCGCTCCTTGGCCTGATCAAATTGCTGCTGCTGCAATTGCGACAGGTCCATCGGCACGTCACCACCAAAGGCCATGGCCATCGGTTCGACAATGTGAACCAGGGACAATTTGGCACCGCTGCCGACCGATATTTCGCGAGCACGGTGAATCACAGGATCGCACTCTTCGGTTAGATCTACGGCGACCAGAATATGGTGGTAGGGCATGAGGTGCTCCTCCTGAGGATTGCGATAACGGTAAGTATGGCTGGTTTCAAGCGGATTGGTTCTGGCATGGATCAATCCGCCCATCAAGAATCGGGAGTACAGATATGACGGTCTGGATAGTGGTGTCAATCCTCGCAGTGGTGCTGAGTCCGCTTGCATGGCTGCGGCCTTCGCGTAAACAGGGCGGGCAGATGGCCTTGCGCATGGAGGCGCGACGCATCGGCCTGGCCATGCAGCTGGCGCCGCAGGAGTGGCCGCACTGGCTGGAACCTGAGCCGCCTAGCCCGTGTGCGCAATACCATCGGCCGCGACGGGGTAATCAGCCGGCGTGCTGGATTTATTGGCAAAGTGCGCCGGGCGTGTGGGTCAATCAATGGCGAGAAGTTTGTCAGGATGAGTCGTTGTTGATTCATTTCCGGAAGTTGCCGGCCAACGTCTACAAAGTTGAGGCCGACAAGCAAATGATCACCTTGTATTGGGGGGAGAGGGGCGAGGCCGAGGTGTTGCAGCAGATTGATGCTGTCCTCAAGGCACTGGCCTGAACGGCGGGCAATAAAAAGCCCGACATCTTCATCGGGCTGGAGTTGGCCAGGCAGGCCGGAAATTCGCTAAATCGTCACGCTGTCTCAGGCGTGGCGCCGATCTTGCGCTTGGCGTTCGCCATAAGCGCCTCTGTTTTTCGCTTATCGTCCCCGGCCAGCGTAGCTGTGTATTTTCAGTTGCGCAGCTAATTAGGGCGACGTTTCTAAATATTGATTCTATGAATGGCTGAACATGCATCTGCGTGTTGCAGGTCTTCGTGGTACGGATATGACCGCAAAGTCGCGTTTCAACCAGCATTTTGGGCGATTGACAATTGTCGGAAATTCCGTGAAGGTGGCGTACCCAAATCAAACGGGCGTATGAATTGAGCGTTTGTATTACAGACAGCTCCTACAGAATCCCGACTATCGCGTTGGCGGGTGTGCCTGGTGGAATGGCGTTAGCATCGACGGTAACGTCCATGCCGAGCCAGAACGTCAGCGTCCGACGTGTACTGTTCAGCTTCCATATCGTGGAGATCAGTTGATGATTTACGAAGGTAAAGCCATCACGGTTAAGGCTCTTGAAAGTGGCATCGTCGAATTGAAATTCGACCTCAAGGGTGAGTCCGTCAACAAGTTCAACCGTCTAACCCTGAACGAATTGCGTCAGGCCGTAGACGCCATCAAGGCAGATGCGTCGGTCAAGGGTGTGATCGTCAGCAGTGGCAAGGACGTGTTCATCGTCGGCGCCGACATCACCGAATTCGTCGACAACTTCAAGCTGCCGGATGCAGAGCTGGTTGCTGGCAACCTCGAAGCCAACAAGATTTTCAGCGATTTCGAAGACCTCAATGTTCCGACCGTAGCCGCGATCAACGGCATCGCTTTGGGCGGTGGTCTGGAAATGTGTCTGGCGGCGGACTACCGCGTCATGTCCACCAAGGCCAAGATCGGTCTGCCGGAAGTCAAACTGGGCATCTACCCAGGCTTCGGCGGTACTGTTCGCCTGCCGCGTATCATCGGTGCCGACAACGCCATCGAGTGGATTGCCGCCGGTAAGGAAAACCGTCCGGAAGACGCGCTGAAAGTCGGCGCAGTCGATGCGGTTGTGGCTCCAGAGAAGCTGCGGGAAGCGGCCTTGGAACTGATCAAGCGCGCCATTTCCGGCGAGTTCGATTACAAGGCCAAGCGTCAGCCGAAGCTGGAAAAGCTCAAACTGAATGCCATCGAGCAAATGATGGCTTTCGAAACCGCCAAAGGTTTCGTAGCCGGTCAAGCCGGTCCGAACTATCCGGCGCCGGTTGAAGCGATCAAGACCATCCAGAAAGCCGCGAACTTCGGTCGCGACAAGGCTCTGGAAGTCGAAGCCACTGGTTTCGTCAAGCTGGCCAAGACCTCCGCTTCACAGAGCTTGATCGGTCTGTTCCTGAACGATCAGGAACTGAAGAAAAAAGCCAAGGCCTACGACGAAATCGCCAAAGACGTGAAACAGGCTGCCGTTCTCGGCGCCGGTATCATGGGTGGCGGTATCGCTTATCAGTCGGCGTCCAAAGGCACGCCGATCCTGATGAAGGACATCAACGAACACGGTATCGAGCAGGGTCTGGCTGAAGCCGCGAAACTGCTGGTGGGCCGCGTTGATAAAGGTCGCATGACCGCAGCAAAAATGGCCGAAGTACTCAACGGCATTCGTCCAACCCTGTCCTACGGTGATTTCGGCCACGTCGACCTGGTCGTCGAAGCGGTTGTCGAGAACCCGAAGGTCAAACAAGCGGTATTGGCCGAAGTCGAAGACAAGGTCAAAGAGGACACCATCCTCGCTTCGAATACCTCGACCATTTCCATCAGCCTGTTGGCCAAAGCCCTCAAGCGTCCGGAAAACTTCGTCGGCATGCACTTCTTCAACCCGGTGCACATGATGCCGCTGGTTGAAGTGATCCGTGGCGAGAAGTCCAGCGAGCTGGCTGTTGCCACCACCGTTGCCTACGCCAAAAAAATGGGCAAGAACCCGATCGTCGTCAACGATTGCCCGGGCTTTTTGGTCAACCGTGTACTGTTCCCGTACTTCGGTGGTTTCGCCAAGTTGGTCAGCGCCGGTGTGGATTTCGTCCGCATCGACAAGATCATGGAAAAATTCGGCTGGCCAATGGGTCCGGCGTACCTGATGGACGTAGTCGGTATCGACACCGGCCACCACGGTCGTGACGTGATGGCTGAAGGCTTCCCGGACCGCATGAAAGACGACCGTCGTTCGGCCATTGATGTGCTCTACGAAGCCAAGCGCCTGGGCCAGAAGAACGGCAAGGGCTTCTACGCCTACGAGACCGACAAGCGCGGCAAGCAGAAGAAAGTAGCCGATCCGTCGGTACTCGAAGTGCTCAAGCCCATCGTCTTCGAACAGCGTGAAGTGACCGACGAAGACATCATCAACTGGATGATGATCCCGTTGTGTCTGGAAACCGTGCGTTGCCTGGAAGACGGCATCGTCGAAACCGCTGCCGAAGCCGACATGGGTCTGGTCTATGGCATTGGTTTCCCTCCATTCCGTGGCGGTGCACTGCGCTACATCGACGCAATCGGTGTTGCAGAGTTCGTTGCCCTGGCTGACCAGTACGCTGATTTGGGCGCGCTGTACCACCCAACCGAGAAGCTGCGCGAGATGGCCAAAAACGGCCAGAGCTTCTTCGGTTAAGCGCCCACACTAGAGCGAGAGTGAAATTATATGAGCTTGAATCCTAGAGACGTCGTGATTGTCGACTTCGGTCGTACTCCGATGGGCCGCTCCAAGGGCGGCATGCACCGCAACACCCGCGCTGAAGACATGTCGGCGCACCTGATCAGCAAATTGCTGGAACGTAACGTCAAGGTCGACCCGAACGAAGTCGAAGATGTGATCTGGGGCTGTGTGAACCAGACCCTGGAGCAGGGCTGGAACATCGCCCGCATGGTGTCCTTGATGACCCAGATCCCGCACACTGCTGCCGGTCAGACCGTCAGCCGTCTGTGTGGCTCGTCGATGAGTGCACTGCACACCGCAGCGCAAGCGATCATGACCGGTAACGGTGACGTGTTCGTGGTGGGCGGCGTCGAGCACATGGGTCACGTCAGCATGATGCACGGTGTCGATCCGAACCCGCACATGTCACTGTACGCGGCGAAAGCCTCGGGCATGATGGGCCTGACCGCAGAAATGCTCGGCAAAATGCACGGTATTACCCGTGAGCAGCAGGATGCCTTCGGCGTGCGCTCCCACCAACTCGCCCATAAAGCGACGGTGGAAGGCAAGTTCAAAGACGAAATCATCCCGATGCAGGGTTACGACGAGAACGGATTCCTGAAACTGTTCGACTACGACGAAACCATCCGTCCGGAAACCACCCTGGAAAGCCTGGCGGCGTTGAAGCCGGCGTTCAATCCCAAGGGCGGCACCGTGACAGCCGGTACTTCGTCGCAGATCACCGATGGTGCTTCGTGCATGATCGTGATGTCGGCGCAGCGTGCACAGGACCTGGGTATTCAGCCGATGGCGGTGATCCGTTCGATGGCAGTGGCAGGTGTGGACCCGGCGATCATGGGCTATGGTCCAGTACCGGCGACACAGAAAGCACTGAAGCGCGCAGGTCTGGGAATTGCCGATATCGACTTCTTCGAACTCAACGAAGCTTTCGCTGCACAGGCCCTGCCAGTGCTGAAAGATTTGAAAGTGCTCGACAAGATGAACGAGAAGGTTAACCTGCACGGCGGCGCGATCGCCTTGGGTCACCCGTTCGGTTGCTCCGGTGCGCGTATCTCCGGCACTTTGCTGAACGTGATGAAGCAAAATGGCGGTACCTTCGGTGTATCGACTATGTGCATTGGTCTCGGCCAGGGCATTGCCACCGTCTTCGAACGCGTTTAAGCGTTTCGTCGTCGGAAGCCGGGGCCAAGTGCCCCGGTTTTTGTTTTTCTGAAGATTTTTTTTATTTCTATTTGAGGGAGGCCCAGACCATGCCGATACAACCAGGGCTCTACCAGCATTACAAAGGTCCGCAGTACCGCGTTTTCAGTGTGGCGCGGCACTCGGAGACCGAAGAAGAAGTGGTCTTCTACCAAGCCCTGTATGGCGATTACGGCTTTTGGGTGCGTCCCTTGAGCATGTTCCTGGAGTCGGTCGAAGTTGACGGCGAGCAGGTCCCACGCTTTGCTTTGGTGCAGGCCGAACCGAGCCTTTTTTCAAGGCCATAAGCGGAGAGCGCGCAGAACCCTGCGCTTGACCTCACCTTGTTGCCACTATATATAGCGGTGCCGCGTCAGGCGCCAACCGCCTTTCACTTCTAGAATTCAGGAATTTTCTGATCCATGGGCAAATCGCTGGTCATTGTGGAATCCCCGGCTAAGGCCAAGACCATCAACAAGTATCTGGGTAACCAATACGTGGTGAAGTCGAGTATCGGCCATATCCGAGACCTGCCCACCAGCGGTTCGGCTAGCGCCAGCAAAGAGCCTGCCGCCAAGCGTGGCAAGGCTGCTGCTGGCGAAGCGCCGGCGCTGTCGCCTAAAGAAAAAGCGCGCAAGCAGCTGGTCTCGCGCATGGGTGTCGATCCCGATCATGGCTGGAAAGCCAAGTACGAGATCCTCCCGGGCAAGGAAAAGGTCATCGAAGAGCTGCGCCGGCTCGCCAAGGATGCTGACACCATCTATCTCGCAACCGACTTGGATCGCGAGGGGGAAGCCATTGCCTGGCACCTGCGCGAAGCCATCGGTGGTGACGACAGCCGCTACAAGCGCGTGGTGTTCAACGAAATCACCAAGAAGGCGATTCAGGAAGCCTTCTCCCAGCCCGGCGAGCTGGACATCGATCGGGTCAACGCTCAGCAAGCGCGTCGTTTCCTCGACCGCGTGGTGGGTTACATGGTTTCGCCGCTGCTGTGGTCCAAGATCGCTCGCGGCCTGTCCGCCGGTCGTGTGCAATCGGTAGCTGTGAAGCTGGTGGTGGAGCGTGAGCGCGAGATTCGTGCGTTCAACCCGGAAGAGTACTGGGAAGTTCACGCTGACCTCGGCACCGCCAAGGGCGCCAATGTGCGTTTTGAAGTGGCCCGTGAAAACGGCGAAGCCTTCAAGCCACTCAACGAAGCCCAGGCCATGGCTGCGCTGGAGAAGCTTAAGGCATCCAGCTACACCATCGCCAAGCGCGAAGACAAGCCGACCAGCAGCAAGCCGTCGGCACCGTTCATCACCTCCACGCTGCAACAGGCTGCCAGTAACCGCCTGGGCTTCGGCGTGAAGAAAACCATGATGATGGCCCAGCGTCTGTACGAAGCTGGCTACATCACTTACATGCGTACCGACTCGACCAACCTCTCGGCTGATGCCGTGGCGATGGCGCGTACTTATATTGAAGGTGAGTTCGGCAGCAAGTACCTGCCGGAAACACCGAACGTCTACAGCAGCAAGGAAGGCGCGCAAGAGGCTCACGAAGCGATTCGTCCTTCTGACGTGAATACCGATCCAAGCAAGCTGTCGGGTATGGAACGTGATGCTGAGCGTCTCTACGAGCTGATCTGGCGCCAATTCGTCGCTTGCCAGATGCTGCCGGCGAAATACCTGTCGACCACCGTCAGCGTCGCCGCTAGCGGCTTCGAGCTGCGTGCCAAGGGCCGCATTCTGAAGTTCGACGGTTACACCCGCGTCATGCCGCAAATGGCCAAGCCTGGCGATGATGATGTGCTGCCGGACATGGCGCAGGGCGATGTGCTGAAGCTGATCAAACTTGATCCGAGCCAGCACTTCACCAAGCCGCCGGCGCGTTACTCGGAAGCCAGCCTGGTTAAAGAAATGGAAAAACGCGGTATCGGTCGTCCTTCGACCTACGCGGCGATCATTTCGACCATCCAGGACCGCGGCTACGTCGCGTTGCACAACCGTCGTTTCTATTCGGAAAAGATGGGTGACATTGTCACCGAGCGCCTGTCCGAAAGCTTCTCGAACCTGATGGACTACGGCTTCACCGCCGGCATGGAAGAGAACCTCGATGACGTTGCCCAGGGCGAGCGTGACTGGAAAAGCGTGCTCGACGAGTTCTACGGCGACTTCAAGAAGAAGCTCGAAGTAGCCGAGAGTGCGGAAAACGGCATGCGTGCCAACCAGCCGGTCATGACTGACATCCCGTGCCTCACCTGCGGTCGTCCGATGCAGATTCGTACCGCATCGACCGGTGTGTTCCTTGGTTGCTCGGGCTACAGCCTGCCGCCAAAAGAGCGCTGCAAGGCCACCGTCAACCTGGTGCCGGGCGATGAGATCGCAGCGGACGATGAGGGCGAGTCGGAGTCCTTGGTGTTGCGTGGCAAGCATCGCTGTCCGATCTGCAGCACTGCGATGGATGCTTACCTGCTGGATGAGAAGCGCAAGCTGCACATCTGCGGTAACAACCCGGATTGCGCGGGCTACGAGATCGAAGAAGGCAGCTATCGCATCAAGGGCTACGAAGGCCCGAGTCTGGAATGCGACAAGTGCGGCAGCGAAATGCAGTTGAAGACTGGCCGTTTCGGCAAGTTCTTCGGGTGCACCAACGCGACCTGCAAGAACACCCGCAAACTGCTGAAGAGCGGTGACGCGGCACCGCCGAAGATGGATCCGGTGAAGATGCCCGAGCTCAAGTGCGAGAAGGTCAACGACACCTACATTCTGCGTGACGGTGCTTCCGGCCTGTTCCTGGCGGCGAGCCAGTTCCCGAAAAACCGCGAGACACGTGCTCCGCTGGTGATCGAGATTGTGCCGCACAAGGATGAGATTGATCCGAAGTACCACTTCCTCTGCGAAGCGCCGAAGAAGGATCCGGATGGCCTCCCGGCGGTGATCCGTTACAGCCGCAAGACCAAGGAGCAGTACGTGCAGACCGAGGTCGAAGGCAAGCCTACCGGTTGGAAGGCGTTCTACGACGGTGGCAAGTGGGTGGTTGAAGACAAGCGCGTAGCCAAGTAACCGGGCAATGCGATGTAAAAGGCCGCATGCGAACCCTCGGGATTTCATGCGGCCTTTGTTTTGCGCTTGCAGTGGGCTTGTCTGATCCATGACACTGTCAGACCTGCATCACGCGTCTTATTTCGTTGTGGAGACTGCCGTCATGGCCCACGAACTTTACACCCGTACCAATCAGAAAATTTACTTCGCCGGTCTGTCGCTTGAGGCGCTGGCCCGAGCGGAAGAGGGGCGGGCGATGAACTCCCTGGCGCTGATCCAGGCGGAGCGTGAGTCGGCGTTGTTTCATTTGTACGGCGCACTGCTGGGCCTATGCCATGAGATCGCTGGTTTCTACCGCTTGCCTCAGGCCAGTGCGCCGCGAGCAGAATTGCTGCTGACCCGTGAAGTGCTCGAAACCATCGCTATTCCAGAGATGGCGGAGATGGTCGAGTTGGCGAACAACCCTGAAACCTGGCTGGCAAAGCTTCTGGCTGCCCATGCCGCGCTGTTTCAACCACCACGCGCACCGCGCAAACCCAAGGGCGATGTAACGCAGCCGCTGATCCTGGCGGTTAACCTGGATGAAGAAGAGCCTCCTCAAGAGTTGAGCCGAGAAGAGCTTGAGAGCTGGCGTCAGAACCTTAAAGGCCTGGCGATTCGGTTTCGCGAAGGGCTGAATGAGTGCTGAGTCACGGCACTGAGCGCTGAGCGTTCATGGGTGGCTATGGATCAGGGATGATCTCCAACACCGGTTTCGGTGGCGTGCAGCCGGTCAAGATCCCGAGCGAAGCTGCGCTGATGACTATATAATCCCCGCCTTTCGTGGAGAACAGACCTTTATGCCAACGTCCTTTCTAGAAATTGTCGAGCTGCCAGACGGCCGTATTGAGCTGCGCAGAGCTGAGGACGAGGGTTCTCTGGTGACTTTGGACTTCTCTGAAGACGCCAAGGCGTTCCTGCAAGGCCAGCACGTTGAAGTCGCCAAGGCGATGTTGAGCGTGGGTGTGCAGATGGCTGGGCGCTTGGTTGAAGGCGAGTTCGACAAAGAAGAAGGGCCGCGGATTCTCCATTGATTCCGTTTGTCGGCTTTTCGTAGGGCATCATTCCACATCAACGTTACAGATTGGCTTCTCTGTCCTGGAGAAGCCCTGCGCTTTTCAAGTGCACGGTGCGTGTCACTTAACCCAACCGAATATTCAGACTTTGCGCATCCCCGATACGGGCGGCACCGATCAGTTGTTGCCGCGCGCCGCTGTTCAACGGATTCAGCCAGCTCACAACGGTATGACTACGACCTAGGCGCAAGGCTTCGCAAGCCAATTGCTGAGCGCTCTGAGTCCCTCTCGGTTGCAGCAGCAGAATGCGTTCGCGGTTCAGGCCGGCGTCTCGCAGCCAGGCTTGAGTCAGGCTGGCGGGCGGTGCAATCAGCGTCAGCCAGCGAGCATCCTGATCCTGACTCAGTTCTCTGAGGATAGGGGCCAGAAGGTTCAGGCAGTTCCCGGCCGCACCACGTAATGACAACTCACTGAACGCTTCGGGTTCGGCGCTCCAGGGCGACTCGACCACGTCTTTGAGAGTCGGCGCCAGCGGCTGAGCCATGAACGCTTCGAACAGCGGAAGTTGTGTGTGCTGTGGTGTGTGAGGGAACTGCATAACGCCTCCTTTAGCGGCGAATGACGCCGACACTCAAGCCTTCGATCACCAGGTCCTGATCTTTCAGGTTCACTTCGATCGGGGCAAACTCGGGGTTTTCGGCAATCAACCAGACCTTGCTGCCATCGCGCTTGAAGCGCTTGACGGTCACTTCGTCGCCGATCCGTGCAACCACAATCTGGCCATTGCGGGCTTCACGAGTGGTGTGCACGGCGAGGAGGTCGCCGTCGAAAATCCCTATGTCCTTCATGCTCATGCCGTGGACGCGCAACAAATAGTCGGCGCGTGGGTGGAAGAAGGAAGGATTGATGTTGCAGGATTCTTCGATGTGCTGTTGAGCGAGAATCGGAGCGCCGGCAGCAACCCGGCCAATGATCGGCAGGGTGGGCTCATCGGCCTTGGTTTCAAAGCCCGGGATGCGAATGCCGCGTGAGGCGCCGGGCGTCATTTCGATCGCTCCCTTGCGCGCTAGTGCCTTGAGGTGCTCTTCAGCCGCGTTGGGCGACTTGAAGCCAAGCTCCAGGGCGATCTCCGCACGGGTCGGCGGATAGCCGTTGTCTTCGAGGCAGCGTTTGATAAAAGCCAGAATCTCAGCTTGGCGTGGCGTCAGTTTTAGCATGTCGATCGCTCTGTCTTTTTATACAGTGACTGGGATTATATACAGTGAAGTGATCTTGGCAATCCTCCTTTTTCACCCTCCCGCTGGACGGTCGGTTTACAGATCGTCAGCTCGTTGGTTGAAGGACTGACTACACCCGTCTGCTTGTATGGTTAAATAGCTGACCGACCGTTCGCAAAACGAACAGGCAGACTTGACAAGGCTCAGGCTGAAACGTATGTTTCAAACAAGTGTTTGTCAGGCGGAGTAGCCATGGCCCAGTCGGAAACCGTTGAACGCATTCTCGATGCTGCCGAGCAGTTGTTCGCGGAAAAAGGTTTTGCCGAAACTTCATTGCGGCTGATCACCAGCAAGGCTGGGGTCAATCTGGCGGCGGTGAACTATCATTTCGGCTCAAAGAAGGCCTTGATTCAAGCAGTCTTCTCGCGTTTTCTCGGGCCTTTCTGCATCAGTCTCGATCGCGAGCTGGAGCGCCGTCAGGCCAGGCCGGACAGCAAGCCGAGCCTTGAAGAACTACTGGAAATACTCGTCGAACAAGCGCTCGTGGTGCAGCCACGCAGCGGCAATGACCTGTCGATCTTCATGCGCCTGTTGGGGTTGGCATTCAGCCAGAGCCAGGGGCACTTGCGTCGTTACCTGGAAGATATGTACGGCAAGGTGTTCCGTCGTTACATGATGCTGGTCAACGAAGCCGCGCCGCGTATTCCGCCTATCGAGCTGTTCTGGCGCGTACACTTCATGCTTGGTGCGGCGGCGTTCAGCATGTCGGGGATCAAGGCCTTGCGCGCTATCGCCGAGACCGATTTCGGGGTCAACACCTCGATCGAGCAGGTGATGCGCCTGATGGTGCCGTTCCTGGCCGCTGGCATGCGTGCCGAAACCGGCGTTACCGACGATGCCATGGCTTCGGCCCAGTTACGTCCTCGCAGCAAATCGGCACCGCAAGCCGCCAAGGTTTAACCGCACACGGGTGGGCGCGGCAGCTTACATCCGCTAAGCTAGCCGCCCATGCCGACTCTCGTTTCAGACCCGCTCGATTTCTCTTTTACCGACCACGTTCCGCCGGGCATCGCCCTTGGCGGCGAAGTAGTGTGTCTGCATCGCGCCGGGCTCTTCAAAGATGCGCCACGCGCGCTTTTCGTTATCAAGGAATTTCTATGACTGCTGGCCTGCAAGGCTCGTTGATGGTGGACGTCGCCGGTACCTGGCTGACGGCCGAAGATCGCCAACTGTTGCGTCAGCCCGAAGTGGGCGGCCTGATCATTTTTGCGCGCAACATCGAGCATCCTCGTCAGGTTCGCGAGTTGAGTGCGTCGATTCGTGCGGTGCGACCGGACCTGCTGTTGGCAGTGGACCAGGAGGGCGGTCGGGTGCAGCGTCTGCGTCAGGGCTTCGTGCGTCTGCCAGCCATGCGGGCGATTGCTGACAACCCGAACGCCGAATACCTGGCCGAGCAGTGTGGCTGGATCATGGCGACCGAAGTGCTGGCCGTGGGTCTCGACTTGAGCTTCGCCCCGGTGCTGGATCTCGATTATCAGCGCAGTGCCGTGGTCGGTACCCGTTCGTTCGAAGGCGATCCAGAGCGCGCGGCCTTGCTGGCAGGTGCTTTCATTCGCGGCATGAACAGCGCCGGCATGGCGGCTACCGGCAAGCACTTCCCCGGCCACGGCTGGGCGGAAGCCGATTCTCACGTCGCCATTCCCAATGACGAACGCAGCCTCGACGAGATTCGCGCCAATGACCTCGTACCGTTCGCGCGCTTGAGCAAGCAACTGGCAGCCGTGATGCCTGCTCACGTGATCTATCCGCAAGTTGACTCGCAGCCGGCCGGCTTCTCGCGCCGCTGGTTGCAGGACATCCTGCGCGGCGAGTTGCAGTTTGACGGGGTGATTTTCAGCGACGATCTGTCGATGGCCGGTGCACATGTGGTCGGTGACGCTGCCAGTCGGATCGAAGCGGCACTCTCGGCTGGTTGCGACATGGGCCTGGTGTGCAATGATCGTGCGGCTGCCGAACTGGCCCTGAGCGCGGCTCAGCGCTTGAAGATCAAGCCGTCTGCACGCATTGCGCGGATGCGCAGCCAGTCGTTCGCCAGCACTGATTATCGACAGAATCCGCGTTGGCTCACCGCCCTTGGCGCGCTCAAAGATGCCCAACTGATTGATTAAGGATTTTTTGCAATGACGGTTTACGCGATTATCGGTGGCACCGGTCTGACTCAGCTCGAAGGTTTGAGCATTCGCCAGTCGCTGGCGCTGGACACTCCGTACGGCGCGCCATCGGCCGAGATCCAGGTCGGTGAGTATGCCGGGCGTGAAGTGCTGTTTCTCGCCCGTCATGGCCATCCGCACCGTTTTCCGCCGCATCAGGTGAATTACCGGGCCAACCTGTGGGCGCTGAAGCAGGCGGGCGCACAGGCCATTCTGGCGGTCAACGCGGTCGGTGGGATTCATGCCGCCATGGGTACCGGACATTTCTGTGTGCCTCATCAGCTGATCGATTACACCAGCGGTCGCCAGCACACCTATTTTGCCGATGACCTGGAGCAGGTCACTCACATCGATTTCAGCTATCCCTACAGCGAACCATTGCGTGAGCAGTTGATTGCCGCGTTGGCAGCTGAAGGCTGCGCTTACAGCAGCCATGGTGTGTATGCCTGCACGCAGGGGCCGCGTCTGGAAACGGTTGCCGAGATCGCCCGCCTGGAACGTGACGGTTGCGATATTGTCGGCATGACCGGTATGCCGGAAGCCGCATTGGCTCGTGAGCTGGAGCTGGATTACGCCTGTCTGGCGCTGGTGGTGAACCCGGCGGCGGGCAAGTCAACGGCGGTGATTACCATGGCCGAGATCGAGCAGGCGCTGCATGACGGGATGGGCAAGGTGAAGTCGACGTTGGCGCGGGTGTTGGCGGGCTGAGTATCAGTAATATCGAGTCGACCCCATCGCGAGCAAGCTCGCTCCCACATTAGATCAGTGTATGCCGAGAGTCTTGCGTCAGAACTCGGTCCAGTGTGGGAGCGAGCTTGCTCGCGATGGCGATCTTGCAGTCGCCGCTAAATCTTCGATTTATCCGGCAACGGCGCAAACAACGCTTCAATATCGTCGCTCTGTAGCTTCCAGTCTCCGGTCGTGCGCCCATCCAGTACGCCGGCCGCCAGGTCGGACTTTTCCTTTTGCAGGTGCTGGATTTTCTCTTCAACGGTGCCGCGAGCAATCATCTTGTAGACGAACACCGGCTTCTCCTGGCCGATCCGGTAAGCACGGTCGGTGGCCTGGTTTTCCGTCGCCGGGTTCCACCATGGATCGTAGTGAATCACCGTATCGGCTTCCGTCAGGTTCAGACCAACGCCACCGGCTTTCAGGCTGATCAGAAAAATCTGCCGTTTTCCGCTCTGGAAATCTTTCACAGGTGTGCGTCGATCGCGGGTTTGCCCGGTTAGCAGTGCGTAAGCGATGCCGCGTTTATCCAGCTCGGCTTCGATCAGCGACAGCATCGAGGTGAACTGTGAAAACAGCAGGATTTTGCGGCCTTCTTCGAACAGTTCTTCAAGCATTTCCATCAGGCTGTCGAGCTTGCCCGAGGTGCTGCCGCGGGTGGGCAGGGCGGCCTCATTGACCAGTCGCAGATCGCAGCACACCTGACGCAGCTTGAGCAGCGCCTCAAGGATGATGATCTGGCTGCGAGCCACGCCTTTGCGGGTGATTTCGTCGCGGACTTTCTTGTCCATGGCCAGGCGCATGGTTTCGTAAACGTCGCGCTGCGCCTCGTTGAGCTCGACCCAATGGATGATCTCGGTTTTCGGCGGCAGTTCAGTGGCGACCTGTTCCTTGGTTCGGCGCAGCAGAAATGGTTTGATCCGACCGTTCAGGTGTTGCAGTCGTACGTCGCTGGCGCGTTTCTCGATCGGCACGCGGTAATCGCGATTGAAGCTTTTCACGTCGCCCAGCCAGCCGGGCAGCAGGAAGTGAAACAGCGACCACAGCTCACCCAAGTGATTTTCCAGCGGTGTGCCGCTCAGGCACAGGCGCTGACGGGCATTGAGCTCTCGCGCCGCATGAGCAGCTTTGCTGTTGGGGTTCTTGATGTATTGCGCTTCGTCGAGCACCAGCACGTGCAATGGCTGCGCCGCCAGACGTTCGACATCCTTGGGCAGCAGCGCGTAGGTGGTGAGGATCAGGTCGTATTCCGCCAGACGCTCAAAGTGTTTTTTGCGTCCGGTGCCATACAGCGCCAGTACTTTGAGTTGCGGAGCAAAGTGCGCCGCTTCGTCGAGCCAGTTGGGAATCAGACTGGTGGGCATCACCACCATGCACGGCCGGTCGAGGCGGCCGGCGTTTTTCTCGGTCAGCACATGCGCCAGGGTCTGTAGGGTTTTGCCCAGGCCCATGTCGTCCGCAAGGATGCCGCCGACTTCGAGTTGCCGTAGCGATTGCATCCAGCTCAAGCCTTCAAGCTGATAAGGCCGTAATGTGGCGTTCAGCCCTTCGGGCGCCTCGGTGGTGTAGTCCTTGATGTCGCGCAGGCGCTGGGCGAAGGTGCGGATGTGCTCGCCACCTTCCCAGAGCAGGGGCATATCTTCCAGCGGATTCAGGCGGGTGGCGTCGGCGCTGCTCAGGCGCAATCGGGTTTCGCCGGGCTCTTGCAAGTAGAACTCGCCGAGGGTCGCCAGCACCGGCTTCAAGCGACCGAATGGCAGCGCGACCTGCAACGGGCCGTATTCGGAGTTCGGACGGTGCGGGATGTTTACCAGAATCAACTCGTCGTCGCGGCGCTTGGACAGGCGTTCCGGGTTGAGAATTTCGGTGTGCGAGCGCATCAGATTCAGCAGGATTGGCAGCAGGCTGAGGCGCTCGCCATTGACGATAATTCCCAGCTCCAGATCAAACCAGTCGCGTTCCGGCGCCTCTTCGACCGTGGCGTACCAGTCATCGACGGCTGTCAGGTCAAAGCCGAAGTCTTCGTCAATCTGCAGCTCCCAGCCTTGGGTGCGCAACTTGGGCAGCTCATTGAGGGTAAAGGTCAGCCACGCGCTGTCGTTGACCATCTCATAGAGTTCACCGGCACTTTCCGGCAAGGCTTTGCTTTGCCTCGTCGCGACTTTGAAGCCGAGGATTCGCAACTGTTCGCGGTAGGCTTTTTCGACGTCCGGCTGGCGTTTGATCCGTAAAGTTTGCTGTTCCTGTCGGATCAGGATGTCGGCATTTTTCTGCCCGCTGACGTATTCATCCATATAGCTGAAGGACAATGCGGCACGGTGCTGGATGTAGCGCTGCATTTTGCCGTTGCGCGGTTCGAAGGCGCTGAACTCGATGCTCGCCAGCCACAGGCGCGGCACTGGTTGCACGTTGTCCACCAATTGTTGCGGCAAAGGGGCGGGAGTGCGATTTTCCAGCACGGCCTGAAGCTTTTCCAGTAGCTCGGCATCTTTGGCGGCGGCCGGGTACTCAAGGGTTTCCTGGACTTTTAGCAAGACCGCAGCGCAATGCTTGCAGTTAACGCGCACCGGGCAGCTGCACGTCGCATCGACCAATAACAAAGTGCCTTTGGCTGACTCGCGCAGCGAAATGGTCTGACGGTAAACATTGCCGCCAGAGCCTTCGCAACTAGAGGTGATGGTACTGTCTCGGGCTTCGACGATCCTGACGCGATTTTCCAGTGCGTAGCGGCGGCCACGCTCCAGGCTTTGTTCCTTGAATCGGCTGACCCAGGAAGGGGCCAGGGGTTTGCTCAGGCTCGGGGGCATAGGGACTTCAATCAGTCCGGGAGAACGTCAGGGACTGGCGGACGCGCAGGTGCAGTCAGCGAAGTGATCTTGATCAGCAGGGCCAGGTGGCCGTTGTCGAGGTAGTTGAGTTGGCCGTTTTTAGTGTGGCTTTGCTGCTTCAGGCGTTCGCTGGCGGTGACCAGGCCATTGGCGTTGAATTGGTTGACCCAGAAGTTCGCGTCGACGTCAGTGAAGCGGCCGAGTTTCAGGTTCAGCGTGCCTTCGATCGGGAACTGACCGAATTGCTCCTTGCCGTCGCTGATCGAGACTTTGCTCTCGACGTCACCGAGATTCTGTTGCCAGGCCTTGTGCAGCAGTACCGTGTAATCGCTACTTGCGCGCAACTTCTGCGCCTCGGCGTTAAGGCTTGGCGTACGCAGGCTGTCGGGGTTTACCGGCCGCGCGCCGGCAGCCCAATCCTCGGGCGCGGCGCGGCTAACAATGGCCGGTACGGCGTTCTGGCGGACCAGGATCATTTCAACCTGATACAGGCTGTCGGCAAACGCCATCGGGGCGACGAGGGTCAACAACAGGGTCAATGAGCGAAACAGGCGCATGCGGCGTCCTTCAAGCAGTTTTTGGAGTGAGGCGCTCAAACAGTGCCTCCACTGTATTGAAGCGCTCTTCCGGGCGCTCCATCGGCACCATGAATTTGAACATCGTGGCGCCTTCGAATTTGTAGCGGTTGGGTTGGCCCTGGATCAGCTTGATCAGCACCAGCGGATCGACCGGCGTTTGCGCGCCGAACTCGATACGACCGCCTTGCGGGCCGCCATCGACTTTCTTGATCCCCAGTTGCTCGGCCTGCAGTTTCAGCAAGGTCATGCGCACCAGGTTCTTGGTCGGTTCCGGCAGCAGGCCGAAGCGGTCGATCATCTCCACTTGCAGATCTTTGAGGCCATCCTCGTCGGTCGCCGACGCGATGCGTTTGTAGAGGATCAGTCGCGCGTGGACGTCCGGCAAGTAGTCTTCCGGAATCAGCGCCGGCAAGCGCAGGTTGATTTCCGGACCGCCACCCAGCGGTTGATCGAGGTTTGGCTGCTCGCCCTTGCGGATCGATTTCACCGCGCGTTCGAGCATTTCCATGTACAGGGTGAAACCGACGGCCTGGATCTGTCCGCTCTGGCCGTCTCCCAGCAGTTCACCGGCGCCACGGATTTCCAGGTCGTTGGTGGCAAGCACGAAGCCCGCGCCGAGGTCCTGAGTGTTGGCGATCGCTTCCAGGCGCTTTTCCGCGTCGGGCGTGATCTGTTGGCGCGGCGGTGTCAGCAGGTAGGCGTAAGCCTGGTGGTGACTGCGACCGACGCGGCCACGCAGCTGGTGCAGCTGCGCCAGGCCGAACTTGTCGGCACGCTCGATGATGATGGTGTTCGCGCTCGGCACGTCGATGCCGGTCTCGATGATGGTCGAGGCGATCAGCACGTTGAAGCGCTTGTGGTAGAAGTCGCTCATCACCTGTTCGAGTTCGCGCTCGCGCATTTGCCCGTGGCCGATACCGATCCGTGCTTCCGGCACCAGTTCGGCGAGATCGGCGGCACATTTCTCGATGGTTTTCACATCGTTGTGCAGATAATAGACCTGGCCGCCACGCAACAACTCACGGAGCAGGGCCTCTTTGACCGTGCTCTTGTTTTGTTCCATGACGAAGGTGCGCACCGACAAGCGTCGCGCCGGCGGCGTGGCGATGATCGACAGATCGCGCATGCCCGACACCGCCATGTTCAGCGTGCGCGGAATCGGTGTGGCGGTCAGGGTCAGGATATCGACTTCGCTGCGCAGGGCCTTGAGCTGTTCCTTCTGACGAACACCAAAGCGGTGTTCTTCGTCGATGATCACCAGCCCGAGGTTTTTGATCTTCACGTCGTCTTGCAGCAGCTTGTGCGTGCCGATGACGATGTCGATCTTGCCCTCGGCGAGATCGGCGACCGCGGCATTCACTTCCTTGGTCGACTTGAAGCGGCTCATCACTTCCACGGTCACTGGCCAGTCGGCGAAGCGGTCGCGGAAGCTGTTGTAGTGTTGCTGGGCGAGCAGGGTGGTCGGCACCAGAATCGCCACCTGACGGCCGCCGTGCACGGCAATGAATGCCGCACGCATCGCCACTTCGGTCTTGCCGAAACCGACGTCGCCGCAGACCAGTCGATCCATCGGTCTCGGCGCGAGCATGTCTTCGCGTACTGCGTCGATGGTGGTTTGCTGGTCCGGGGTTTCTTCAAACGGGAAGCCGGCGCTGAAGGTCGCGTAATCGGCTTTTGGGTCGGCGAAGGCGTAACCCTCGCGGGCCGCGCGGCGAGCATAGATGTCGAGCAGCTCGGCGGCGACATCGCGCACCTGTTCGGCAGCTTTGCGTTTGGCTTTCTGCCAGGTTTCGGAGCCGAGGCGGTGCAACGGCGCCAGTGCATCGTCGCTGCCGGTGTAGCGGGCAATCAAATGCAGGTTGGCGACGGGCACATAAAGCTTGGCCCCCTCGGCGTATTCGAGGGTCAGGAACTCGGCGGCCTGGTTTTCGATTTCCAGGGTCGCGAGGCCCAAATAACGGCCAACGCCATGATCGATATGCACCACTGGCGCGTTTTCGCGCAGCTCGGTGAGGTTTTTGATCACCGCGTCGTTATTGGCGTCGGCGCGTTTCTCGCGGCGACGGCGCTGCATCACTCGCTGACCGAACAACGGGCTTTCGGCGATCAGTGCCAAGGCCGGATCGTCCAGCAGCAGGCCTTCATCCAGTGGTGCGATGGTGATCGCCAGACGTTCTTTGCTGGCGACGAAATCCGGCCAGCTGTCGACGGTTTTCGGTCGCAGCTTCAGGCGTTCGAGCAGTTCCAGCAGGACTTCGCGGCGACCGGCCGACTCGGCGGTAAACAGCACGCGACCGGAAAACGTATCGAGGAAGTTCGACAGCGCTTCCAGTGGCTGGTTGGCCTTGGCTTCGATGGCCAGGTTCGGCAACGGTGTGGCCGGGAAACGTTCGCGGCCGACACCGGTTTCGACGTCTTGCTGGCTGGCAACCACCCGTGGCCAGCTCTTGAGGCGTGCAAAGCAGTCTTCCACCGGCAGGAACAGTTCAACTGGAGGCAACAAGGGCCGGGATGGATCGACGCGGCGCTCTTCGTAGCGGTTACGCACGTCGTTCCAGAAATTCTCCGCCGCCTGTTCAATGCCCGGCAGGGAAAACACCTGGGTGTCCTGCGGTAGGTAGTCGAACAGCGTCGAGGTTTCATCGAAGAACAGCGGCAGGTAGTACTCGATACCGGCCGGTGTAATCCCGCTGCTCAGGTCCTGGAAGATCGGGCAGCGACGGAAATCGACATCGAAACGCTCACGGAAGCGTGCCTTGAAACGGGTCACGGCTTCTTTTTGCAGCGGGAATTCTTTGGCGGGCAATAGCCGGACCGATTCGACCTTATCGATGGAACGCTGGTTTTCCGGATCGAAGGTGCGCAGCGTTTCGATTTCGTCATCGAACAGATCGATGCGGTAGGGCAGTTTGCTGCCCATCGGGAACAGGTCGGTCAGCGCGCCGCGCACCGCAAATTCGCCGTGCTCATACACCGTGTCGACGCAGCGGTAGCCACTGGCCTCCAGCCGCGTGCGCATTTGCTCGACATCGAGTTTCTGGCCGATGTCCAGCACCAGGCTGCTGCCGAGCAGGAATTTGGTCGGTGCCAGGCGATGTAGGGCGGTGGTGATCGGCACTACCAAAACGCCATGGCTCAGCTCAGGCAGGCGATACAGGCTGGCGATGCGCTGGGATATAATGTCCTGGTGCGGCGAAAACAGGTCGTAGGGCAGGGTTTCCCAATCCGGGAAATGCAGCACCGGCAAATCCGGGGCGAAGAAACTTAGCTCCTGTTCCAGCCGTTCGGCACTCTGGCTGTCGGCGGTCAGTAGCAAGGTAAAGCGCTTGGCAGCGCTGGCGGCCTCGGCAATGGCCAGGCTCAGGGCGGCACCGGGCAGGTTACCCCAGTGCTGTTTACCTGCCGCGGCAGGGAGAAGCGGTAGACGCAGAACGGGCACGGAAGGTTGAGCTCCAGCGTTGCGACAAAGTCGGTAATTGTAGCGGGCGAAGGTGCCGGCTGTCAGTTGCAGACTACCGCCGACGAAAGGAAAACCATGTCACGACAGGCGCGCATTGCTCCGCGGCGGACTCGGCGGCATAATGTAGCCCCTTTTTTCAGCCCCTACATGTGGAAGGTTCCCGTGACTCAGAAGCCCGACCAGTGTCTTGGTGAATGGATCGACCGTGAAGCACTCGCAGAAGCGATGATTCCGCTTATCGGTCAGCTCTACCGCAATAACAACGTGGTGAGTTCGATCTATGGCCGCAGCCTGATCAACCAGTCTGTCATCGCGATTCTCAAAGCGCACCGCTTTGCTCGCCATCGTCAGTCCGATGACGCCGAACTGTCCGTTCACGAAACATTCCCGCTGCTCAAAGCGATGAGCGAGCTCAAGCTCGGCGCCGCTTCGGTAGACCTGGGCAAGCTGGCGGTCAAATTCAAGACCGAAGGCAAAGGCCGCACTGCCGAGCAGTTCGTCCGTGAAGAACTGGCTGACGTTGTGGGTCAGCAAAACGTTAGCGCCCGCAAAGGCACCGACGTTGTGCTGTACGGCTTCGGTCGTATCGGCCGTCTGCTGGCGCGCATCCTGATCGAAAAAACCGGTGGTGGCGACGGCCTGCGTCTGCGCGCCATCGTTGTGCGCAAAGGCGCTGAAAACGACCTGACCAAGCGCGCCAGCCTGCTGCGTCGCGATTCGGTACACGGTTCGTTCAATGGCACCATCACCATCGATGAAGCCAACAACACCATCACCGCGAACGGCAACCTGATCCAGGTTATCTACGCGAAGAACCCGACTGAAGTGGACTACACCCAGTACGGCATCAACAACGCCCTGCTGGTGGACAACACCGGTGTATGGCGTGACGCCGACGGCCTGGGCCAGCACCTGGCCTGCCCGGGTATCGACCGCGTTGTTCTGACCGCGCCTGGCAAAGGCAAGCTGAAGAACATCGTTCACGGTATCAACCATGGCGAAATCACCGCTGACGACAAGATCGTTTCCGCCGCCTCTTGCACCACCAACGCCATCGTGCCGGTGCTCAAGGCTGTGAACGACAAGTTCGGCATCGTCAACGGTCACGTTGAAACGGTTCACTCGTACACCAACGACCAGAACCTGATCGACAACTTCCACAAGGGCGATCGCCGTGGTCGTAGCGCTGCGTTGAACATGGTCATTACCGAGACCGGTGCTGCTACCGCTGCTGCCAAGGCCCTGCCTGAGCTGGCTGGCAAGCTGACCGGTAACGCGATCCGCGTTCCGACGCCAAACGTGTCGATGGCCATTCTCAACCTGAACCTTGAGAAAGCCGCGACCCGTGAAGAGATGAACGAGTACCTGCGCTACATGGCGCTGCACTCCGATCTGCATAAGCAAATCGACTTCGTCAACTCGCAGGAAGTGGTTTCCACCGACTTCGTTGGCTCGCGCCACGCCGGTGTGGTGGACGCTGAAGCAACCATCTGCCAAGACAACCGCGTTGTTCTGTACGTTTGGTACGACAACGAATTCGGTTACAGCTGCCAGGTGGTTCGCGTGATGGAAGACATGGCCGGTGTAAACCCGCCAGCATTCCCGCGCTAAGCCTTAGCCGCACCTGAAAACGCCCCGACTTGTCGGGGCGTTTTTGTTTGTGCGGTTTGTCTGGCCGGCCTGCGGAGTTGGCGAAATATTCTGTGATACATCGCTTCTGGAGCCTTTGTATCAAGATGATAGGTTTGTCCGCGAATAGAAAGACTTGAGGATGATTTGAATGCGCTTTATCGTAAAGCCTTGTGCCGCATTGCTATTGCTGGTGGCCACCGTCTCTTTCGGCAACCTCGCCATGGCGAATGCCAAGCAGTCGGATATCGACAGCGTCGTGCAAGATACCGCCCAGGCGGTCATGCAGCAGTACAACATTCCCGGCCTGGTCATTGCGGTGACCGCGAATGGCAAGCAGCAGTTCTACAATTTCGGCGTGGCCTCAAAGGAAACACAGCAAAAGGTCACGAGCGACACACTGTTTGAAATCGGCTCGATCAGTAAAGCCTTCACGGTCACCCTGGCGACCTACGCTGAGGTCAACGGTCAGCTTTCACTCACTGACCACCCCGGCAAGTACCTGCCCGAGCTTGCGGGTAGCGCGTTCGATAAAGCGACGCTGATCAACCTGGCGACCCATACCGCAGGCGGCTTCCCCTTGCAGGTGCCTGATCAGGTACAGAACAACCAACAGCTGATGGACTACTTCAAGGCGTGGCAGCCGACGTATGCGCCGGGTGCTCAACGAACCTATGCCAACCCCAGCATCGGGGCGCTGGGCATGATTACGGCGATCAGCATGAAGATGCCGTTCGCGGTGGCGCTGGAACAGCGACTCTTCCCGGCACTCGGTATGCCTAACAGCTTCATCAACATCCCGGCGAGCAAGCTGTCGCTCTATGCTCAGGGTTACAACAAGCAGGATGTCCCGGTCAGGTTGAATTCCGGTGTGCTGGGTGACGAGGCCTACTCGGTAAAAACCAGCGCCACGGACCTGATTCGCTTTGTCGAAGCCAATCTGGGAGTCGCGAAGGTCGAAGCAAAACTCGGGCGCGCCTTGATGGAGACGCACAAGGGTTATTTCCAGGTAGGTCCGATGACTCAAGACCTGATCTGGGAGCAGTACGACTACCCGGTGCAACTGAGTGCCCTGGTTGAAGGCAACGCCGACAAGATGATTTACGACAGTCATGTCGTCACGGCATTGAATCCGCCACTGGCACCACAGGAGGCGGTCTGGATCAACAAGACGGGTTCGACCGGCGGGTTCTCCGCTTATGTGGCCTTCGTCCCCGAGAAGAAGTTTGGCATCGTGGTGCTGGCCAACAAGAGTTACCCCAACGAGCCCCGGGTTCGCCTGGCGCATCGAATCCTGAGTGAACTGGATTGCTGTTCGCTGGCAGAGAACTGAGTGGCGGCCGGTGTGAACCCGCCAGCGGTTCATTATAAGGAGCAATTAGACATCATCTATTAAATTGGAAGTGTTTATGTGTCATCTGCTATGCCCGGTCAGTGCGGTGTAGTTATATCGTTTTATTCTTGATGCGTGCCAAATCAGAACACTGTAAATCCCGACATGTCACCGCTATAAAAATTCAATAATAAAAAAATCCTCAAATAAAATAAGCAGTTGCAGTGGGAGAGTGTTGTTACTTGCTTTATATGGATCCAATACAGGGTGCGCTCAATAATTGACGCCATTTTATTGAATTGGTCGATGCTTGACAGCGACTAGTGCTGAAATTAGTGTCTCCCCCTGTCAGCGTCGGCGCCGGCCGTGGCTGGGTGACAGCAAATTGCCTGTACTGACGGGCAAGTATTCACGGTAACTTTCACAGCTTTGGCACAACTTTGGCAGTGCTGTTTTAAAGATGGTGGCGTTTTAATGTGCGTCATGATGGCAACTAATACTCCAAAAAGACAGGGAACTTATTCCTGCTCACATCACACTGAATCTAAATAAACCGTGCTGGCTTTGTTGCTGTCCGGGGAGTTGATGATCCGCTTTCGTTGATCCTGCTTAATGTGTTTTGCGGTTGCGTTCTAATCGGGCATGACGGCTGCGCAGTGCTGACATATAGCCGTGTATTCATGGCTTATTGGGAGAATTAAACATGGCAGAAGAACGTTCAAGGTTTTTTTCATGGTCCCTGTTGCCGCGTCTGGTGGGCTTGGGTGTCCTGGTATTTATCATCTGGCTGTTGCTCTCGACGTTGCTGATGCCGCTGGTGTCGACATCGGCGACACGGGCAATTTTGAATGCACCGGTCATTCTGCTGACGACACCCATCGAGGGGGTGGTGAATTCGCTTGAGGTCAAACCTGGCTCGACCTTTGCCCAAGGCCAGAAGATTGCGGTGGTTGAAAACCCGCGGGCTAACCAGGAGACATTGTTGACCCTGCAAACCCGGCGTTTGACCCTGGAGCAGGAGCTATCATCATCGGCCAGCCAGGCCGAGCACGACCAGCAGTATTACGACGAGTTGGAGAAAACCAGTCAGCGCTATCAATCGGCGTTTCATACTCGTCAGCTCTATGCGCAACGTGCGCTGAAGGCCGAGAGCACTGCCGCCAGCGCCCGCTTGACGGACGCACAGGAAACCCTCGATCGCAACCTCGAGTTGTTCACCCAAGGGGCGGTCAGTGGCGCAGTCGTCGCCTCCTCGAAAGCCAAGTTGGCCTCGTTGGAGGGGGCGGCAGAGTCCGTCCGTTCACAGGTGCGAATCAATGACGGTGATGTCAATGCCGCCAATAAGCAGGTCTACCTTGACCCTGATCAGTTGCGCATGTTCGACCTCAGCGCGCAGATGACCACCCTGAAACTGAGCCTGGAAAATCAGGCCCGCAACCGCGAGACCTATCAACGCGAACTCGACAATCTCAACCACCTGATCGAAACCGAACAGAATCGGGTCAAGTTGACGGCTGGCTATGAGGTCACGGCGTATTCGTCCGGCACCGTTCAAGAGCTGTTGGCGCCCCAAGGGACGGTGGTGCAAGCCGGGTCGACCTTGCTGCGCGC
Organism: Pseudomonas sp. GW822-FHT02D10; assembly: GCF_058802345.1. Taxonomy (NCBI): domain Bacteria; kingdom Pseudomonadati; phylum Pseudomonadota; class Gammaproteobacteria; order Pseudomonadales; family Pseudomonadaceae; genus Pseudomonas; species Pseudomonas sp. GW822-FHT02D10. The sequence continues at coordinate 302,439 of NZ_JBXAOB010000006.1, forward strand.
CACCAACTGCCAAGAAAGCTATGTCGTTGCAGTATTTCCTGAACGCATGGCCAGCAAGATTGATCACGACAGTGTCCTGACGGTGAGAATCCATGGCCTGGACGAACCGCTCAAGGCCAATGTCGTGCAGTTGTTATCCAGCACCAAGGATATTCGCCCTAACAGCTACAGCGTTCCTTTCCCGTATGCCGAGCAGAACTCGGTGTACGTCGTCGGTACTTTTGCCGCTGACCTCACCGACAGCCAGCGCGCCATGACCTGCAATCCAGGGCTGTGGGCCAGCGCCGAGGTGTCTCACTCATGAGTCCGCGCAACGTTGTGCAATGGCCGTGGCTGCCGGGCCTGATCGGGGTGATGCTGATGAGCAGCGGGGGATCTGCGCTGGCGACGCCGGCCAAGCCGCAATTGGCGGCGATGACGTGTGCAGCGCTGGATCATGCGGTGCAATCGCAAGCGGCGGGGCCGGTGTTGCTGGCCAGCTACCCGCCGCAGGATGGTCAGCCGGCGCCGATCCTGGCGTTGCGTGGGGTTGCGTTCACCTACGACAACGCCTTGGCCAGCATCGCCTTGTTTGCCTGTGGCAAAGCCGAGTCGGCGCGACGAATTGCCGATGCGCTGGTTTTCGCCACGACTCATGACCCGGAATATCAGGATGGACGCTTGCGCAACGCCTACGCGGCGGGCCCGGTGGGTTCGTCGTCGATGCGCCTGCCAGGTTATTGGAGCGTCGAGCGCAATGCCTGGAATCAGGACGCCTATCAGGTCAGCAGTGCCACCGGTAATCAGGCCTGGGCCGCGCTGGCGTTATTGGAGGCGTTGCGCCAGAGCGGTGATTCCTCTTATCTGGAGGCCGCTCGCAGGGTGTTGCAGTGGTCTGGGAAAAACACTTTTGACGGACAGGCTCCCGCGGGTTTCAGCGGCGGTTACTACGGGTATTTCCCCAAGCAGATCCAGCAGACCTGGAAGTCCACCGAGCATAACGTCGACCTTGCAGCGGCCTGGTCGGCACTCAACACGGCTGCGCCCGACCCGGGCTCGGCGCACCAGGCGCAGATTGCCCGGCAATTCGTGTCGAGTCAGTGGGACGCCGGGGAAGGGCGCTTTCTGATTGGCACCGGGAAGGATGGTCGAACCTCGGATCGTCAGCGCTCGGGACTGGACGCACAGATCTGGCCCTTGATCGCCTTGAGTGATCCTCCTGCGGACTGGCGGCGCGTCTTCACGTTTATCGATCAGGCGCACCGTTCGGGTGCCGGGTATGGCTTCAACCGTGACCCGGACGGTTTATGGACCGAGGGCACCGCGCAAGCCGCCGCCGTGGCGAGCTTGAGCGGGCTGAAGGAAAAGGCGCAGCCGCTGTGGAACGTGTTGCTGGCCCAACAGGCCGGCAATGGCTGGCTGTTTGCAACACCCGCCCCGCGTATCAGTACCGGGCTTGCCATCGGCCCGGACTCAACAACCAACGACTTTTTCTATTACCACCTGCCTCACTTGGGCGCTACAGCTTGGGCCGCGATCGCTGCCACCGGCATCAACCCCTTTACCGGTTTTCAAGAGGCTGACTGACATGCAGGCACTGGACACGCTGCAACTTGTGCAAATCAATTTCTGGACCGTGGTCGCGGTGATTCTGTTCACCTGCCTGACGCACCGTGATCAATGGATGGCACGTGCCGGTTTCGGAGCCTTGACCGCGCTGTTGTTGATCAATTACGTGGCCTGGCGGATTCGCGACACCTTGCCCGATGGACACGCCGGGTTTGCCTCGGTCTGGGCTTACGCGTTCCTGTTTTTCGAAATGTTGGCGATCGGCTACACGCTGTTTTCGATCATCGTTCTGCTCTGTCGCTCGGATCACCACGCCAGTGCCGATGCCGGGGAGCAACGCTTGCGCGCCCTGGGCCACTCGGTGCCGGCGGTGGATGTGTTCATTGCCACCTACAACGAAGGCCTCGAGATCCTGGAAAAAACCATCATCGCCGCCCAGGCCATCGATTACCCCAACGTGACCATCTGGGTGCTCGACGATACCCGCCGCGACTGGTTGCGCGACTATTGCGCCGAGGTCGGTGTGCAATACGCCCGACGTCCCGACAATTCCCACGCCAAGGCCGGTAACCTGAACAACGGCCTGCGTCTGTCGGCGGCCAGCAGTAATGCGCCGTACATACTGGTGCTCGACGCCGACTTCGCCCCGCAGCAGCCGATCCTGATGCGCACCCTGGGATTGTTCGAAGATCCCAAGGTCGGCCTGGTGCAGACGCCGCAGTTCTATTACAACCCCGATCCGATTCAGCACAACCTCGGTTCATCCAACTGCTGGGTCGATGAGCAGCGAGTGTTCTTCGACGTCTACCAGCCGGCCAAGGATGGTTGGGATACCGCGTTTTGCGTGGGCACTTCGTTTGTCGTGCGGCGTGATCTGATCACTGAAATGGGTGGCTTTCCGACGGGTTCGGTCTGCGAAGACATCTACACCAGCTGCCGTCTGCAGCAAAAAGGCTACGTCACCCGCTGGTTGAATGAGCGACTGTCGATCGGTTTGTCCGCCGAGGGGTTGACCGAGTACATCAATCAGCGTGGGCGCTGGTGCCTGGGGACGATCCAGGTCGCGCTGCTCAAAGAGGGCCCCTTGCGCGGTCGTGGCTACTCACTCAATGAACGGCTGCACTTCGTGCATGGCTTGATGCACTGGTTCTCCAAGCCATTCATCCTGATGATGCTGGTGTCGCCGGTGTTGTATTGGTATTTCGGTATTGCCGGGTTCTACGCCCATCCGGCGGATTTCATGGCCTTCGGCATGCCAGCGTTGATTGCATTCTGGGGCTACGGGACGTGGGTCACTGACCGGCGAACCTTGCCGATTTTTACCGAGGTCACCCAAATCGTCGCCTCACTGGCGGTGACGGCGACGATCATCAGCGCCATGGTCCGGCCGTTCGGGCGACCCTTCAAGGTCACGGCAAAGGGCCTGGATCGTTCACGCACAACGGTCCACTGGAAACTGTTCGGATTCTTTTTTGCGCTGACACTGTTCTCGCAAATAGGCGCTTACATCACCATCAGTAACGCGGCTGCGTTCGACGGCAATATGCTGTTCAACCTGTGCTGGACGGTGGTCGCGCTGATTTACAACCTGGCCACCCTGGTGGCGTGTGTTGACCGGCCGCGCTTGCACGGCGAAGAGCGCTTTCCTTTCGATAAACCCAGTGGATTGCGCTTCGCCGGCAAAACCCTGGCGGGCCAACTGGTGGATATTTCGCTGAGTGGCGCCTCCATTTCCTGTGCCGTCGCGTCATTGATCAAGTCCGGGCTGCGGGGGCAGGTGTGGATCAATAAGCTCGGCTGGCTGGATGTCGAGGTCATGCGTCATCACGGCGAGGACCGTTTGGGCTTGAAGTTCATTGACCTTGACGAAACGCTTCGGCGCCGGCTGATCGCGCGGCTGTTCAGCGAGGCGCCGATCAACGTGGTCGGCAAGGCTGAGCCAGGCTTGGCTTTCGGCACCTTGTTGCGGCGTTCGTTGCTCGGCGAAAAGCGCACGGCACCGCGTTCGCGGCGGCCGGTCAAGGCGCCGTCCTACAGCTCACTGCCTGGATTACGCCCGATCAGCCTCCGTTCGCGTCAGCAACCACTGCCGCAAATCAGCACCTCCCGCTCAGGTCTTTGGGCTTTCCTTCTCACTCCGTTACGAGCCTTGCTCGGCCAACGTTTGTAGGTGCGCCTCATGAACAGACGCTTATCCACCTCATGTTTCATGTCGCTGTTATTGCTCGGCGGTTGTTCTCTGGAACCCAAATACGAGAAACCGGAGGCGCCGATCGATCAGCAATGGCCAGCCAGTTCAGCCAGTGACTGTTGCAGCGCCAAGCAGGCGTTCGACAAGGATTGGCACGGCTTCGTGCTCGATGACCGACTGCGCCAGTTGATCGACCTGTCCTTGAAGAACAATCGCAGCCTGCGTCAGTTCGAGGCGGGCGTCGAGGAGGCCAGGGCAGGGTACGCCGGTGCCGAATCCGGGCTGTTTCCTTCCATTGGGCTCAACACCTACGCCGGCCGCAGCAAGTTTCCGTCACAGGTCAGGACGCAGGGAGGCGGCGTCAGTTCAGGCAGCACGGCCAACACCTTTCAGGCCGGCGGTGGCTTCACGTCTTACGAGTTGGACCTGTTCGGGCGCATCCGCAGTCAGCGAAACGCCGCAGGCGCACGCTTCGAGGCGACCGAGGCGGACTATCAAACGGCTCGCCTGGCGTTGATCGGTGAAGTGGCCAGCACCTGGCTTAGCCTCAAGGCCAATCAGAATCTGCTCGACCTCGCACAAAACACCTACAAGTCCCAGGACCACTACGGTGAGTTGTTGCGCAAGAGCTACAACCTGGGCTCCAGTGCTCAAATCGATGTTCACCAGGCGGATGCGCAGACCAACACGGCGGCGGTTCAGATCAACACGTACCGCATGCAGGTGGCGCAGAACATGAATGCGCTGCAGGTGTTGGTCGGGCAGCCGGTGCCGGTTGGGTTGCTGCCCACTGGCGTGCTGGGGGAGCAGTTGGCAACCGCCGATGTGCCCGCCGGGTTACCGTCGTCACTGATTGCGCGGCGGCCCGACATCATGGCCGCCGAAGCCTTGTTGCGAGCTACCAATGCGGACATCGGCGCAGCCCGCAGCGCTTATTTCCCGACCTTTTCGCTGACGTCGGCGGTGGGTGGCCTGACCGGTGACTTTTCGCGATTGTTGAGTGCGCCGGCCGAGTTCTGGTCGGTGGCTCTGGCGGGGTCGTTGACCCTGATCGACGGCGGTGCGCGAAAGGCGCAGGTGGACGCCAGCCATGCGCGGTTCAACGGGCAGACGGCGGCGTATGAAGCCACGGTGCAGAATGCTTTCCGCGAAGCCGCCAATGCCCTCAACGCCCGCCAGGAGATGCTCACCCAGGTCGACTATCAGAAGCGTCTGGTGGCGGATTATCAAGCAGCCTACCGACAATCCCGATTGCGCTTCGAGGCGGGAATGGACAGCTATTTTTCGACGATGGATGCACAGCGTTCGTTATTCGATGCACAGCAGAAGTTGGCGCAGCTGGAGTTGGCGCGGGAGATCAATCAGGTTGATTTGTACAAGGCGTTGGGCGGGGGGTGGAGTCAGTCGGTGAAAGTGGCGAATCGATGATGTGGGGTGTTTGTGCTGGCCTCATCGCGAGCAAGCTCGCTCCCACAGGTTCAGCGGTGTTCACACAATCGTGATCACACCGCCATTCCAATGTGGGAGCGGGCTTGCTCGCGAAGGCGATTTAGCGGGCGCCGCCGACTACAGCAGCCTGCGCAGTCCGCAACTCATGCCGGTTGCCACGGAACAGCACCAGCGTTGCGATCAAGCCAAGCACCGCAGCGCCGCTCAACCAGATACCCGGTGCTGCCTTGTTGTCCAGCACATGGATCAGGTAGGTACAGGCCGCCGGAGTGAAGCCGCCGAAGGTTGCGGTCGCCAGGCTGTAGGCCAGGGAGAAACCGGTGGTGCGGACTTCAATCGGCATGATTTCGGTCAGGGCCACGACCATTGCGCCGTTGTACGAGCCATAAAGGAACGACAGCCACAACTCGACGATCAGCAGATGGCTGAAGCTCGGGTTGACCACCAGCCAGGACAGCGCCGGGTAGGCGGTCAGGATCGCCAGAATGGTCGCCGCCAGCAGCAGCGGTTTACGACCGATCTTGTCGGACAGCGCACCCATTACCGGCAACCAGAAGAAGTTCGACAGACCAATGCACACCGTCACCAGCAACGCGTCGAAGTCCGACAGATGCAGTTCGGCTTTACCGAAAGTCGGGGTGTACGCGGTGATCAGGTAGAACGACACGGTGGTCATCACCACCAGCGCCATGCCGGCCAGCACGATACCGAAATTCTGACCAATCGAGCGGACGATTTCCTGCAGGGAAGGGCGATGTTTACGCGCCTGGAACTCAGGGGTTTCTTCCAGCGAGCGACGAATGATGAAAATCGCCGGAACGATCATGCAGCCGACCAGGAACGGTACGCGCCAGCCCCAATCACCCATTTGCTCAGGGCTCAGCCAATGGTTGAGGCCCACACCCAGCAAACCGGCAAACACTACCGCTGCTTGTTGGCTGGCGGACTGCCAACTGACGAAAAAGCCCTTGCGGCCAGGCGTCGAAATTTCTGCAAGGTAAACCGACACACCACCCAATTCCACGCCGGCCGAGAAGCCTTGCAGCAAACGGCCGAACAGCACGATCAGCGGCGCAGCGACGCCAAGGGTCGCATAACCCGGCACACAGGCAATCAGCACAGTGCCGGCAGCCATCAGCGCGAGGGTGATGATCAAACCTTTGCGACGGCCGTGACGGTCGATGTAGGCGCCGAGAAAGATCGCACCCAGGGGGCGCATCAGGAAGCCGGCACCGAAGGTGGCCAGCGACAACATCAGGGAAGCGAAAGCACTGTCGGCCGGAAAGAAGGTTTTGGCGATGGCCGTGGCATAAAAGCCGTAGACCATGAAGTCGAACATTTCGAGAAAGTTACCGCTGACAACGCGAAAAATCGCCTTGCCTTTGCCCGTATTCGAGGACATTGGACGCACTCACTTTGGCTGTCTTATTAGAAATCCCTGGTCTTGAAACATCCTCACTGCCGGGTCTGGTCTGTGCCGGTGCCGCGAACAGTTTTGTAACGATATGTGTAACGGGAATGGTAGGCAACCCATAGTTAGTGTGCTGCTTAAACGTTATAGCCATTAGCTAGCTCAATTCCCGGACCTGAGTGAATTAAAACCTGGCGCATGGGCGACGCTGATCGAGTGTGGGAGCGGGCTTGCTCGCGAAGGGGGCGTCGCGGTCAAGCAGGGAAACCGCGTCATCGTTCTTCGCGAGCAGGCCCGCTCCCACACTTCTATCGCATAATGGCTGGCCTTGGCGTTCTGTCAGGGAGTTCATTGGGGGGCGTGGGATTTGTTGAACAGGAAGCTGGGCGGTCTCATTGTGCTGATGGGTGCTCTGTCGGGCTGCGGTAACGGCGATTCCATGGAAAGCATTGGCGGCCCGACTATGGGCAGCACGTATTCGATCAAGTACATCCGCCATCCGGGCATCCCCGGGCCGGTCGAGGTGCAGAAGCAGGTCGAGTTGATTCTGGCCGAGATCGACCGGCAGATGTCGACCTACCGCAGTGACTCCGACATTGAGCGATTTAATGGTTTGCCGGCCAATAGCTGCCAGTCAATGCCGGCGCCGGTCTTGCAGTTGGTCAAGGTTGGCGAGCAACTGTCGGAGGCGAGCGACGGTTCTTACGATTTGACGGTGGAGCCGCTGCTGAACCTTTGGGGATTCGGCCCACAATCGCGTGATGAAAAAGTCCCAGGCGCCGAGGCCTTGGCTCTGACCCGACAACGCGTCGGTTATGCTCATCTGCGGATTGAAGGCGATCAATTGTGCAAAGACGCGCCGGTCGAGGTTGACTTCGGCAGCATTGGCGCCGGGTACGCCATCGACAGGATCGCTGCGAAGTTGCAGGAAATGGGCATCGACAGCTTCATCGCTGATGCCACGGGCGAACTCAAGGCCGTTGGCAAGAAACTCGATGGCTCACCCTGGAAGATTGCGCTGGAGGAACCACGCGATGACCAGCAGGTTGTCGAGCGGGTGATCGTGTTGAACGGCAACGGCGTTTCGACCTCAGGCGACTACCGCAATTATTTCATGCAGGGTGGCCGACGCTATTCCCATACGTTCGATGCCCGAACCGGCGCACCGATCACCCATACCCTGGCGTCCGTCACGGTGATTCATCCTTCGACGCTGATGGCCGATGGCTTATCGACGCTGTTGCTGATTCTCGGCCCCGAACGCGGTTGGGACTACGCCGAAAAGCATGACATCGGTGCATTTTTTGTGATTCGAACCGATACAGGCTTTGTCACGCGAACCAGTCAGGCTTTTGATCGCCTGAACGCCGAAAAAGCCAAGTGAATACGGTGTCATGGACACTCATTGTTGGCGTTGTAGTGCAGGCAAAACTAGCCTACGACGCGACCAAGGGTTAATGTGCGCGGCGTTGACGCTTCTATAGACTGTGTCCGGGTTCTCGACTGACCCCAAATTGTTCCTTCATGCCGCAAGGCCGGCATGATTTAGCCGCAGGTGCCAACGGGGTGCCGCGGCCTGTTCTGAGGAGTACGCATGGCTGTCTACAACTACGACGTGGTGGTGTTGGGTTCCGGCCCGGCGGGAGAAGGCGCGGCAATGAACGCCGCCAAAGCAGGGCGCAAAGTGGCGATGGTCGATAGTCGTCGCCAGGTCGGCGGCAACTGCACCCACCTTGGCACTATCCCGTCCAAGGCCTTGCGTCACTCAGTCCGGCAGATCATGCAGTTCAACACCAACCCGATGTTCCGGGCCATTGGTGAGCCGCGCTGGTTCTCGTTCCCGGACGTACTGAAAAGCGCAGAAAAAGTCATTGCCAAACAAGTCGCCTCGCGCACCGGCTACTACGCCCGTAACCGCGTCGACGTGTTCTTCGGCACCGGCAGCTTCGCTGACGGGCAAACCATCGAAGTGGTTTGCGCCAACGGCGTGGTCGAAACACTGGTGGCCAAACACATCATCATCGCCACCGGCTCGCGTCCGTATCGCCCGGCCGACATCGATTTCCACCACCCGCGTATCTACGATAGCGACACCATCCTCAGCCTCGGCCACACCCCGCGCAAGCTCATCGTTTACGGCGCCGGCGTGATTGGTTGCGAATACGCCTCGATTTTCAGTGGTCTGGGCGTGCTGGTCGAGCTGGTGGATAACCGCGGTCAGTTGCTGAGCTTCCTCGACTCGGAAATCTCCCAGGCGCTGAGCTACCACTTCAGCAACAACAACATCACCGTGCGCCATAACGAAGATTACGATCGCGTTGAAGGCGTGGACAACGGGGTGATCCTGCACCTCAAGTCCGGCAAGAAGATCAAGGCCGACGCCTTGCTCTGGTGCAACGGCCGTACCGGTAATACCGACGCCTTGGGTCTTGAGAACATCGGCGTGAAGGTCAACAGCCGTGGCCAGATCGAAGTTGACCAGAACTATCGCACCTGCATACAGAACATCTACGGTGCAGGCGACGTGATTGGTTGGCCGAGCCTGGCCAGTGCCGCCCACGACCAGGGGCGTTCGGCCGCTGGCAGCATTGTCGATAACAACAGTTGGCGCTTCGTCAACGACGTACCGACCGGGATCTACACCATTCCGGAGATCAGCTCGATCGGCAAGAACGAGCAAGAGCTGACCCAGGCCAAAGTGCCATACGAAGTCGGCAAGGCGTTCTTCAAGGGCATGGCGCGTGCGCAGATCGCCGGCGAGCCGCAAGGCATGCTGAAGATCCTGTTCCACCGCGACACACTGCAAGTGCTCGGCGTGCACTGCTTCGGTTACCAGGCGTCGGAGATCGTTCACATCGGCCAGGCGATCATGAACCAGCCGGGCGAACACAACACGCTGAAGTACTTCGTCAACACCACGTTCAACTACCCGACCATGGCCGAAGCCTATCGGGTAGCGGCCTACGACGGCCTCAACCGGCTTTTTTGAGCGGCTCCGGCCGGTGGCCTGAGCCGGCCGGGGAGACCGATTTCAGCAATTCTCGAGCGTGGCGCTGGCCAAACCGGGAAAGTCTGTAATCAGGCTGTCAACGCCGAAATCAGCGAGCCTGCGCATCAGCGCGGGTTCGTTGACTGTCCATACCGATACATGCAGACCTTGTCGCTGCGCCTTCTGCAGGCGTTCCGGCGTACACAGGGTCCAGTTCAGTGCCAGAATCTCACAGCCATAACTTTGCGCGACCTTCAGCGGGTCGAGCCAGGCGTATTCGGCGACCAGTCCGCGGGACACATCCGGAACCAGATCCACTGCGGCTTTCAGCACTTCGCGCGAGCTCGAGGTGATGGTGACCTTGTCCAGCAAGCCGAACCGTTGCGCCATTTCGCGAATCGCCAGCACCGTCGTCGCTGCGCGCACACGCGAAGCGCTCTTGACCTCCAGCTGCCAGTGCTCGAAATCGCATTTCTCGAACAGCTCCTCCAGGCGTGGAATCGGGCAGGGCTTGATCCAGCCCGGACCACCCTTGCGCGCATCGTAGGTCACCAGCTCCGCCGCCGAATGCTCGACCACCTTGCCGCGACGGTCGGTGGTGCGCTTGAGCGTCGGGTCGTGGATGACCATCAACTCGCCGTCCATGGACAGGTGCAGGTCCAGTTCGCAGCGGCGTACACCGTGATTGAGGCATTCCTGGAAACTGGTCAGGGTGTTTTCCGGTGCTTCGCCTTTGGCGCCGCGGTGGCCGTAGATTAGGGTCACGGTTCTTCCTTAATTAATTGCCTGATTCGTTTTGCTCGCGTGCCAGGCGTCGCTCATGCGCCTGTCTCTGCAAGATATAGCGGGCCAGCAGCTGTCGTTGCGCGTCGGTCAGGGCTTCGAACTCGGTGCCAATCTCGAAGGTGCCGAAGCTCTCCGGTTCACAATGAGTGACTTTGGCCCGCAACAGCAGGCCCAGCGCTTGCGGCATCAACAACAGCTTGACCGCCAGATGGCTGCCGGCCGGGTAGGCGAGGTGGTGCTCGAACTCGATACCGCCTTCCGACAGCACCACGGGCTGCGGCTCACCGAACTTGCCGAGCACGGTTTGTGCCATGACCTGACTCAGCAGGTCGATGCGTTTGTTCTGTGCCTTCAGATAGTTGGCGATGTTTCGATCGCGCTCGCTGATCTGGCGCAGCAGGTGCTGCGACTCGAATTCGCTCAGGTGCAGTTCGCTGAGCAGGTTGAATAGTGGGGAAGCATCCTGCAGCACTTCCTGACCTGCTGCTTCGGGGGCAGACAGGGGCCGAATTTCCAGTGCGATCGTGTCCTCGATACGGTAGTATTCGCGGCGATCTTCTTCATCTAATGTCGACATGGCGAACCCATGGTAGCGGCGGTGGTCTGAGTGTAAAGCTGGTTATCGACCCCCGCCACAAGGACGTTCCTTTTCCCTCCGAACAAGCCCCGACATGTTCAGACCTCTCTTCGTATTTATCGGCACGCGTTATACCCGTGCAAAGCGTCGCAATCATTTTGTGTCATTCATTTCCCTGACCTCGATGATCGGACTCGCCCTCGGCGTGGTCGTGATGATCGTGGTGTTGTCGGTGATGAACGGCTTCGATCATGAGATGCGCACCCGCGTGCTGGGCATGGTGCCCCACGCGACCATCGAGTCCGGTGAGCCCATCAGCGACTGGCAAAGCCTGGCCGCCAAGGTCCAGCAGAACCCGCAGGTGCTGGCGGTTGCGCCGTTCACCCAGATGCAGGGCTTGCTGACCAACAACGGTCAGGTGCAGAAAGTCCTGCTCAATGCCGTCGACCCGGCTCAGGAGCGCAAAGTCTCGATCATCGACAACTTCATGACACAGGGCAAACTCGACGACTTGTCGCCGGGCAGCTTCGGCATCGTGATCGGTGACAAGGCTGCGACCAAACTCGGCGTGGGTCTCGGCGACAAGCTGACCTTCGTCGCCCCGGAGGTCACTGTGACCCCGGCCGGGATGTTCCCGCGGATGAAGCGCTTCACTGTGGTCGGCATGTTCCATGTCGGCGCCGGTGAGCTGGACGGTTACCTGGGCCTGACCAACCTCGATGACCTGGCGCGCCTGCACCGCTGGAAGCCGGACCAGGTCCAGGGCTTGCGGCTGAAGTTCGACGACTTGTTCCAGGCACCGCGTACCGCATGGAACATCTCCCAAAACCTGGGTGGAGACCATTACTACGCGCGAGACTGGACCCGCACCCACGGCAACCTGTATCAGGCGATCCGCATGGAAAAAGCCATGATCGGCTTGCTGTTGCTGCTGATCGTTGCGGTGGCCGCGTTCAACATCATTTCCACGCTGGTGATGGTGGTGAACGACAAGAAAGGCGACATCGCGATCCTGCGGACCCTCGGTTCCACACCGGGCCAGATCATGGCGATCTTCATGGTCCAGGGCACGGTGATCGGCGTGGTCGGCACGGCGATCGGTGCCGTGGTCGGGATGTTCGCCGCGTTGAATGTCAGCGCCGCGATTTCCGTCCTCGAAGGCCTGATCGGGCACAAATTCCTTAACGCCGATGTGTACTTCATCGACTACCTGCCGTCGCAACTGATGGCTGAAGACGTGTTGATGGTCTGCGGCGCGGCGTTGGTCCTGAGTTTCCTCGCCACCCTTTATCCAGCCTGGCGTGCTGCGCGCACCCAGCCTGCGGAGGCGCTACGTTATGAGTGATTTGGGTATGAGTACTAAAGCAGTCTTGAGTTGCCGCGATCTGGGTAAATCCTACGAGGAAGGCCCGGAATCGGTGGTGGTGTTGTCCGGTTTGCAGCTGGAGCTGCATCCGGGTGAGCGCGTGGCGATTGTCGGCACCTCCGGTTCCGGTAAAAGTACCTTGCTCAACCTGCTCGGCGGCCTCGATACGCCGACCAAAGGCAGCGTCTGGCTGGCCGGTGAAGAGCTGTCGGCGCTCAACGAAAAGGCCCGCGGCCTGCTGCGTAACCGCTCGCTGGGCTTCGTTTACCAGTTCCACCACTTGCTGCCCGAGTTCACCGCGCTGGAAAACGTCTGCATGCCGCTGTTGATCGGCCGCACCGCGATCCCGGAAGCCCGTCAGCGCGCCACGGCCTTGCTGGAGCGGGTAGGGCTGGGCCATCGTCTGGAACACAAACCGGCCGAACTGTCGGGTGGCGAGCGTCAGCGCGTGGCCATCGCCCGCGCGCTGGTGAACAAGCCGGGGCTGGTGATGCTCGATGAGCCGACCGGCAACCTCGACTCCCACACCGCCCAGGGCATTCAGGACTTGATGCTGGAACTCAGCACCTCGATGCGCACCGCGTTCCTGGTGGTGACTCACGACATGAACCTGGCTCGCCAGATGGATCGCGTCCTGCACTTGCAGGAAGGTCGCCTGACGCCCATCTGATTGGCCGAAACCCGGCACGACTGAAAAGCGTGTCGGGTCTTTTATTTTTATACGGTGCCCCAGCGAATGTTCAGACCGTTATCGATCTTTATCGGCACGCGCTATACCCGCGCCAAGCGCCGCAATCGCTTTGTTTCGTTCATCTCGATGACCTCGATGATCGGCCTCGCCCTGGGCGTGCTGGCGATGATCGTGGTGCTGTCGGTAATGAACGGCTTCCAGCGCGAAATGAGCTCGCGCATCCTCGGCATGGTGCCCCACGCGACCATCGTTGGCGTCAAGCCGATCGACGATTGGCAGCCTGTCGCGACCGCTGCCATGAAGAATCCGCAAGTGACGGCTGCCGTGCCGTTCACCGAGATGGAAGGCATGCTGTCGTACAAGGGTTCGATGCAGCCGATCCAGATCAGCGGTGTTGATCCGGCGCAGGAAGGCAAGGTGTCCATCGTCGCCCAGCACATTGTGCAGGGTCGTCTGGAGGACCTGAAGCCGGGTGAGTTCGGGGTGGTGGTCGGTGAAATTACCGCACGCCGTTTCCGCTTGAACGTCGGCGATAAAATCACCCTGATCGTGCCTGAAGTCAGCACCGCACCGGGTGGCATCACGCCGCGCATGCAGCGGCTGAATGTGGTCGGTGTGTTCAAGGTCGGCGCCGAGCTCGACGGCTCGATGGCGCTGATCCACGTCGCCGATGCGGCGCAAATGCAGCATTGGGAACCGAATCAGGTGCAAAGCGTGCGCCTGGCGGTGAAAGACCTGTACGCCGCACCCAAGGTGTCGTCAGACATCGCTGGCGGCCTGGGCGCCGACTTCAAGGCCGACGACTGGACTCACACCCAGGGCAGCCTGTTCAGCGCCATGAAAATGGAAAAAACCATGATCGGCCTGTTGCTGCTGATGATCGTGGCGGTGGCTGCGTTCAACATCATCGCCACCTTGATCATGGTGGTGAACGACAAGGGCGCGGACATCGCGATCCTGCGGACCATCGGCGCCACGCCTCGGCAGATCATGGCGATCTTCATGGTGCAGGGCACGGTGATCGGCGTCGTCGGCACGCTGATTGGCGGCGTCCTCGGGGTGATCGCCGCGTTGAACGTGAGTGAGCTGGTGGGCTGGCTCGAGCGTGTGACCGGTCAGCATATCTTCAGTTCCGACGTGTACTTCGTCAGCAACTTGCCATCGGAGCTGCAGGGCGGTGATGTGCTGCTGATCTGCTCGGCGGGCTTCATTATGAGCTTCCTGGCCACGGTATACCCGGCCTGGCGCGCAGCGAAGATCGAGCCTGCGACCGCGTTGCGCTATTCGTAATCGTCAACACGCCCTGTGCGCAGGCGCGGGTTTACCCGCGTCGGCACCGGTATCTACCTCTCTCAGCTCAGTTCAAGCCAGATCGGCGCATGGTCCGAGGGTTTTTCCATGCCGCGCAGCTCGTAGTCAACCCCGGCCGCCTTGACCCGTGGCAGCAGCCCTTGGGACGCCATGATCAAGTCGATGCGCAGGCCGCGCTTGGGCTCATCTTCAAAACCACGGCTGCGGTAGTCGAACCAGCTGAAGCGGTCGGTCACGTCCGGGTTCAGGTGACGGAAGCTGTCCACCAGGCCCCAGTTCTTCAAGCGGGCCATCCACTCGCGCTCTTCCGGCAAGAAGCTGCATTTGCCGGTTTTCAGCCAGCGCTTCATGTTGTCCGGGCCGATGCCGATGTCGCAGTCTTCCGGGGAAATGTTCACGTCGCCCATCACCACCAGTGGCTGGTCATTGCTGAACCGGGTTTCGAGCAGCGTCTGCAAGTCGTTGTAGAAGCGCTCTTTGGCCGGGAACTTGGTCGGGTGGTCGCGGTTTTCACCTTGTGGGAAATAGCCGTTCATGATGGTCACCGGCACGCCGTTGGCGTCGGCGAATGTGCCCCAGATGAAGCGGCGCTGGGCGTCTTCCTCATCGCTGGCAAAGCCTTTGTGCAGCGCGAGTGGCTCCTGACGCGATAGCAGGGCGACGCCGTAATGACCTTTTTGGCCGTGGTAATGCACGTGATAGCCCAGCGCCTGAACTTCGGCGAGCGGGAACTGGTCGTCGTGCACCTTGGTTTCCTGCAAACCGATGACGTCCGGCTGGTGCTTCTCGATCAGTGCCGCCAGCTGATGGGGGCGCGCGCGCAGGCCATTGATGTTGAACGAGACGATCTTCATGGTCGGCAGTCCTGGCAAAACTGCGATGCTAGCTGACATGTAGGACGGGGGCCAGCGTGGCGGTAGGTCAGATGCACTGCTAATGTCCTTTAGTGTGGGAACGATCACCGCTGTAGCGGGTTCGTACTTATAAGAACGGGGCCATTTGAGTCTCGCCCAGGGGAGATAAGCCGTCATGCCTGAAACCTCTAACGCAATTGCCGACGTTCATCGGCTCGACAGTGGCTATTCGCACGAAGCACGCTCCTTGCTGTACCACGCCTATCGACATGAGCCGACCTTCAAGTTCCTGTTCGAGGCCGAGCGCCCTGGCTATGAACACCGGATCCGGGCCACGGTACGCGAACTGGTCGAACAGCATTTTGTGCAGGAATTGCCGGCGATCGGTCTGCTGGTCAATGACCGGCTGATCGGCATTGCGCTGATCGCGCCGCCGCAACGTCGCCTGGGCATCACCGAGAGTTGGGCCTGGCGCTTGCGGATGGTGCTCAGCACCGGATTGCGTTGCACCCGACGTTATCTGGAGTATCACGCGGCGGTGGCGGCCTGCCTGCCATCGGACTCGGTGCATGTTCTGCCGTTGCTGGGGATTCATCCGGAATTTCAGGGCCAGCACTTTGGCGAGCAGTTGCTCGAAGCCGTGCATAACTGGTGCGCCGTCGATGAGCGTTCCCAAGGCGTGGTACTCGACACGGGAAATCCGCGTTATCTGGAGTTCTATAAGCGTCAGGGTTATGAGGAGATTGGCGAGGTCGCTGTAGGGCCTGTTCTCGAACACGTGTTTTTCCATGCCAATCCGCAGGTGCTGCACAGCGCAACCGGCTGAGGTCGAACTTTTGTTCAGATTGTTCGCCCTATCACGCTCCCACGCTCGTGATAGCATCCGCGCCTATGAAGTTTCCAGGAAGAATTACCAGCGGCGTGCTCGTGTTGTTCAGCAGCGTAGCGGCCCTGGCGCAAAGTGAATTGGACGTCAGGATCAAACCGTCCAACGATGAACTGAAGGCCAATATAGAGGGCTATATCGGCGGCGTCGGCGATCGCGATGAAGAAGCCTTGTTGCGCTTTCGTCGTGGCGCCGAAGAACAAGCCCGCAAGGCCGCTCAGGCCTTGGGTTATTACCAGCCCCATATAGAAAGCGAAGTCAAAAACGGCAAGTCGCCACGGTTGGTGTTGAACATCGACCCCGGCGAGCCGGTACATTTGCGCAACGTGACCATTCGTGTCGATGGCCCGGCTGCCGCCCTCAAATCCTTTCGTGTGCCCAAGAGCGACCTGCTCACATCCGGTGCTGTGCTCAATCACGGCCATTATGAGGACGCCAAGCGGCTGATCCAGAATCAGGCTTCGCGCTTCGGCTTTTTCAGTGGACGCTTTACCCGCCAGAAATTGTTGGTCGACCCTCGGGCCGGTGTCGCAGACATCGAGCTGATTTACGACAGCGGCCCGCGTTATGCCTTGGGCAAGGTCAGTTTTACCGGCGATACCCCGTTCGACGACGACCTGCTGCAACGCATGGTGCCGTTCAAGAGCGGCGCCCCGTATGACTCCGAACTGATCGCCGAACTCAATCAGGCGCTGCAATCGAGCGGCTATTTCGACGCGGTGCGGGTGGATGCGGCGCCAACCGCTGCGGCCAACGATGTGATTCCGGTGGCGGTCAAACTCGACATGCGCAAGCCGCGCACCATGGGCCTGGGGCTGGGCTTCTCCACTGACGTCGGGCCGCGGGTCAAGGCCAACTGGACCCGGCACTGGGTCAACGCCGAAGGTCACAGTTATGGCTGGGAAGCGGAAGTCTCGGCACCACGGCAGAACGTCGGTCTCTGGTACGACGTGCCACTGGATCCGCCGCTCACCGACAAACTGCGCTTTGCCGGTGGTTATCAATATGAAGAGCTGGCCAACACAGACAGCCTGAGCAAGCTGCTGACCCTCGGCCCTGAATGGCACAGCAAGTTGCCCAGCGGCTGGCAACGGGTGATTTCGTTGAAATGGCAGCGTGAGGAATATCGCCTCGGCGACGATTCGGGCCTGAGTACCTTGCTGATGCCGGGCATCAGTTATTCCTATCTGCGCAGCGACAACCGCATCGACCCGCACAACGGTTATCACCTGCAATTCGAGAGCAAGGTGGCCAAGGAAGGGTTGGGTTCGGACACCAACGTGGTGTATGGCACCGCATTGATCAAAGGCATCACCACGGTGTGGGACAACCATCGGTTCCTCGCTCGCGCGCAGTTCGGTGGTAGTGCCACCAATGGCTATCGAACCATTCCGCCGTCATTGCGCTTCTTCGCCGGTGGCGATCAGAGCGTGCGCGGTTACGACTATCAGAGTTTGTCCCCGGAAAACTCCGCCGGCGACCGCGTGGGTGGGCGTTACATGGTGGCCGGCAGTGTCGAGTATCAATACTCCATTGCCGAAAAATGGCGGATCGCAACCTTCGTCGATCAGGGCAACTCGTTTAACACGCTGGAGCTGCCGAGCCTCAAGACCGGGGTCGGTATCGGCGTGCGCTGGGTTTCGCCGGTCGGGCCGATCCGCCTCGACCTGGCCCATGCGCTGGATGATCCCGGGGGTATTCGTTTGCACTTTTCCATGGGGCCTGAGCTGTGAAGCGTGGTTTGAAAATAGCGCTGGTGGCGATGCTCTCGCTGGTGGCGTTGCTGTTGCTGAGCATCGGCGCCTTGCTCGGTACACAAGCGGGCAGCCGTTGGACGCTGGGCCAGATGCCAGGTTTGAGCGTGGAGAATTTCCAGGGTCGTCTGGGCGGCCAATGGAGTGCCAATCATCTGCTCTGGCAGCAGGCGGGCAGTCGGGTTGAGCTGGACAAACTGGTGTTTGCCTGGTCGCCACTGTGTCTGCTGCGCATGACCCTGTGTATCGAGCAATTGAAGGCTCAGCAGGTCATTCTGCAATTTGCCCCGAGCAGCGAAGCCAGCAGCGGGCCGATCAGCCTGCCCGAGCTGAAGCTACCAGTGGCAATCCAGTTGGGCGAGGTGCAAATCGGTAGCCTGTTGCTCAACGGCAGCGAGCAGCTCAAAGACCTGCAACTGGCTGCACACTGGACAGCCAAGGGTTTGCAGATCGATTCCGTGCACCTGCAACGCGATGACCTCAGCCTGGATTTGTCCGGGCTGCTGCAACCGACCGGCAACTGGCCGCTCAGCGCCGAAGGCCAGCTGACGCTGCCGGCGCCGGGTAAAGCACCCTGGGCGCTGGCGCTGAAGATCGACGGCGATTTGCTGAAAACCCTGAACCTCAAGGCTGACAGCAGCGGCTATCTGCAAGGCCAACTGACGGGTGAGCTGCAACCGCTGGTGGAGAACCTGCCGGCCAAGGTGCGGATTACCGCCGATGGCTTCAAGGCCAGTGCGGATTTGCCGGACACCTTGCAGCTCAATCAGCTGGAACTGACCGGCAACGGTGATCTGAAAAACGGTTACCAGTTGCTCGGCAAAGCGACGTTACCGGCCGAGCAGGGCCCGGTCGCTTTGCTACTGCAAGGCAAGGTTGACGCGAAGGGCGCGCAGATCGCCGGGCTTGATCTGAGCGCCAGCGACACGCAAAGCCTGAAGTTGAGCGGGCAACTCGATTGGTCCGAGGGCTTGAGTGCCGAGGCGAAAATCGATTGGCTGGATTTTCCGTGGCATCGGCTGTACCCGTTGTTCGACGAACCTCAGGTGGCATTGCGCAGCTTCAATGGTGAAGTGTCCTATCGCGATGGTAACTATCTGGGCAACTTCAAGGCTGCGCTGGATGGCCCGGCCGGAGCGTTCAGCTTGAGCAGCCCGTTCAGCGGCGACCTGACAAAAATCTTTCTGCCGGAATTCAAACTGGCTGCCGGGCAGGGCAAGGCCGAAGGGCATTTGAACCTGCAGTTCGCCGATGGCATCGCCTGGGACACCGCGCTGGAGCTGTCGGCGATCAACCCGGCGTACTGGCTGGCAGAGTTGCCGGGAACTCTGGCCGGCCCTTTGCACAGCAAGGGCGAAATGAGAAATGAACAACTGAACCTCAACGCCGACCTCGACCTCAAGGGCAAGCTGCGCGGTCAGCCGGCAGTCCTGCAAGCCAAGGCCGACGGCGCGGGCGAGCGCTGGAACCTGAGCGCGCTGCACATCCGTCTGGGCGACAACCGCATCGACGGTAGCGGCAGCCTGCAACAGAAACTCGCCGGCCAGATCGACATCAAGGCACCGCGTCTGGGTCAGCTCTGGCCGCAGTTGCGCGGTCAGCTTAACGGTCGGGTCGACGTCGCCGGTAGCCTCAAGGCACCGCAAGGCAAACTCAGCCTGCAAGGTGTGCAACTGGCATTCGACGATAATCGCCTGCAAAGCCTGAACATCGACGTCAGTCTCGACAGCGCGCAACGGGCGAAGATCGACCTCAAGGGCAGCGGTATTCAGGCCGGCGACAGCCAGCTGGGCACGCTGACCGCCAGCGGCCAGGGCGACATCAAGAGCCAGAAGCTGCAACTGGACCTGCAAGGTCCATTGCTGAAACTGGCGTTGGGGCTGGACGGCAATCTGGATAAAGGCAATTGGCGCGGACGCTTGGCCAGTGGCGACCTACAGGCTGGCGGTCAGGATTGGAAGTTGCAAAATCCGGCAAAAATCGAACGCCTGGCCGACGGCAAGCTGACCTTCGGCGCCCATTGCTGGATGTCCGGGCCGGCCAGCCTGTGCGGCGAAGACCAGCGGCTGATGCCCGAGCCGAAACTGCGTTACCACCTCAAGCAGTTCCCGATCGACAGCCTCGCGCAATGGCTGCCGAAAGACTTCGCCTGGCAGGGCAAGCTCAATGCCGACCTGCAGCTCGACTTGCCGGCCAGTGGCCCGAAAGGCCAGATCATGATCGACGCCAGCGGCGGAACACTGCGGATGAAGGAAAAGGATCAGTGGCTGGATTTCCCTTACCAGACGCTGAAACTGACCAGCACCCTCAACCCGAAACGCATCGACACGCAGCTCGACTTCGTCGGCGGCAAGTTGGGCGAGCTGATGGTCCAGGCGCAGATCAATCCATTACCCAAGAGCAAACCGCTGAACGGCTCGTTCCGTCTGAGCGGTCTGGATCTGTCCGTGGCGCGACCGTTCGTGCCGATGGTCGAGAAACTGACCGGGCGCTTGAATGGCAGCGGCAGTTTGTCTGGCGGGCTGCTGGCGCCGCAGGTCAATGGCAACCTGACCCTCAGCGACGGTGAAATCTCTGGACCGCAACTGCCGACGCGTTTCGAGGCGTTGCAGCTTCAGGCGCAGATTGCCGGCGAGAGCGTGCAGCTCAATGGCGGCTGGAAAAGCGGCAAGGCCGGGCAGGGTAGCTTGAGCGGGCATGTTGCCTGGGGCCAGGCGTTGGTGGTGGATCTGAGCCTTAAAGGCACGCAACTGCCGGTGACGGTCGAGCCGTACGCCGCGCTGGAAGTAGCGCCGGACCTGAACATCTCGATCAACAACGACAAACTGGCGATTGTCGGCAAGGTGCAGGTGCCCAAGGGCGAGATCACCGTGCGTGAGTTGCCGCCGTCGACGGTCAAGGTGTCCGATGACACGGTGATCGTCGGCCACCAGACCGAAGAGGGTAAACCGCCGATGGCCATGGCGATGGACATCGATGTGGTGGTGGGCGAGGACAAACTCAGCTTTGCCGGTTTCGGTCTGACGGCGAACCTGCAAGGTCATGTGCACATCGGCGACAACATGGACACCCGCGGCGAGCTCTGGCTCAACGATGGCCGTTATCGCGCCTATGGCCAGCGCTTGACAGTACGGCGTGCGCGGCTGTTGTTCGCCGGTCCCATCGATCAGCCATACCTGGACATCGAGGCGGTGCGCCAGACGGACGACGTGATCGCCGGTATTCGCCTGAGCGGCAGCGCCGAGCAGCCGACCACGCAGATCTTCTCGGAACCGGCGATGAGCCAGGAACAGGCATTGTCCTATCTGGTGCTCGGGCGTCCGCTGAGCAGCAACGGCGAAGACAACAACATGCTGGCTCAAGCCGCACTGGGGTTGGGTTTGATGGGCAGTTCCGATCTGACCGGCAGTTTGGCCAAGGATTTGGGCATTCAAGACTTCCAGCTCGACACTCACGGCAGCGGCGCCACCACCAGCGTGGTGGCCAGCGGCAACCTTTCCGAGAAACTCAGTTTGCGTTATGGCGTCGGCGTATTCGAGCCGGCCAACACCATCGCGCTGCGCTACAAACTGAGCAAAATGGTCTACCTGGAAGCCGCCAGCGGCGTCGCCAGTTCGCTGGATATCTTCTACAAGCGGGATTTCTAACCCCCGTCCTTCCAAATACACCGAGTCGCTCCAATCGCGAGCAGGCTCGCTCCCACAGGTTCAGCGTGATCCCTGTGGGAGCGAGCCTGCTCGCGATGGCCGCGCCGCGGTCGTCGATCCGAAGCAACTTCCCCTCACCATTTATCACCCAATTACAAAGCCACCTAACTATTGCGTTGACATTCGCTGCCTAGGCAGTAACATCTGGACATATATTCCCTGCCTAGGCAGCTAATGGGTGGTCAGATGAAACATTTCACGCCAGACGAATTCCAGAATTGTCACCTCGGTCTCTTGCTCGGGCGCGCCGCGCTGCTCAAGGACCGGATCATCGACACGCACATGGAACCCCACGGCATCACCGCCGCGCAGTTCAAGGTGTTGATCATCATGGCCCAGTTTGGCGTCGATACCCCGGCCGAGCTGTGCCGGCACCTGTCTCTGGACAGTGGCTCGATGACCCGCATGCTCGATCGTCTGGAGCAGAAGGGCTTTCTCTCCCGCCAACGCTCCGAAGGCGACCGACGTCAGGTGCAACTGGTGCTGACCGAGGAGGGCCAGACGCTGGCCGACCGTCTGCCGCATATCGGTGCCGAGGCGATGAACGAACTGGCAGGCGCCATCACTCCAGAAGAGTTGAAAACCCTGGAACAGATCCTGAAGAAAATTTTGCTGGCGGCCGGTGACTCGATCACTTTGCTGCGGGTAGGTGACAAATGAGCCGTAAAACCTTGCGTACCGGCCTCAGCCTGGTGCTGTTGGCCATGAGCCTGGCCGGGTGTGCCAGCTACAGCGGTCTGAACACCCAGGGCGTAAGCCTCGATGCGAAAACCCTCAAGGCCGGGCAATCCCTCAATGGCGTGACCCTGTCGCCGGCAGCCTGGCCAAAAAGCGACTGGTGGAAAAGCCTCGGCGACCCCCAGCTCGATGGCCTGATCCGCGAAGCCCTGCACGACAGCCCGGACATGCAGATCGCCGACGCCCGGGCCCATCAGGCCAGCGCCGCTGCTTATGCTGCCGACGCCGCGCGGATGCCGACTCTCGATGCCAGCGCCAGCGTCAGCCGCTCGCGGTTGGCTCGCGACAAGGACCCGACCGGAGTGGGTGGCACTTACTCCACGGTGCGCAGTATCGGCGCCAGCTTCAATTACACCTTCGACCTCTGGGGTGGCCAGCGTGCCACCTGGGAAGCGGCGCTGGGCCAGGCCCGCGCTGCCGAAGTCGATCAGCAAGCCGCGCAGTTGACCTTGTCGGCCGATGTTGCCCGCGCCTACAGCAACCTCGGGCAGGCTCATATCGTCCATGACCTGGCTAATGATGACCTCAAGCGCACTCGGCAAATGCTCGATCTGAGCAAGCGTCGGCTGAGCTCCGGCATCGACAGCCAATACCAGTATCAGCAAACCGAAAGCCTGGAAGCCAGTTCCGAAGCCACGTTGATCGACGCCGAAAAGACCCTTCAGAGCGCGAAGATCGCCCTGGCCGTGTTGCTCGGTAAAGGCCCGGATCGCGGCAATGAAATTACCCGGCCGAAAGTGCTTCAGGCCAGCGCCGTGGCGTTGCCATCGACGCTGCCGGCCGAGTTGCTCGGTCGTCGCCCGGACCTGATCGCCGCACGGTGGCGGGTCGAGGCGGCGAGCAAAAACATCGACGCCGGTAAAACCAGGTTCTACCCAAACCTCAACCTGAGCGCGGCCGCCGGTGCCGAGTCGTTGTTGGGTGACGCGATGTTTGGCTCGGCGAGCCGCTTCTTCAATATTGTGCCAACCGTGTCGTTGCCGATCTTCGATGGCGGCCGCTTGCGCGCCAACCTCGATGCGCGGGACGCCGACTATGACCTCGCCGTCGCGCAGTACAACAAGACGCTGGTGAAAGCGTTGGGGGATGTCAGCGACACGATTTCCCAGTTGCGTGACATCGGCCGGCAGATCGGTGCGCAGCAACACGCCACCGACATTGCCCAGGATTCTTACAACACGGTGGTCCAGCGTTACGGTTCCGGAATCGGTAACTACCTGGACGTGCTCAGCATCGAGCAGCAATTGCTCCAGACCCAGCGTCAGCTGGCGAACCTGAATGCCGAGCAGATCGATCTGTCAATTCAATTGATGCAGGCACTGGGCGGCGGATTTCAAGCCGACACCATTGCCTCGGCCACTCCATCCCCAGCGCCCGCCACGCTGAATCAATAATTCAAGGTACTTGTCATGGCCACTACCGAAAACAACCTAACCCCTGAGAGCGCCCAAGACGCGGGCAATCCAGGCAAACGCAAATTCATGCTGCTGGTGCTGACGATCCTGGTGATGCTTGGCGGCCTCGGTGTCTGGGGCTGGCACGAACTCTACGGACGCTGGAACGAAAGTACCGACGATGCCTACGTCAATGGCAACGTGGTGGAAATCACGCCACTGGTCACCGGTACTGTTGTCAGTATCGGCGCCGACGATGGTGATCTGGTCCATGAGGGCCAGGTGCTGGTCAACTTCGACCCGAACGACGCACAAGTCGGCTTGCAAAGTGCACAAGCCAATCTGGCCCGCACCGTACGCCAGGTGCGTGGCCTGTACAGCAACGTTGACGGCATGAAAGCCCAGGTCAACGCGCAGAAAGCTGAAGTGCAAAAGGCTCAGGACAACTTCAACCGCCGGAAGAATCTGGCGGCGGGCGGGGCGATCTCCCAGGAAGAACTGTCCCACGCTCGGGATGACCTGACCTCGGCGCAAAACGCCCTGGCCAATGCTCAGCAGCAACTCAACACCACCAACGCGCTGGTCGATGACACCGTGGTTTCGTCCCACCCGGATGTGCAGGCCGCCGCCGCACAAGTGCGTCAGGCCTACCTGACCAACGCCCGCAGCACACTGATCGCACCGGTCACCGGTTATGTCGCCAAGCGCACCGTGCAGCTCGGCCAACGGGTTCAGCCGGGGACTGCGCTGATGGCGGTCATTCCGCTGGATCAACTGTGGATCGACGCCAACTTCAAGGAAACCCAGCTGCGTGACATGCGCATCGGTCAGCCGGTGGACATCGAAGCCGATCTCTACGGCAGCGAAGTGAAATACAACGGCACCATCGACAGCCTCGGCGCCGGGACCGGCAGCGCGTTTGCCTTGCTGCCGGCGCAAAACGCGACCGGTAACTGGATCAAGATCGTTCAGCGGGTGCCGGTGCGGATTCACATCAACGCCGAGCAACTGGCCGAACACCCGTTGCGGGTTGGCCTGTCGACGATGGTCAACGTCAATCTGCACGACCAGAGCGGTCCGGTGCTGGCGCAACAGCCGCCGCAAAAGGCCTCGTTCAGCACCAACGTCTATGACCGTCAGTTGGCTGAAGCTGACGCGATGATCACCCGTCTGATCCACGACAACAGTTCAGTGGCGAGCAAAACCGCTCAACGCTGATTCGCCAATCCCTCAGCTGCGGCCGTAACGGTCGCAGCGACTGCCTCGTTTCAAAGGATTCGCGATGAGTACTAACGCGTCTTTCAAGCCGCCCAGCCTGGTGCTCAGCACCATTGG
Organism: Pseudomonas sp. GW822-FHT02D10; assembly: GCF_058802345.1. Classification (NCBI taxonomy): domain Bacteria; kingdom Pseudomonadati; phylum Pseudomonadota; class Gammaproteobacteria; order Pseudomonadales; family Pseudomonadaceae; genus Pseudomonas; species Pseudomonas sp. GW822-FHT02D10. Next base: position 327,426 of record NZ_JBXAOB010000006.1, read on the forward strand.
CCTGTCGCTGGCGACCTTCATGCAGGTGCTCGACACCACCATCGCCAACGTGGCCTTGCCGACCATTTCCGGCAACCTGGGCGTGAGTTCGGAGCAGGGCACCTGGGTCATCACCTCGTTTGCCGTGAGTAACGCCATCGCGCTGCCGCTGACGGGTTGGCTGAGCCGGCGTTTTGGTGAAGTGAAGTTGTTTCTGTGGGCGACCATTCTGTTTGTGCTGGCGTCGTTCCTCTGCGGGATCTCGACCTCGATGCCTGAACTGATCGGCTTTCGCGTACTTCAAGGCCTGGTGGCAGGTCCCTTGTATCCGATGACCCAGACCCTGCTGATCGCGGTCTATCCGCCGGCCAGACGCGGCATGGCCCTGGCGTTGCTGGCGATGGTGACGGTGGTGGCGCCGATTGCCGGCCCCATCCTGGGTGGCTGGATTACCGACAGCTACAGCTGGCCGTGGATCTTCTTTATCAACGTGCCCATCGGGATTTTCGCGGTAATGGTCGTGCGCCAGCAACTCAAGGCGCGGCCGGTGGTGACGAGTTACCAACCCATGGATTACGTCGGTCTGATCACCTTGATCATTGGCGTCGGCGCGCTGCAGATCATCCTCGACAAGGGCAATGACCTGGACTGGTTCGAATCGAACTTCATCATTATCAGTGCGGCTATTTCAGCGATTGCACTGGCAGTGTTCGTGATCTGGGAAATGACCGACAAGCACCCGGTGGTCAACCTGCGGCTGTTCGCCCACCGCAACTTCCGCATCGGCACCATCGTGTTGGTCTTGGGTTACGCCGGGTTCTTTGGCATCAACCTGATTCTGCCGCAGTGGCTGCAAACCCAGATGGGTTACACCGCGACCTGGGCCGGGCTGGCGGTGGCGCCGATCGGCATTCTGCCGGTGCTGATGTCGCCGTTTGTCGGCAAGTATGCGCACAAGTTCGACCTGCGATTGCTGGCCGGGCTGGCGTTCCTGGCGATTGGCTTGAGCTGCTTCATGCGCTCCGGCTTCACCAATGAGGTGGACTTCCAGCACGTGGCGCTGGTGCAGTTGTTCATGGGGATTGGCGTTGCGCTGTTCTTCATGCCGACCCTGAGCATTCTGATGTCGGACCTGCCGCCGCATCAGATCGCCGATGGCGCTGGTCTGGCGACGTTCCTGCGGACCTTGGGCGGCAGCTTCGCGGCCTCGCTGACCACCTGGATCTGGATCCGCCGCGCCGATCAGCATCACGCTTACCTGAGCGAAAGCCTCAGCACCTTCGATTCGGTAACCCGCGATACGCTGAATGCTCTGGGTGGGGCGGGTAATCCGGCGTATGCGCAGCTCGATCACGTGCTGACCAGTCAGGCGTACATGCTCTCCACCGTGGATTACTTCACGTTGTTGGGCTGGGGTTTTATGGGATTGATTCTGCTGGTGTGGCTGGCCAAACCGCCGTTTGCGGCGAAGGCGGGGCCGGAGGCGGCCGGACACTAATAGGAGCGCGGCCAATGTGGGAGCGAGCTTGCTCGCGAAGGCGGCATGACAGTCAATGAAAATGTTGAATGTGAATCCGCTATCGCGAGCAAGCTCGCTCCCACAGGGTTTTGTGTTTTGCTGTCAGTTAGCGGGCGCTGCCCGCTGCGGCGGCGGGGCAAAATCAAATGGAGCAAGCGCAAAACCTTGCTCATCCACCTGCAATGCCCAGCCTTGACGATCCCAATCCCCCAGCACAATGCGTTTGGCCGCCTGCTCGCCGATCTGCAATTTGTGGATGGCAGGGCGGTGGGTGTGGCCGTGGATCAGGGTTTTCACGCCGTACTGCTGCATGATCCGCGGGATTTCCTCGGGGGTCACGTCGACGATGTCGTTGGCTTTCATCCGGGTTTGCGCGCGGCTTTCGCTGCGTAGCTTGCGCGCCAGCTTATGGCGGGTGCGCAACGGCAGATGGCGCAACACGAACAAGGTGATGGGGTTGCGCAGGTAGCGGCGCATCCGCATATAGCTTTCGTCGCGGGTGCACAGGCTGTCGCCGTGCATCAACAGCACTGGCTCACCTGCGAGCTGCACGACAGTCGGGTCCTTGAGCAGGGTGCAGCCGGCTGCTTTGCAAAAGGCCTTGCCGAGCAGGAAGTCGCGATTGCCATGCATCAGGAATATGGCCGTGCCGCTGTCGCTAAGTTCGCGCAGGGCCTGGCAGATGGAACGTTGGAAGGGGGTCATGGCATCGTCGCCAATCCACACCTCGAAAAAGTCGCCCAATATGTACAGCGCTTGCGCTGCGCGGGCGCGGGTGGCGAGCAAATCCAGAAACGCCCGGGTAATGTCCGGGCGCGCATCGATCAGATGTAAATCTGAAATCAGCAATATCACTCAATGATCTCGGCTTTCTCGATGATCACGTCTTCTGCAGGTACGTCCTGATGGCCGGACTTCATGGTGGTCGAAACACCTTTGATCTTGTCGACAACGTCAGTGCCGGCGGTCACTTTGCCGAACACGGCGTAACCCCAACCCTGAGCGTTCTTGCCGCTGTGGTTGAGGAAGCTGTTGTCAGCGACGTTGATGAAGAACTGCGCGGAAGCCGAATGCGGCTCCATGGTGCGAGCCATGGCGACGGTGTACTTGTCGTTGGAAAGACCGTTGTCGGCTTCGTTCTGGATGCTTGGGCGCTTGTCTTTCTTTTCCTTCATGCCTGGCTCGAAACCGCCGCCCTGGATCATGAAGTTGCCGATGACACGGTGGAAAATGGTGTTTTCGTAGTGGCCGGCTTTAACGTATTCGACGAAGTTGGCCACGGTGATCGGGGCTTTCTCGGCGTTCAGTTCCAGGACGATGTCGCCGTGGTTGGTGGTCAGTTTGACTTGAGTCATGATGGGTACTCTTTTAAGGAGAGGCGTTTTCAAGGAATTCGTGGCTTTCGGGGCGCTGCGAAACGCGTGCGAGCCCGTACCTGTTTGGCAAAAAAACGCCAAGGTGCGCAGTTTAGCGTGATGGCTGCGAATTTCGAGGCTGTTTTTCAAATCAGGTGCATTAAACGCACCTGTTTTAGGGCCTGCTCTGTCAGGCGCTTGACCGCATCGGCTATGATAGCGGCTTTGTTTTGTCAGGCCTCCATGCAGGCCACGCACTTGTACGTCCAAGGATCCTATGAGCAAGCCCACTGTCGACCCTACCTCGAATTCCAAGACTGGCCCTGCCGTGCCGGTCAATTTCCTGCGCCCGATCATCCAGGCGGACCTGGACTCGGGTAAGCACACGCAGATCGTCACCCGTTTCCCGCCTGAGCCCAACGGTTACCTGCACATCGGTCACGCCAAGTCGATCTGTGTGAACTTCGGCCTGGCCCAGGAGTTCGGTGGCGTGACGCACCTGCGTTTCGACGACACCAACCCGGCCAAGGAAGACCAGGAATACATCGACGCTATCGAAAGCGACGTCAAGTGGCTGGGTTTCGAATGGTCCGGTGAAGTGCGCTATGCCTCGCAGTATTTCGACCAGTTGCACGAGTGGGCGGTCGAGCTGATCAAGGCGGGCAAAGCCTACGTTTGCGACCTGACGCCCGAGCAAGCCAAGGCATACCGTGGCAGCCTGACCGAGCCCGGCAAGAACAGCCCGTTCCGCGACCGTAGCGTCGAAGAGAACCTCGACCTGTTCGCCCGCATGAAGGCTGGTGAGTTCAAGGACGGCGAGCGCGTGCTGCGCGCCAAGATCGACATGGCGTCGCCGAACATGAACCTGCGTGACCCGATCCTGTACCGCATCCGTCACGCTCACCACCACCAGACCGGTGACAAGTGGTGCATCTACCCGAACTACGACTTCACCCACGGTCAGTCGGACGCCATCGAAGGCATCACCCACTCGATCTGCACCCTGGAGTTCGAAGGCCATCGTCCGCTGTACGACTGGTTCCTGGACAACCTGCCAGTGCCGGCGCACCCGCGTCAGTACGAGTTCTCGCGTCTGAACCTGAACTACACCATCACCAGCAAGCGCAAGCTCAAGCAACTGGTCGATGAAAAGCACGTCAATGGCTGGGACGACCCGCGCATGTCCACGTTGTCGGGCTTCCGTCGCCGTGGCTACACGCCGAAATCGATCCGCAACTTCTGCGAAATGATCGGCACCAACCGTTCCGACGGCGTGGTCGACTTCGGCATGCTCGAATTCAGCATCCGTGACGACCTGGATCACAGCGCCCCACGCGCCATGTGCGTGCTGCGCCCGCTGAAAGTCGTGATCACCAACTACCCGGAAGGCCAGGTCGAGAACCTCGAACTGCCCTGCCACCCGAAAGAAGACATGGGCGTGCGGGTTCTGCCATTCGCCCGTGAGATCTACATCGACCGTGAAGACTTCATGGAAGAGCCGCCAAAGGGCTACAAGCGCCTGGAGCCAGCCGGTGAAGTGCGTCTGCGTGGCAGCTACGTGATCCGTGCCGACGAAGCAATCAAGGACGCCGATGGCAACATCGTCGAACTGCGTTGCTCGTACGATCCGGACACCCTCGGCAAGAACCCTGAAGGCCGCAAGGTCAAAGGTGTGATTCACTGGGTGCCGGCCGCTGCCAGCGTCGAGTGTGAAGTGCGTCTGTACGATCGTCTGTTCCGTTCGCCTAACCCTGAGAAGGCCGAAGACAGCGCCGGTTTCCTGGACAACATCAACCCTGATTCGCTGCAGGTGCTGACCGGTTGTCGTGCCGAGCCTTCGCTGGGCAACGCACAGCCGGAAGACCGTTTCCAGTTCGAGCGCGAAGGTTACTTCTGCGCAGACATCAAGGACTCGAAACCAGGTGCCCCGGTGTTCAACCGCACCGTGACCCTGCGTGATTCGTGGGGCCAGTGATTTAGAGCCAAGGAATAACCGTGCTTACGATCTACAACACGCTCACCAAGAGCAAAGAAGTCTTCAAACCGCTGGATGGCAACAAGGTGCGCATGTACGTCTGCGGGATGACCGTGTACGACTACTGCCACCTGGGCCACGGCCGCAGCATGGTCGCGTTCGACCTGGTGACCCGCTGGTTGCGGTTCAGCGGTTATGACCTGACCTACGTGCGCAATATCACCGACATCGACGACAAGATCATCAATCGCGCCCGTGAAAACGGCGAGTCGTTCGAAGCGCTGACCGAGCGCATGATCGCGGCGATGCACGAAGACGAGTCGCGCCTGAACATCCTCAAGCCAGACATGGAACCGCGTGCCACCGGCCACATCGCCGGGATGCACGCGATGATCCAGACCCTGATCGACAAGGGGTATGCCTACGCACCGGGTAACGGCGACGTGTATTACCGCGTCGCCAAGTTCATGGGCTACGGCAAGCTGTCGCGCAAGAAAATTGAAGACCTGCGCATTGGCGCCCGGATCGAAGTCGACGAGTCGAAACAGGACCCGCTGGACTTCGTACTGTGGAAAGCCGCCAAGCCGGGCGAGCCGAGCTGGGAATCGCCGTGGGGCGCCGGGCGTCCGGGCTGGCACATCGAATGCTCGGTGATGTCGACCTGCTGCCTCGGTGAGACCTTCGATATTCATGGCGGCGGCAGTGATCTTGAGTTCCCGCACCATGAAAACGAAATCGCCCAGAGCGAAGCGGCCACCGGCAAGACCTACGCCAACGCGTGGATGCATTGCGGGATGATTCGCATCAATGGCGAGAAGATGTCCAAGTCCTTGAACAACTTCTTCACCATTCGCGACGTGCTCGACAAGTACCACCCGGAAGTCGTGCGTTACCTGCTGGTGTCGAGCCACTACCGCAGCGCGATCAACTACTCGGAAGACAACCTCAAGGACGCCAAAGGCGCTCTCGAGCGTTTCTACCACGCGCTGAAAGGTCTGCCGACGGTTCCAGCCGTCGGTGGCGAAGCCTTCGTCGAGCGTTTCACCCAGGTGATGAACGACGACTTCGGCACGCCGGAAGCCTGTGCGGTGCTATTCGAGATGGTGCGCGAGATCAACCGTCTGCGCGAGAGCGATCTCGATGCGGCGGCAGGCCTGGCGGCGCGCTTGAAAGAACTGGCCAGCGTGCTTGGTGTGTTGCAGCTCGAAGCCGATGACTTCCTGCAAGCCGGCGCTGAAGGCCGGGTCGATGCCGCAGAGGTCGATGCGCTGATTCAGGCGCGCCTGACGGCCCGTGCCAACAAGGACTGGGCCGAATCGGACCGCATCCGCGACCAGCTCACCGCCATGGGCGTGGTGCTGGAAGACGGCAAGGGCGGCACGACGTGGCGTCTGGCTGACTAAAGCCTGCTTGAGCTAAAAACAAAACCCGCCTTGTGCGGGTTTTTGTTTGATGGACGTAATCTTTGTCGAGATAGAACGGGTTAAACCAAAATAGCGAGTGATGTGTATTTGGCGACTAAAGGGTCGGCGGTGAGTAGCTTCATTGGTTCTGTGATTGCAGTTGCAACAATAAGGCGATCGAACGGATCGCGATGGTGATGTTCGAGGTCTTTCACCGCAATAGCGTGTTCTGACATGACAGGCAGCTCTATGAAACCGCTTTCGAGGCAGTATTCTCGAATCTCTTCCAAATCAACGCTTAGCTTTCCCAGCCCAACCTTGATCGCCATCTCCCAGAAAGTAGCTGCGCTGATGTAAATCTCAGCGGCGCTCTCAATGAGTTTTCTGGCTCTGCCGGATAGTTTTGGGTCATCACTGAGAGTCCAAAGCAGAATATGTGTATCGAGTAAGACCCTCATCCATGAGTCCCTTCAAATGCGTCCAGCATCTCGTCCGGTAGCGGCGCATCAAAGTCTTCAGGCAAGGTCAGTTTGCCTTTCATCGCTCCGATGCGCCGTCCGGAGGGTTTTCCCACGGGAACAAGGCGGGCAAGGGCTCGACCATGTTTAGCGATCGTGATGATCTGTCCGGAAGCAGCGTCATCGACCAGTTTGGACAAATTGTTTTTTGCTTCACCTAACGGAACGATGATCATGATGCCTCTCCAATATTCTGGACAAATATAGCCAGAATTTTTGAGGTAGGCAAAGGTGAGCGGACAATAGGTCAAGTTGTCATGTGTCGAGTGAGCGGTGAAAGGTCTAGAGGTTTTTGAAGTTGCTGGCGTTTCGGGAGTACCCCTTACCCGAATGTTGCGCTGTCGCTCAGTCGCCAGGCATTTAAAACCTTCGACCACTTCTGAAAAAATATCTCGTTTCATCGAATACTCCTGATAGCCCGTCACTCACCTTAGCGCTCAGTAGCATCAGCCTGATGTCAGCTGCCACCGGTCTCTTTGCAGGCATATTCCGAGAAAGGGGAGAGCAGTCGCCCAAACGCAAAAACGGCACCCGAAGGTGCCGTTTCTGTTTTTCTACTGCGTGTTACCTAAGCGATCAACCCGCCAGGCCCGTCTGCTGAACCAGTACCAGCAGCGGCTGTGGGTACAGGCCGAGGAAGAACGCCAGCACGGCGATGGCCAGCAGCATGACGCCGCCTGCCTTTTGTTCCCAGTGCAGCTGAGCGTCGACACGACGCAGGTTTGGCTCGATCAGGTACAGGGTGACCATGACGCGCAGGTAGTAGAAGACGCCGATGGCGCTGCCCAGTACCAGGGAGCCGACCAGCCACCATTGGTGAGATTCGACGCCGGTGGCGATGATGTAGAACTTGCCGATGAAGCCAGCGGTCAGCGGGATGCCGGCCAGCGACAACATCATCACGGTCAGTACGGCGGTCAGGTACGGACGACGCCAGAACAGGCCGCGGTACTCGTACAGCGCGTCGGCGTCACGACCTTTGTACGGCGAGGACATCAGGGTGATCACGCCGAACGCGCCGAGGCTGGTGATCACGTAGGTGACCAGGTACACGCCGATGGCTTCCATGGCCAGACCCTTGCTCGCCACCAGGGCGATCAACAGGTAACCGAAGTGCGCGATGGACGAGTAACCCAGCAGACGCTTGAGGTTGCTCTGGGTCAGCGCCAACAGGTTACCGAACAGGATCGAGGCAATCGCGATCACGGTCAGCACGGTACTCAACACACCGCTGCTGGCCACTGGCGAGATCTGGAACAGACGCACCATCACCGCGAACACCGCAACTTTCGAGGCAGTGGCCAGGAACGCTGCAACCGGTGCCGGAGCCCCTTCGTAGACGTCCGGCGTCCAGAGGTGGAACGGGACCAGCGACAGCTTGAACGCCAGACCGATCAGCATCAGGCCCAGGCCCAGTTGCGCCAGCGGGCTTGGCAGGCCGGTGGCCGCAAGGGCGTGACCGATACCGCTGAAACTCAGGGTGCCGGCTTCGGCGTAGAGCAGGGCCATACCGAACAACAGGAACGCCGAACCGGCTGCCGACAGCACCATGTACTTGATGCCGGCTTCCAGTGAACGCTTGTTGAAGAAGGCATAGGCCACCAGACCGTAGACCGGTACCGAGAGCAGTTCCAGACCGACGAACAAACCGGCCAGGTGCTGCGCGCTGACCAGAACCAGGCCACCGGCGGCGGCCATCAGGATCAGCAGGTAGAGTTCTTCACGGTTGCCCGGGTAACCCGTGCCACCTTCGCCGAGGTAGGCGTGGGCGAGAGTGACGCAAGCGAGGGTGGCGACCAGGATCAGCGCCATGTACAGACAGGCAAAACTGTCGATTTGCAGCAATGGCGTCACGGCCAGAGGCGCGACTTTCAGGGCTGGCAGGATCGACAGCAAGGCCAGGTTCAGACCCGCTACCGACAGCAGGAAGGTCTGTGAGTGGTTGCGGCGCCAGGCGATCGCCAGCATCACCACGATGATCGTGGCGCTGGTGATCAACAACGGCGCAAGCGCGATAAAGTGTTGAATCGTAAAGTCCATAGCGCTCTTACCGTGCCGAAGCGAGTTGAGTGAAGGCGGTACCGAACCATTGCTGCACGCCATGCATCGTCGCGGCAGAGGTATCGAGGAACGGTTGCGGGAAGACGCCGATGTAAATCAGCAGTGCCGCCAGTCCAACCACCATGATCAGTTCGCGAGCATCCATACCGTGCAACACGGCGTCCGATTTCGACGGGCCGAAGTAGGCGCGGTGGATCATGATCAGCGAGTAGACCGAACCGAACACCAGGCCTGCAGTCGCGATCACGGTGACCCATGGCGTGCTGGCGAAGGTGCCGATCAGGATCAGGAACTCACCCACGAAGTTACCGGTTACCGGCAAGCCCAGAGAGGCCGCCGCAAAGAACAGGCTGACGCCAGGCAGGTAAGCGATCTTCGACCACAGGCCGCCCATTTCACGCATGTCGCGAGTGTGGGTGCGCTCGTAGAGCTGGCCGCAGAGGATAAAGAGTGCCGCTGCCGACAGGCCGTGCGCGAGCATCTGGATCACTGCGCCTTGCAGCGCCAGTTGGCTGCCGGAGTAGATGCCGATCAGCACGAAGCCCATGTGCGAAACGCTGGAGTACGCGACCAGACGCTTGATGTCGGTCTGGGCGAAGGCCAGGAACGCACCGTAGAAGATCCCGACCAGGCCCAGGGCCATGGCGAACGGCGCGAACTCGGCCGACGCGTTCGGGAACAACGGCAGGGCGAAACGCAGCAGACCGTACGCAGCGGTCTTCAGCAGAATACCGGCCAGGTCAACGGAACCCGCAGTCGGTGCCTGTGCGTGAGCATCCGGCAACCAGGAGTGGAACGGCACTACCGGCAGCTTCACCGCGAAGGCGATGAAGAAGCCAAGCATCAGAACGTACTCGGTGGTCAGCGACATCTTGGTTTTCAACAGGTCGGCGTAGTTGAAGGTAATCACGCCCGTGCTGTTGAAATTGACCAGTACCAGACCCAGGATCGCCACCAACATGATCAGGCCGCTGGCCTGAGTGAAGATGAAGAACTTGGTCGCCGCGTAGATCCGGGTTTTCTTGCCGTCCGAAGAACTGTGACCCCAGAGCGCGATGAGGAAGTACATCGGCACCAGCATCATTTCCCAGAAGAAGAAGAACATGAACAGGTCGAGGGCCAGGAACACGCCGACGACACCGCCCAGGATCCACATCAGGTTCAGGTGGAAGAAGCCAACGTGACGCTGGATCTCTTTCCACGAGCAGAGTACCGAGAGGACACCCAGCAGACCGGTCAGCAGGATCATCAACAGCGACAGGCCGTCGAGGGCCAGGTGCACGTTGATGCCGAAACGCTCGATCCAGACATGCTTGAACTCAAGCGCCCAGGTCGGATCGGCGCCAGGCGCCGGAGCAAATGAATAGTTCCCGTGGGCCCACAGCCAGAGGCCGAGAGCGAGTTCCAGGGTCATGGTCATCAGCGCAATCCAGCGGGGGAGGGTGGCGCCGAAGCGCTCACCCATCCAGCACAGCAGGCCGCCGATGAAGGGGATCAGGATTAGCCAAGGCAGAATCATGACGGGCTCGTTTCCTTTCGCAAGTTCGCAAGGTTCATATCAGACCGCTACCAGCACGACAGCGCCGATAACCAGCACCGCACCAGCAGCCATCGAGGCGGCGTACCAACGCAGCTGACCCGTTTCGGTACGGCTCAGGGAGTTGTGACCCCCTTTGGCCAGACGCGGGATCAAACCGATGGTTTGGTCGAACGGGTCTTTGCGCAACATGTGGCTCATCGCAAGGTACGGTTTGACGAACAGTTTGTCGTAGATCCAGTCGAAGCCCCAGGCGGCGAACCACCAGGCCGTGAGCAGACGGCCGATGCCGCTGTTGGCGATGGCGCTCACGAAGCGACGCTTGCCGAGGAACAGCAGCGCGGCCAGCAGGATACCGGACAGGGCGATAGCACCCGAGGCGAGTTCCAGGCTGTGCTTGGCTTCGCCACCGGCATGGCCAACGCTTTCTGGCAGTACGCCGTGCAGTGGCGGAACGATCATCGCGCCAATGGCGGTCGACAGCACGATCAGTACCGACAGTGGCAGCCAGTGAGCAATGCCGTGGCCTGCATGGGCTTCGGTCTTCACTTCACCATGGAACGCGATGAAGATCAGGCGGAAGGTGTACAGCGACGTCATGAAGGCCCCCACCAGACCTGCATAGAGCAGACCGTGGTTGCCGCTGGCGAAGGCTTCCCAGAGGATTTCGTCTTTCGAGTAGAAACCTGCGGTCACCAGCGGCAGGGCCGCGAGGGCCGCGCCGCCGACGATGAAGCTGGCGTAGGCCAGTGGCAGCTTCTTCCACAGACCGCCCATCTTGAAGATGTTCTGCTCGTGGTGGCAGGCAACGATCACCGAACCGGACGCAAGGAACAGCAGCGCCTTGAAGAACGCGTGGGTCATCAGGTGGAAGATCGCGCCTTCCCAGGCACCCACGCCCAGCGCCAGGAACATGTAGCCGATCTGGCTCATGGTCGAGTAGGCGAGGATACGTTTGATGTCGGTTTGGACCAGGGCGGCGAAACCGGCGAGGACCAGGGTCACGCCGCCGACGATGCCGACCAGGTGCAGGATATCCGGTGCCAACGCAAACAGACCATGCGTACGGGCGATCAGGTACACGCCAGCGGTCACCATGGTCGCGGCGTGGATCAGTGCCGAAACCGGGGTAGGACCGGCCATCGCATCCGCCAGCCAGGTTTGCAGCGGCAGTTGCGCGGATTTACCGACCGCACCGCCCAGCAGCATCAGGGTCGCCATGACGATCCAGAAGTCACCGGTCTTGAAATGCTCAGGCGCTTTGACCAGCAACTCTTGAATGTTCAGCGTGCCCAACTGTTGGAACAGGATGAACAGGCCGATGGCCATGAACACGTCGCCGACACGGGTAACGATGAAGGCTTTGAGTGCGGCGTTACCGTTGTTGCGGTTGCTGTAGTAGAAACCGATCAACAGGTAGCTGCACAGGCCCACGCCTTCCCAACCGAAGTACAGGAACAACAGGTTATCGCCCAGCACCAGGAACAGCATGCTGGCGATAAACAGGTTGGTGTACGCGAAGAAGCGCGAGTAACCGTCTTCACCGCGCATGTACCAGGACGCGAACAGGTGGATCAAAAAGCCCACACCGACGACCACACCGAGCATGGTCACGGACAAGCCGTCCAGGTACAGGGCGAAGTTCGGCTTGAAATCACCTACCGAGATCCACTGCCACAACACCTGGGTGACGTGACCGCCTTCAGGCGGCGCGACGTTGAACTGCCAGATCACATAAGCAGCAACGATCGCCGAGAGGCCGATGGAGCCGACGCCGATCAGCGCCGAGAGGTTTTCCGAGAGGCGGCCGCGTGAGAACGACAGCAGCAGGAAACCGATCAGGGGGAATACGAAAGTCAGATAGAGAAGGTTCATCCGCGCATCTCGCTGGCAGCGTCGATATCGAGAGTGTGGAAGCGGCGATGCAGCTGCAACAGAATCGCCAGGCCAATACTGGCCTCGGCGGCTGCCAGGCTGATCACCAGGATGAACATGATCTGTCCATCCGGCTGGCCCCAACGGCTACCGGCAACGATGAACGCCAGTGCGGAGGCATTCATCATGACCTCCAGGCTCATCAGCACGAAGAGAATGTTGCGGCGGACCATCAGGCCAACCAGACCGAGGCAGAACAGGACGCCGGCAACCGCCAGGCCATGCTCGAGAGGGATAGCAGGCATAAAGTTACTCCTTCGCCTCGTTGCGGCCCAAGTGGAACGCCGTGACGGCTGCGGCGAGCAGCAGCATCGAGGCGAGTTCGACCACCAGCAAATAAGGACCGAACAGGCTGATGCCCACGGCCTTGGCGTCTACGGTGGTGTGGCCGACGCCGGTGCCGCTGGAATGGCTGAACAGTACGTACAGCAGTTCAGCCAGCAGCAGCGCTGCCAGCACAACGGGACCCGCCCAGATACCGGGTTTGAGCCAGACGCGCTCTTGCTGAACCGAGGCGGGGCCGAGGTTCAGCATCATGACCACGAACACGAACAGCACCATGATGGCGCCGGCATAGGCGATCACTTCCAGTACGCCGGCGAATGGAGCGCCGAGGCTGAAAAAGGTCATCGCCACGGCAAGCAGCGAGATAATCAGGTAGAGCAGGGCGTGCACAGGGTTGGTGTTGGTGATCACGCGAAGCGTGGACACAACGGCAACTCCGGACGCGAAATAGAAAGCGAATTCCATCTTTCTTCCTTAAGGCAGCAAGCTCTTCACGTTGATCGGTTCGGCTTCATTTTGCGCGGCGCCTTTCGGCTTACCGGCAATCGCCATACCTGCAACACGATAGAAGTTGTAGTCAGGGTTTTTGCCGGGGCCGGAGATCAGCAGATCTTCTTTCTCGTAAACCAGGTCCTGACGCTTGAACTCGGCCATTTCGAAATCCGGTGTCAGCTGGATCGCGGTGGTCGGGCAGGCTTCCTCGCAGAGGCCGCAGAAAATGCAGCGCGAGAAGTTGATACGGAAAAATTCCGGGTACCAGCGGCCGTCTTCGGTTTCAGCTTTCTGCAGCGAGATGCAACCGACCGGGCAGGCCACGGCGCACAGGTTGCAGGCCACACAACGCTCTTCGCCGTCAGGGTCGCGGGTCAGGACGATTCGTCCACGGAAGCGCGGCGGCAGGTACACCGCCTCTTCCGGATATTGCAGCGTGTCGCGCTTGCGGAAGGCATGGCTGAAAATCATCACCAGGCTGCGAAGCTGGGTGAAGAAGCCATGCACGATGTCAAAAATATACTTCATGATTCTCTATCCTCACTGAGCCGCGATGGCGGGCGTGTTGAGCAACACGATCGCAGCGGTCACCAGCATGTTGACGAGGGTCAGCGGCAGGCAGAACTTCCAGCTGAAGTCCATCACTTGGTCATACCGTGGGCGCGGAATCGAGGCGCGCAGCAGGATGAAGATCATGATGAAGAACGCGGTTTTCAGTGCGAACCAGATGAACGGGATCTGCGGCAGAATGTCGAACGGACCGTGCCAGCCACCGAAGAATAGTGTCACCAGCAGCGCCGAAATCAACACGATGCCGATGTACTCGCCGACGAAGAACATGCCCCATTTCATGCCGGCGTATTCAATGTGGTAACCGTCGGCCAGTTCCTGCTCCGCTTCCGGCTGGTCGAACGGGTGACGGTGAGTCACGGCGACGCCAGCAATGAAGAAGGTCAGGAAGCCGAAGATCTGCGGAATGATGAACCACAGGTGCTGGGCTTGATAATCGACGATGTCGCGCATGTTGAACGAGCCAACCTGGATCACGATGCCCATCACCGACAGGCCCATGAACACTTCGTACGACACGGTTTGTGCCGAGGCCCGCAAGCTGCCCAGCAGGGCGAACTTATTGTTACTCGACCAGCCGGCGAACAACACCGCGTAGACCGACAGACCGGCCATGGCGAAGAAGAACAGGATGCCGATGTTCAGGTCCGCGACGCCCCAGGTGGGGGTGATCGGGATGATTGCGAAGGCAATCAGCAAGGCGCTCATGGCCACCACCGGCGCCAGGGTGAAGATCACCTTGTCGGCGAACGGCGGCGTCCAGTCTTCCTTGAAGAACATCTTGATCATGTCGGCCGCAATCTGGAACGCGCCGAACGGGCCGACGCGGTTCGGACCGTAACGGTCCTGCCAGAGGGCGAGCAAACGACGCTCGACCCAGCTCAACAGAGCACCGCACACCACCACGGCGAGCAGAATCACGATGGCTTTGAGCACCGCGATGATGATGTCGATCACTTCAGGAGTGAACAAGGTCATTGCGCTGCCTCCTGCAGACCGTCAACGGATTTGCCAAAGATGGCCGGCGGAATGCCAGCGATACCCGCAGGCAACGCCACCAGACCAGCCCCCAGCTCTTCGTTGATTTGCAGCGGCAGACGCAGGGTCTGGCCGGCAACGTTCAAGCTCAGCATGGCACCGTCATTGACGCCCAGGCGATCGGCTTCGGACTTGGCCAGCGACACGTAAGCGGCTGGAATGCGTTCCTGGACCGGAGCGGCTTTCGAAGAGTTCTCTTCGCTGCCGAACAGGTGGTAGAACGGCACAACCTGCCAGGTGCCTTGAGCCGGGTTGAATGCGCGCGGAACACTGGCGAACCAGTTCAGCGAATCACCCTGGCTTTCGATCAGGCGAGCACCCGGATCACCGGCACGCAGGTGACCACCGACTTCGTCCTGGAACTTGTTCCAGGCTTGCGGCGAGTTCCAGCCCGGCGACCAGGCAAATGGTACTTGCTGACGTGGTTCGACGGAGCCCGAGTAACCTTCCATGGAGAACGAGAACGCCGTGTCGTTGTCCTGGGAAGTCCGCGGCTCGTGCACGCTGATGTCGGCGCGCATGGCGGTGCGGCCGCTGTAACGCAGCGGTTCGCGAGCCAGTTTCAGGCCTTTGATCCGGAACGAAGCAGACGGTGCGGCGTTGACGATACCGGCCAGTTGTGGAGTGCTCGAAGCACAGGCAGCCGTGACGTGGTCCAGTTGGGTCCAGTCGATCGGCTGGTTCAGCAGGGTCGAGCGCAGGGCATGCAGCCAGCGCCAGCCTTCGTGAACCAGGAGGCTTGCATCGAGGTAAGTCGGGTCGAAGACCTGGAAGAAGCGCTGGGCGCGACCTTCCTGGCTGACCAGCGTACCGTCGCCTTCAGCGAAGCTGGCGGCTGGCAGAACCAGGTGCGCGCGATCGCTGGTAGCGGTTTTCTGATGGTCGGCGACGATCACCACTTTAGCGGCGCTCAGGGCCGCATCGACCTTGGCTTTGTCGGTACGGGTGTACAGATCGTTTTCCAGCACCACGATGGCGTCGGCTTTACCGTCGATCACCGCTTGCAGGGCTGCGTCGACCGATTCGCCGCCGAGCATGGCCAGGCCGAGGCTGTTGGCCTCAGGCACGATCAGGCTGATGGAACCGTTCTTCTCGCGCAGCTTCAGGGCTTTGGCGATGTTCGCCGCAGCTTCGATCAGGGCTTTGGAGCCCAGCGAAGTACCGGCGATGATCAGCGGACGCTTGGCTGCGAGCAGGGCGTCGGCAATGCGCTTGGCCAATTCGAGCGCTTCAGCGTCCAGACCTTCGACCGCTGGAGCGCTGGCGTCGAGGGCGTGAGCCACGGCGAAACCGATGCGTGCCAGGTCGTCTGGAGCGGCGTGAACGCATTCTTCAGCGACGTCGTCGAGCTTGGTTTCAGCCAGGCTGGCGATAAACAGCGGGTTCAGCGCGTGCTGACCGATGTTTTTCACCGCAGCGTCGAGCCAAGGCTGAACGCGCATGGCGTCGGCCATGTCTTCGGCTTTGCCTTTGACCGATTGACGCAGGGCCAGGGCCATACGCGCAGCGGTCTGGGTCAGGTCTTCACCGAGGACGAAGATCGCATCGTGGTCTTCGACGTCGCGCATGTTCGGAATCGGCAGCGGGCTGTCTTTCAGCACCTGCATGACCAGACGAATACGCTCCAGCTCGGAAGCTTCGATACCCGAATAGAAGTGCTCGGCACCGACCAGTTCGCGCAGGGCGTAGTTGCTTTCAAGGCTGGCACGCGGCGAACCGATACCGACGATGTTGCGACCGCGCAGCAGGTCAGCGGCTTTATCCAGCGCTTCGTCCAGGCTCAGCTTCGCGCCGTTGGCCAGCAATGGCTGACGTGGGCGATCTTCGCGGTTGACGTAGCCATAGCCGAAACGGCCACGGTCGCACAGGAAGTACTGGTTTACCGAACCGTTGAAACGGTTTTCGATGCGACGCAGTTCGCCGTAACGCTCACCCGGGCTGATGTTGCAACCGCTGGAGCAGCCATGGCAGATGCTCGGCGAGAACTGCATGTCCCACTTACGGTTGTAGCGCTCGGAGTGAGTCTTGTCGGTGAACACACCGGTCGGGCAGACCTCGGTGAGGTTGCCGGAAAACTCGCTTTCGAGGGTGCCGTCTTCTACGCGACCGAAGTACACGTTGTCGTGGGCGCCGAATACACCGAGGTCAGTACCGCCGGCGTAGTCTTTATAGAAACGTACGCAGCGATAGCAGGCGATGCAGCGGTTCATTTCGTGGGAAATGAACGGGCCCAGTTGCTGGTTCTGGTGGGTACGCTTGGTGAAGCGGTAACGGCGCTCGTTGTGGCCGGTCATTACCGTCATGTCTTGCAGGTGGCAGTGACCGCCTTCTTCGCACACCGGGCAGTCGTGCGGGTGGTTGGTCATCAGCCATTCAACGACGCTGGCGCGAAATACTTTCGCTTCTTCGTCATCGATGGAGATCCAGCTGCCGTCGGTGGCAGGGGTCATGCAGGACATGACGATACGACCACGCTTGTCGTTCTCGTCGGTGTACTGCTTGACGGCGCACTGGCGGCAAGCGCCAACGCTGCCGAGGGCGGGGTGCCAGCAGAAATAAGGGATATCGAGGCCTAGCGACAGACATGCCTGTAACAGGTTGTCTGCCCCATCGACTTCGAGCTCTTTGCCGTCTACGTGGATAGTGGCCATGGTTCAAAGTTCTTCGTTGGCCCGGTGTCAGCGGGCGTGGCTAATGGAATCTTGTTATCCGTCCGAATCCAAACAGCCTGTAACAGGCGTCATCGGACGAAAGGCGAACGGCACGGACCGTTCGCCTTTTTTAAAGCGTTAAGCGCCGACTACGATCGGCCTTGCCAGAGGCGGGACGGCGACGCGGGTAGGCGCGATGCCGGCTTCGAACTCTGGACGGAAATACTTGATTGCGCTGCCCAATGGCTCCACGGCGCCCGGTGCGTGAGCACAGAAGGTCTTGCCTGGGCCGAGGAAGCCGACCAGACCCAGCAGGGTCTCGATGTCGCCGGCTTGCCCTTCACCGTTCTCGATGGCGCGCAGGAGCTTGACGCTCCACGGCAAACCGTCACGGCACGGGGTGCAGAAACCACACGACTCACGGGCGAAGAACTCTTCCATGTTGCGCAGCAGGGACACCATGTTGACGCTGTCGTCCACCGCCATGGCCAGGCCGGTACCCATACGGGTGCCCACTTTGGCGATGCCGCCGGCGTACATTTGTGCGTCCAGGTGTTCCGGCAACAGGAAGCCGGTACCGGCACCGCCTGGCTGCCAGCACTTGAGCGTGTAACCGTCGCGCATGCCACCGGCGTAGTCTTCGAACAGCTCGCGACCGGTGACGCCGAACGGCAGTTCCCACAGGCCCGGGTTCTTGACCTTGCCGGAGAAGCCCATGAGCTTGGTGCCCATGTCTTCACTGCCTTCGCGCGCCAACGATTTGTACCAGTCCACCCCGTCGGCAATGATCGCCGGCACGTTGCACAGCGTTTCAACGTTGTTCACGCAGGTCGGCTTGCCCCACACGCCAACGGCGGCAGGGAAGGGCGGCTTGGAGCGCGGGTTGGCGCGGCGGCCTTCGAGGGAGTTGATCAGTGCGGTTTCTTCACCGCAGATGTAACGCCCCGCGCCGGTGTGGACGAACAGTTCGAAATCGAAACCGCTGCCCAGGATGTTGTTGCCCAGCAGGCCCGCTGCCTTGGCTTCTTCCACGGCACGGTTCAGGTGCTTGGCGGCGGTGGTGTATTCGCCACGCAGGAAGATGTAGCCACGGTAGGTTTTCAGCGCGCGAGCACTGATCAGCATGCCTTCGATCAGCAGATGGGGCAGTTGCTCCATCAGCATGCGGTCTTTCCAGGTGTTGGGTTCCATTTCATCCGCGTTGCACAGCAGGTAGCGGATGTTGATGGATTCGTCTTTGGGCATCAGGCCCCACTTCACGCCAGTGGGGAAGCCTGCGCCGCCGCGACCCTTGAGGCCGGAGTCCTTGACGGTCTGGACGATGTCGTCCTGGGACATATCGGCGAAGGCTTTACGCGCTGCCGCGTAGCCGTTCTTGGCCTGATACTCGTCGAGCCAGACGGCCTCGCCGTCGTCACGCAGACGCCAGGTCAGCGGGTGGGTCTCTGCGCTGCGCTTGATGCGGTTGGCAGGGCCGAAGGAAGTCAGGGTCATACGTAGCCCTCGAGCAATTTGGCAACGCCAGCAGGCTGCACATCACCGAATGTGTCGTCGTCGATCATCAACGCCGGCGCCTTGTCGCAGTTGCCGAGGCAGCAGACCGGCAGCAGGGTGAAACGACCGTCGGCGGTGGTTTGACCCAGGCCGATACCCAGCTTGCTCTGGATTTCGCTGACCACCGACTCGTGGCCACCGATGTAGCAGACCATGCTGTCGCAGACGCGAATGATGTGACGGCCCACGGGCTGACGGAAGATCTGGCTATAGAACGTCGCCACGCCTTCAACGTCGCTGGCCGGGATGCCGAGGATTTCGCCGATGGCGTAGAGCGCGCCATCAGGCACCCAGCCACGTTCCTTCTGGACGATCTTCAGGGCTTCGATCGACGCCGCGCGCGGGTCTTCGTAGTGATGCAGCTCGTGCTCGATGGCCGAGCGCTCGGTTTCGCTCAGGGCGAAACGGTCTGTCTGGATAAGCGTGCTGTTCATGCTTAGCGGTCCACGTCGGCCATAACGAAGTCGATACTACCCAGGTACGCGATCAAGTCCGCGACCATGCTGCCTTTGATCACCGAAGGGATCTGTTGCAGATGCGGGAAGCTTGGGGTGCGAATCCGGGTGCGGTAGCTCATGGTGCCGCCATCGCTCGTCAGGTAATAACTGTTGATGCCCTTGGTCGCTTCGATCATCTGGAAGGATTCGTTGGCCGGCATGACCGGGCCCCACGAAACTTGCAGGAAGTGCGTGATCAAGGTCTCGATGTGCTGCAGCGTGCGCTCTTTCGGCGGCGGCGTGGTCAGCGGGTGATCCGCCTTGTACGGGCCTTCCGGCATGTTGCGCATGCATTGCTCGATGATCTTGAGGCTCTGGCGCATTTCTTCGACGCGCACGATACAACGGTCGTAGGCATCGCCATTGGTCGCCAGCGGCACTTCGAATTCGAAGTTCTCGTAACCGGAGTACGGGCGAGCTTTACGCAGGTCGAAATCACAACCGGTCGAACGCAGGCCAGAGCCGGTGACGCCCCATTCCAGGGCTTCTTTGGTGTTGTAGGCAGCGACACCGATGGTCCGGCCACGCAGGATGCTGTTGTCCAGTGCGGCTTTCTGGTATTCGTCCAGACGCTTTGGCATCCACTCGACGAAGTCTTTGACCAGTTTTTCCCAGCCGCGCGGCAGGTCGTGGGCGACGCCGCCGATGCGGTACCAGGCCGGGTGCAGACGGAAACCGGTAATGGCTTCGATCACCGTGTACGCCTTCTGGCGGTCGGTGAAGGTGAAGAACACCGGAGTCATGGCGCCGACGTCCTGGATGTACGTCCCCAGGAACAGCAGGTGGCTGGTGATCCGGAAGAACTCGGCCATCATGATGCGGATGACGTCGACCTTCTCTGGCACCTTGATGCCGGCCAGCTTCTCGACCGAGAGCACATACGGCAGGTTGTTCATCACGCCGCCGAGGTAGTCGATACGGTCGGTGTACGGGATGAAGCTGTGCCAGGACTGACGCTCGGCCATCTTCTCGGCACCACGGTGGTGGTAGCCGACGTCCGGCACACAGTCGACGATCTCTTCGCCGTCCAGTTGCAGGATGATACGGAACGCACCATGAGCCGAAGGGTGGTTCGGGCCCAGGTTGAGGAACATGTAGTCCTCGTTGGCGCCGGAACGCTTCATGCCCCAGTCTTCAGGCTTGAAGCGCGCGGCTTCTTCCTCAAGCTGTTGCTTGGCCAGCGTCAGGCTGTACGGGTCGAACTCGGTGGCGCGGGCCGGGAAGTCCTTGCGCAGCGGGTGACCTTCCCAGGTCGGCGGCATCATGATGCGGGTCAGGTGCGGGTGGCCGGCAAAGTCGATGCCGTACATGTCCCACACTTCACGCTCGTACCAGTTGGCGTTCGGCCAGATACCGGTGACGGTCGGCAAGCTGAGGTCGCTCTCGGACAAGGCGACCTTGATCATTACGTCACTATTACGTTCGATCGACATCAAGTGATAGAACACAGTGAAGTCGACACCGTTCGGCAGCCCTTGACGCTTGGTGCGCAGACGCTCGTCCACGCCATGCAGGTCATAGAGCATGACGTACGGCTTGGGCAGGTTGCGCAGGAAGGTCAGGACTTCGACGAGTTTGGCACGGGCAACCCAAAGCACCGGCATGCCGGTGCGGGTGGCCTGGGCGGTGAACGCCTCAGGGCCAAAACGGTTGTTCAATTCGACGACCACATCCTGGTCGTCTGCCTTGTAAGGCGGGATGTACAGAGCACTGCCTGTAGTCATGGTTTTTTTATCGCTTTCGGTCAACGTAAAGAATGAAGCCAGTTTCTCGTTTCTTTGCAGGAACAGATCTGGATCAGACTTCGTCGGGGCTGCGCAGGTTGGTTACCTGAATACGCTGTTCGCGGCGCTGTTCCTTTTGCGATGGCATCTCGGCGCGATAAACGCCTTGATCACCAACGACCCAGGAAAGTGGACGACGCTCCTGGCCAATCGACTCCTGCAACAGCATCAAGCCTTGCAGAAAAGCTTCAGGGCGGGGCGGGCAGCCAGGCACGTAGACGTCCACGGGCAGGAACTTGTCCACCCCTTGAACGACGGAGTAGATGTCGTACATGCCACCGGAGTTGGCGCACGAACCCATGGAGATAACCCACTTCGGTTCGAGCATTTGCTCATAGAGACGCTGAATGATCGGCGCCATCTTGATGAAGCAGGTTCCGGCAATAACCATGAAATCCGCCTGACGCGGCGATGCCCGGATAACCTCGGCGCCAAAGCGCGCGATGTCGTGGGGCGCCGTGAAGGCGGTGGTCATTTCCACGTAGCAGCACGAAAGACCGAAGTTATACGGCCACAGGGAGTTCTTGCGCCCCCAGTTGATCGTGCCGTTAAGCACGTCTTCGAGCTTGCCCATGAAAATGTTTTTGTGGACTTGATCTTCTAACGGATCGGAAACGGTTTCCCGTTTGCCGATCGGGTACTGCTCGTTAGGAGCATCCGGGTCGATCCTGGTGAGATTGTATTGCATTGCCAAAGCCTCATTGTTTCAGCTTCGCCTGCCGCTTACGACGAGCTGCCGGAGCCCAATCAAGGGCGCCCACTCGAAATAGGTAGACAAGACCTGCCAACAGAATTGCTATGAAAACGAGAGCTTCGACGAATCCGGTCCAGCCGCTTTCGCGGACGGACACAGACCAGGCAAAGAGAAATAGGGCTTCGATATCGAAGATCACGAACAGCATCGCGACCAGATAGAATTTGGCTGAGAGCCGCAAGCGGGCGCCACCGGTAGGTAGCATGCCGGACTCGAACGGTTCGTTTTTGCTGCGGCCCCAGGCTTTTGACCCGAGGAGGCTGGAGACGCCGAGCATGAAGGCGCAAAGGCCGCCGACACCCAGAAGGAAAATGGCAAAGCCCCAGTTGTGGGCCATGAGTCCTGTCGCTTCGGGCATGCTGGTAATCCTTAACAGAGAGCAAGGGTCTCTGAGCTTGAAAAAGTAATAAAGCAGTGACGATATGTCGCAGCGCAATCAATCGCGGTGATTTTATGGCTAAACACCGGGCAAGTAAATTTTCTGTGGCGAAATTATTTATAAGAATAAGGACATAGCGCACCTCAAAAGCCCCGCAGCCCATGCGTTGCGGGCATTAGCCGGGGTTTTGTCAATTCTGTTTTGTGAGTGCTGTAACGAACCTAGCGGTCGACAAATGATAATCAATGTTATTTGGAGTGATTTTTAAACTGCTATTCGGGTTAGCGCTCGGGAAGTTGCGGTTACTTGCCCGCAACTGCAAGTTGCGAGGGCGCTCGTTTTACCCTGTTTTGTCGATCGAAATGCCGCGCTGGATCAATGTTTTCTGTTGCTCGCTCCCACAGGTACGGTGGTGCTTGCTGAATTGCGCGCAAAAAAACGCCCCGAACCAGTCGGGGCGTCAGATGTGCGGCATTCCGGTTAGTTTTTACTCGGTCCGGAAGGGCCGTTTGCTCGGGCGAATCAGATCAGTGGAACTGTTCTTCTTCAGTGGAGCCGGTCAGCGCGGTAACCGAAGACGAGCCGCCCTGAATCACGGTGGTCATGTCGTCGAAGTAGCCGGTGCCCACTTCCTGCTGGTGAGCCACGAAGGTGTAACCCTTGGCAGCGTCAGCGAATTCCTGCTCCTGCAGCTTCACGTAGGCAGTCATGTCGTTGCGGGCGTAGTCGTGCGCCAGGTTGAACATGCTGTGCCACATGTTGTGAATGCCGGCCAGGGTGATGAACTGGTGCTTGTAGCCCATGGCGGACAGTTCGCGCTGGAACTTGGCGATGGTCGCGTCGTCCAGGTTTTTCTTCCAGTTGAAGGAAGGCGAGCAGTTGTACGACAGCAGTTGGTCCGGGTATTCCTTTTTGATCGCTTCAGCGAAGCGACGGGCTTCGTCCAGATCCGGCTTGGCGGTTTCGCACCAGATCAGGTCGGCGTACGGTGCGTAGGCCAGGCCGCGAGCGATCGCCTGGTCCAGGCCGGCGCGCACTTTGTAGAAGCCTTCCTGGGTGCGTTCGCCAGTCACGAACGGCTGGTCGTATGGGTCGCAGTCGGACGTCAGCAGGTCAGCAGCGTTTGCGTCGGTACGGGCCAGGATGATGGTCGGAGTACCTGCAACGTCAGCAGCCAGACGGGCAGCGGTCAGTTTCTGTACGGCTTCCTGGGTTGGAACCAGTACTTTGCCGCCCATGTGGCCGCATTTTTTCACGGAGGCCAGTTGGTCTTCGAAGTGAACGCCGGCAGCGCCGGCTTCGATCATGCTCTTCATCAGCTCGTAGGCGTTCAGAACGCCACCGAAACCGGCTTCAGCGTCGGCAACGATCGGTGCGAAGTAGTCGATGTAACCTTCGTCGCCCGGGTTCTTGCCGGCTTTCCACTGGATCTGGTCAGCACGACGGAACGAATTGTTGATGCGCTTGACCACGGTCGGTACGGAGTCGACCGGGTACAGCGACTGGTCCGGGTACATCGATTCTGCAGAGTTGTTGTCTGCAGCAACCTGCCAGCCCGACAGGTAGATCGCCTGGATACCGGCTTTGACTTGTTGTACAGCCTGGCCGCCGGTCAGGGCGCCCATGCAGTTGACGAAATCTTTCTCAGGGCGGAAGGCTGGCTTGGCACCCTGGGTCACCAGGTTCCAGAGCTTCTCGGCGCCCATTTTTGCAAAGGTGTGCTCAGGTTGAACCGAGCCACGCAGACGGACGACGTCAGCAGCGGAGTAAGTGCGTGTCACGCCTTTCCAGCGCGGGTTTTCAGCCCAGTCTTTTTCAAGGGCTGCAATTTGCTGTTCGCGTGTCAGTGCCATGGAGATAAACCTCGTCGCGTCTTGTATGGAAAGTGGTTCCTGGGTGGAAAACTCCTGTAGCCAGATACGCACATTCAAATGGGGCGTAAATGGCTGCTCGCTGACCAGAAGCTTAGGCGGTCAAGTCGGGTTTGGCGGGGAAGGCGACGGGATGAACGATGGGCTCGAGGATGAAAGCTGAGCAGGTAAGGGCGAACTGGCGGGCGTATTCGGGCGTCGTGGGCCTTTATACGATCATCAGTGTGTTGCCGGGCTACCTATTACGCTTCCGTCCCTCGGGACAACTTCGTTCCAGTCGCAACCTCGTCAAACACACCTTGTGGGCGGTACAGACACGAATCGGCTCAGCTCGGTAAGGTTAGAGCAACGATTCGAAGGCCCCTGCCAGGGCCCCTGATTAGCGGGAGCGAGGCCATCATGCCTTTGCTTTTTTGGCTCGTCAAACATTTTGTAGTGCTTTTTTTCAAGCACTACATCTTTAGTCTAATACGACTAATCAGTCAGTTTTTGGTGTGTTAGTCCAAAGCGTCGACTTTTACTCGCAAGGTCATGTCATCCCGACCCTGAGTAGAGTAGCTGCGGCTCATGGCCTGTTTGTCGGCTTGCGTCTGGCGGTTGACGCCGGCCAGAGTGATCCACTCGCCCAGGCGACCGCTGACGGTTGTGTCGGTGCTTTGCACGTTCACTACATCGGGACGTTCCTGGCTCATGCGGTCACGGTTGGTACTGATCGCCAGGTGAACGATGTCGCCGGTGACGCTGGCAGTGACGTAGAAGCCCTGGGTGACGTTGCGGTATTGGGTCTGGTTTTGCAGGTGGGCGTAGTTGTTGGGCAGGTTTTGCGGCTGGCGGGAGGTGTTGCTCTGGTTTGGCAGCGCAGCGTAGGCATCGGTCTGGGTGCTGGTCAGCGGCACGCTCTGGCCAACCTGGATCAGTGCCGGTGTGCCTTCGCTGGTCTGGACCTGCTGGATGCCGCCTTCGCGGCTGTCGGTGCTGTAAGTGATGACCTGTGTCTGCTGATCGGCGTTGTTTTGCTGGTTGTTTTCGTTGGTGTCGACGGTGATCAGCAGGCGTTTTGGCACGGTGTCGAGCTGTGCGATCAGGGCCTTGAGTTCGTCGATCTTGTCGGGTGCGGCGTTGACGATCAGTTGGTTGCCGTAGGCGCTGACCTTGCCGTCCCTGCCGATAAAATTCTGCGCAACCGGCAGCAGGTCGGCGCTGGTGCGATTGTTGAGCTGCACCACTTCGGTAGCAGCGACGACCGAAAAACTGCAGGTCAGCAGCAGCGTGGTGAGCAGGGTGCGTAGGGACATGTCCGTTATCTCCGCGAATATAAAGAAGCCTGTAGGAGCTGCCGAAGGCTGCGATCTTTTGATTTTGCAGGCAACACCGTTTGCACGATACCAAAACGCCCCGACATCGGAAAATGTCGAGGCGTTTTGTGGTGTTCTGTCGGGCCTCATCGCGAGCAAGCTCGCTCCCACAGTGGATTGATGGTGTTGCTGCAATCTGTGGCAGCTCACAAATCTAATGTGGGAGCAGCCGGTCGACGCTCGATTGCTCGCGATGGCCGCGCCGCGGTCTCAAGCCGAATGACGCACCATGTCCACATGCGGAATCCCTGCTTCCAGGAACTCCTCACTGACAATGCTGAAGCCCAAACGCTCGTAGAACGCTGTCGCCTGAACCTGGGCGCTGAGCATTTGCTGCTTGAGCCCGCGCTTCTCGGCTTCACCGATCACCGCTCGCATCAGTTTGTCGCCGACTTTCAGGCCGCGCCAGTCCTTGAGCACCGACACCCGGCCGATGTGACCATCGGGCAGCAGGCGGGCAGTGCCAATCGGAAAGTCGCCTTCGAAGGCGAGGAAATGCACGGCGCTCGCGTCGTCGGCATCCCATTCCAGTTCGGGTGGAACGGATTGCTCGGCGATGAACACCGCTTCACGAATGCGCCGGATCTCGGCGATATCCTTTTGCCAGTCTGCGACACGTACGCGAATTTTATTCATCGGCAAATCCCAGGCTACCTTGCTTGACCAGTTCGCACAGCAGGTTGCGGCCGTCTTCATCGCTCAGCCATTGGCCAAGGTTGTCGACGTGCAGCGCATCGGCGGCGCAAATCATTTTCAGCAGTTCGCGCAGCTTGCCCGGCAGATAACGGCTCTGGCCGCTGGCGAACAGCAGCAGGTCGTCATCGACTTCCGACCAGGCCAGCCGTGCGCTAGGGTTGCGAATCAGCACGGCGCCTTGCTCAAGGCTGGCGAGCAGGTCGTCTTCTTCCAGCTCCGGACCCACCACCAGTTCCGGGTAGCGCGGCTCGGTCATGAACTGGCCGAACCAGGTCAACAACAGGCGCTCGTCGCTCATGTGCTCGGCCAGCAGGCTTTTCAAGCGATCGAGTGCGTCATGCTGGATCTGGTGCGGGTCGATTGCTGGCTGTGCGTCGGCATCGGTGTAGCGCTCTTCGTCAGGCAGGAACTGGCTGAGGAAGTCGGTGAAGTGGGTCAGCACTTCGGCGGCGCTTGGTGCACGGAAGCCGATCGAGTAGGTCATGCAGTCATCGACGGCCACGCCGCAGTGGGCCAGGCGCGGTGGCAGGTAAAGCATGTCGCCCGGTTCCAGGGTCCACTCGTCGGTGGCTTCGAAGTCGGCGAGGATGCGCAGGTCGGCATGTTGCAGCAATGGGCTGTCGGAGTTGCACATCTGGCCGATTTTCCAGTTGCGCTTGCCGTGGCCTTGCAGCAGGAATACGTCGTAGTTATCGAAGTGCGGGCCGACACTGCCACCGGGGGCGGCGAAGCTGATCATCACGTCGTCGATGCGCCAGCTCGGCAGGAAGCGGAAGTGCTCCAGCAGTTCGCTGACTTCCGGCACGAACTGGTCGACAGCCTGCACCAGCAGGGTCCACTCGCGCTCTGGCAGCTTGCTGAATTCGTCTTCGGCGAACGGGCCGCGACGCAGTTCCCAAGGACGCTCGCCGTGCTCGATGACCAGGCGCGATTCGACTTCTTCTTCCAGCGCCAGGCCGGCCAGTTCGTCGGCGTCGATCGGGCTTTCGAAGTCAGGGATCGCCTGGCGGATCAGTAGCGGTTTCTTCTGCCAGTAGTCGCGCAGGAACTCCCGTGCCGTGATGCCGCCCAGAAGTTGAAGAGGAATATCAGGATTCATGTGTAACCTATTGAAAAAAAGCACTTTTCAGACGGGAATAAAAACGCCCGGCGCTGCCGGGCGTCTCAAAGGGTCAAGCGGTCGATCAGATGCGTTTGGCTTGTGCCACGGCGTTGCCGATGTAGTTGGCCGGGGTGAGCTTTTTCAGCTCAGCCTTGGCTGCGGCAGGCATGTCCAGTGCATCGATGAAAGTCTGCAGCGCTTCAGGGCTGATGCCCTTGCCGCGAGTCAGTTCTTTCAGCTTTTCGTACGGGTTTTCAATGTTGTAGCGACGCATCACGGTCTGAATTGGCTCGGCCAGAACTTCCCAGCACGCGTCCAGATCAGCAGAAATCTTCTGAGCATTGAGCTCTAGCTTACTGATTCCCTTGAGACTTGCTTCGTACGCGATCACGCTGTGGGCGAAGCCGACACCGAGGTTGCGCAGTACGGTGGAGTCGGTCAGGTCGCGCTGCCAGCGGGAGATCGGCAGTTTGCTCGCCAGGTGCTGGAACAGTGCGTTGGCGATACCCAGGTTACCTTCGGAGTTTTCGAAGTCGATCGGATTGACCTTGTGTGGCATGGTCGAAGAACCGATTTCGCCAGCGATGGTGCGCTGCTTGAAGTAGCCCAGGGAGATGTAGCCCCAGATATCACGATCGAAGTCGATCAGGATGGTGTTGAAGCGCGCGATCGCGTCGAACAGCTCGGCAATGTAGTCGTGCGGTTCGATCTGCGTGGTGTACGGGTTGAAGCCCAGACCCAGCTCGTCTTCGATGAAGGCACGGGCGTTTTCTTCCCAGTCGATTTCCGGGTAGGCCGAGATGTGTGCGTTGTAGTTGCCGACAGCGCCGTTGATCTTGCCCAGCAGCGGAACGGCAGCGACTTGAGCGATCTGACGCTCCAGACGGTAAACCACGTTCGCCAGTTCTTTGCCCAGGGTAGTCGGCGACGCTGGCTGACCGTGGGTGCGCGACAGCATTGGCACGTCGGCAAAACGGATGGCCAGTTCGCGGATGGCTTCGGCGGTCTGGCGCATCAGCGGCAGCATCACGTCATCACGGCCTTCGCGCAGCATCAGTGCGTGGGACAGGTTGTTGATGTCCTCGCTGGTGCAGGCAAAGTGGATGAATTCACTGACGTTGGCCAGTTCAGGCAGCTTGGCAGCCTGTTCCTTGAGCAGGTACTCAATAGCTTTAACGTCGTGGTTGGTGGTGCGCTCGATCTCTTTGACACGCTCGGCGTGCTCCAGAGAGAAGTTTTCTGCCAGGGTGTTCAGCACCGTGTTGGCTTCGGCGGAGAACGCCGGCACTTCGCTGATGGCAGGGTGGGCGGCCAGGCGCTGGAGCCAGCGGACTTCAACCAGGACGCGAGCACGGATCAGGCCGTATTCGCTGAAAATTGGGCGCAGGGCCTGGGTTTTGCCGGCGTAGCGGCCGTCAACAGGGGAAACCGCAGTGAGCGAAGAGAGCTGCATGGGGTGTTCTCGGACAGTCGGGCAACGAAATGGGGCGCGTATCATACATGAAAAATTCCGCCGGTCCGTTGCCAACTGACCGGCGTACTACGCGTTAACGACTACAAAGCGGTGTTGCGGGGGCGGTTCAGCTGCTGCGCATCAGCGGATAAAGCTCTTTGAGCAATTTGCGACGGCTGATCACCAATTGCCAGCGATGACCGCCCAACTGCCGCCACAGGCGCGCCGAGCGGATACCGGCCAGTAACAGGGCGCGGATCTTCGAGGCGTTGCTCGGCTGTTGCAGGTTGCGCATGTCGCCGTGCACCTGAATGCGTTGGCGCAGGGTGCTCAAGGTGTCCTGATACAGTGCGCCGCAGGCGGCGATCACGTTTTCATGGGCCGGGCCGAAATGTTCGACCTGGGACTGAATCTGCGGCAAGCGTTTGCCGATCGCTTCGAGCATGTCGCCGCGTTTGGCCAGTTGCCGCTCAAGGCCGAGCATCGACAGCGCGTAGCGCAGTGGTTCGCGCTGCAAGGTGCTCGGGTCGCGTTCGAGGGCGCCAATCAATGCGCGATAACCTTCACGCAGATAGATATCGTCGCCACCGTAAACTTCCAGCGTGTCCTTGGGGTCGATGATCAACAAACTGCCAAGCATGCAGGTCAGGCTGGCTTCAGTGACCTGGCCGGTCTTGGCGATCTTGTCGACCAGCACGGCGGCGAGAAACACGCCGCCGAGCGCTATCAGTTGCTCCTGAGTCGGGCTCATGCGCGCGAATCCTTGCTGCTCCAGGGTTCGGCGACTTCGATGACGCCGCCACCGAGGCAGATTTCACCGTCGTAAAACACCACCGATTGACCTGGGGTGACCGCGCGCTGCGGGTCATCGAAGGTGGCGCGGTAGCCGTTGGCGGTTTTTTCCAGGGTGCAAGGCTGGTCGCTCTGGCGATAGCGGACTTTCGCCGTAAGTTTGCGCGGCGAGCTCAGGTCGACCGGGTTGACCCAGTAGATGTCCGAGGCGAGCAGGGCGCGGGAGAACAGCCAGGGGTGGTCATTGCCCTGGCCAACAATCAACTCGTTGTGTTCCAGGTCCTTGATCAGCACGTACCACGGCTCGTCGCCGGCGTCTTTCAAGCCGCCGATGCCCAGGCCCTGACGCTGACCGATGGTGTGGTACATCAGGCCATGGTGGCGGCCGATCACTTCACCTTCGGTGGTTTTGATTTCGCCTGGCTGTGCCGGCAGGTATTGCTTGAGGAAGTCGCTGAAGCGTCGTTCACCGATAAAGCAGATACCGGTGGAGTCTTTCTTCTTCGCGGTCGCCAGTTCGTGTTTCTCGGCAATCGCGCGAACTTCGGGTTTTTCCAGCTCGCCGACTGGGAACAAGGTCTTGGCAATCTGCTCGCCACCCACGGCGTGCAAGAAGTAGCTCTGGTCCTTGTTCGGGTCCAGGCCTTTGAGCAGTTCGGTACGGCCATCGATGTCGCGACGGCGCACGTAATGGCCGGTGGCGATCAGGTCGGCGCCGAGCATCATGGCGTAGTCGAGGAACGCCTTGAACTTGATTTCACGGTTGCACAGGATGTCCGGGTTCGGCGTACGGCCGGCCTTGTATTCGGCCAGGAAGTGTTCGAACACGTTGTCCCAGTACTCGGCGGCGAAGTTGGCGGTGTGCAGCTTGATGCCAATCTTGTCGCACACGGCCTGGGCGTCGGCCAGGTCGTCCATGGCGGTGCAGTAGTCCGTTCCGTCGTCCTCTTCCCAGTTCTTCATGAACAGGCCTTCCACCTGATAACCCTGCTCGATCAGCAGTAGGGCGGAAACGGAAGAGTCCACGCCGCCGGACATACCGACAATGACGCGCTTCTTTTGTGTGTCAGAAGGGGCTGGATCACGCATAGGGATTTAATGAGTGTCTTGAAAAAGGACGCGATTCTATCAGGCCCGAGCCTGCAAGGCTAAAGAGAAGGGCGGATCAGTTCGAGACTGAAGAGTTTACCGCTCAGATAATCGTCGATACAGCGAATAATCAGCTCGCTGCGCCAGCTGTCGCGTTGCGCCAGGAGTTCGTCGCGGGTCAGCCAGCGCGGGCCGACGATGCCGTCGTCGAGTTGATAGTCGGGGTGGTGTTTCACTGCTTTGGCGGCAAAGCACACGCGCTGGTAGGTCACGCCATTGCTTGGGGCGGTGTAGAGATAGATGCCCACCACGCCGGTGGCTTCGACGTCCCAGCCGGTTTCTTCGAGGGTTTCGCGCACAGCCGCTTCGGTCAGGGTTTCGTTCGGGTCCAGGTGACCGGCGGGCTGATTGAGTACCGCGCGTCCGCCCTTGAGTTCTTCGACCATCAGGAAGCGGCCATTGTCTTCGACGATGGTGGCGACAGTGATGTGGGGTAGCCAATCCATAAAGCGTCCTCGATTTCAGGGTTGAAATACGGTCAATGTGGGAGCGAGCTTGCTCGCGATAGCTGTAGGTCAGTCGACATCAATGTTGAATGATAAACCGCTATCGCGAGCAAGCTCGCTCCCACATTTGTCCAGTGTTCACATTGGAATTGTGTGAAGGCTGGAAACAGAAACCCCGGCTCGAGGCCGGGGTTTCTGGTGTTCCCTTACAACCTTAAACCAGCGCAGCAATCGCCGCGTTGAAGGTGTTGCTTGGGCGCATGGCCTTGCTGATCAGCTCGGCGTCGGCGTGGTAGTAACCGCCGATGTCCACTGGCTTGCCCTGAACGGCGTTGAGCTCGGCGACGATGGTCGCTTCATTCTCGGCCAGGGTTTTCGCCAGTTGGCTGAACTGCGCTTGCAGCGCTGCGTCTTCAGTCTGGGCCGCCAGGGCCTGAGCCCAGTACAGCGCCAGGTAGAAGTGGCTGCCGCGGTTGTCGATGTTGCCGACTTTGCGCGATGGCGACTTGTTGTTATCCAGGAACTGGCCGGTGGCCTGATCCAGGGTCTTGGCCAGCACCAGCGCTTTAGGGTTGTTGTACGTCACACCCAGGTGCTCAAGGGACGCGGCCAGGGCCAGGAACTCGCCCAGGGAATCCCAGCGCAGGAAGTTTTCTTCCAGCAGTTGCTGAACGTGCTTCGGAGCCGAACCGCCAGCGCCGGTTTCGAACAGACCGCCGCCATTCATCAGCGGAACGATCGACAGCATCTTGGCGCTGGTGCCCAGTTCCATGATCGGGAACAGGTCGGTCAGGTAGTCGCGCAGTACGTTGCCGGTCACCGAGATGGTGTCGAGGCCTTCGCGAGTACGAGCCAGGGTGAATGTCATGGCGTCGACTGGCGACATGATGCGGATGTCCAGGCCGGACGTGTCGTGATCCTTCAGGTAAGCCTGAACTTTCTCGATCACTACACCGTCGTGGGCGCGCATTGGGTCCAGCCAGAAGATCGCTGGAGTCGCGCTTGCGCGAGCACGGTTGACGGCCAGTTTGACCCAGTCCTGGATCGGCGCGTCTTTGGTCTGGCACATACGGAAGATGTCGCCGGCTTCAACCGACTGTTCCAGCAGGGTGCGACCAGCGCTGTCGGAAACGCGAACCACGCCGTCAGCCTTGATCTGGAAGGTCTTGTCGTGGGAGCCGTACTCTTCGGCTTTTTTCGCCATCAGGCCCACGTTCGGCACGCTGCCCATGGTGGTTGGGTCGAAGGCGCCGTGTTGCTTGCAGTCTTCAATCACCGCCTGGTAGATGGTCGCGTAGCAGCGATCCGGGATCACCGCTTTGGTGTCGTGCAACTGGCCGTCAGTGCCCCACATCTTGCCGGAGTCACGGATCATGGCTGGCATCGAGGCGTCGACGATGACGTCGCTCGGCACGTGCAGGTTGGTGATGCCCTTGTCGGAGTTGACCATCGCCAGCGACGGACGAGCGGCGTAGACCGCCTGAATGTCGGCTTCGATCTGCGCTTGCTGCTCAGCGGGCAGGGCCTTGATGCGGGCGTACAGGTCGCCGATGCCGTTGTTCAGGTTGAAGCCGATCTGTGCCAGCACGTCAGCGTGCTTGGCCAAAGCGTCTTTATAGAACTCGGCAACGATCTGGCCGAACATGATCGGGTCGGAGACCTTCATCATGGTGGCTTTCAGGTGAACCGACAGCAGCACGCCTTTTTGCTTGGCGTCTTCGATTTCAGCGGCGATGAAGCTGCGCAGGGCGTTTTTGCTCAGGACGGCGCAATCGAGGATCTCACCGGCTTGTACGGTGGTTTTTTCTTTCAGGACGGTGGTGCTGCCATCCCGAGCGATCAGTTCGATTTTGACAGCGTCAGCGGCGTCGATCAGGGCAGCTTTTTCGCTGCCGTAGAAATCGCCGGTGCTCATGTGAGCGACGTGTGACTTGGAGTCTTTTGCCCAGGCGCCCATTTTGTGCGGGTGCTTGCGAGCGTAGTTCTTGACCGACAACGGTGCGCGACGATCGGAGTTGCCTTCACGCAGAATCGGGTTTACCGCGCTGCCCTTGATCTTGTCGTAACGGGACTTGGCGTCCTTGTCTGCGTCGCTGGTGACGGTTTCCGGGTAGTCCGGCAGTGCAAAGCCCTGGGCTTGCAGCTCTTTGATTGCAGCCTGCAGTTGTGGAGCCGAAGCACTGATGTTCGGCAGCTTGATGATGTTGGCTTCAGGCGTGACGGCCAGGGCGCCCAGTTCGGCGAGGTGGTCGGCTACGGCTTTGTCACCCAATTGCTCGGGGAAGCTGGCCAGAATGCGCCCTGCAAGAGAGATATCGCGGGTTTCCACGGCGATATCAGCGGAGGCGGTGAAGGCCTCTACGATAGGCAACAGTGAATAGGTGGCGAGGGCTGGGGCTTCGTCGGTGAAGGTGTAGATGATCTTCGAGCGGTTGGGCATATTCGGATTAACTCTCTTCTTTGCTAAAGCGTGCGCAGAAACTCGAGGGGCGCCGGGTAAGCGCGTTCGTTCAAAGTCATCCATGAGCCGAATGTCGAGGTTTCTTCGCGGTGATGTTGGGTGCATCAGTCGAGCGTCAAGCGGGTGGGCTGCGGTAACAGTCCGGCTTATCGGGCGGAAAATCTCGTTGCTATTTATCCAGGAGCAGGAGGCTCGCCGTCGTGACCCTACGGTCAGCGGCGGCATTATACATAGGTAGCTGGCAATCTGCCGATGGTTCATATGCAACGACTCTCGTCCATTGGTCTAAAGGTCGCAGGTGCGCACGTGGCGTAGAGTCGTTCACCGTGCTTGAGTTTGGCGCTTTTCCCTTTGCTTTCAGGCTTGTACGTCGCGAACTGTGCAGCTTTGCGGCAGATGGATGGAACATAGGGTTTGCGTGCCGATTTAACTGGGGTACGCTCGGACGAAGCCAGATGTTCAATCCAAACAATGGAGTTCAGCATGGGATACAAGAAGATTCAGGTTCCAGCAGTCGGCGACAAAATCACCGTCAATGCAGACCATTCTCTCAATGTTCCTAACAACCCGATCATCCCCTTCATTGAAGGTGATGGTATTGGCGTTGATATCAGCCCGGTCATGATCAAGGTTGTCGATGCTGCTGTTAAGAAGGCTTACGGCGGCGAGCGCAAAATTTCCTGGATGGAAGTCTATGCCGGGGAGAAAGCGACTCAGGTTTACGATCAGGACACCTGGCTGCCTCAGGAAACTCTGGATGCAGTCAAGGATTATGTGGTTTCCATCAAGGGGCCGCTGACCACGCCGGTCGGTGGCGGTATCCGTTCCCTCAACGTTGCGCTGCGTCAGCAACTCGACCTTTATGTGTGCCTGCGCCCTGTGCGCTGGTTCGAAGGTGTACCTAGCCCGGTCAAGAAGCCTGGCGACGTCGACATGACGATCTTCCGTGAGAACTCGGAAGACATCTACGCCGGTATCGAGTGGAAGGCCGGCTCGCCGGAAGCGACCAAGGTCATCAAGTTTCTTAAAGAAGAAATGGGCGTCACCAAGATCCGTTTCGACCAAAACTGCGGCATCGGCATCAAGCCGGTTTCCCTGGAAGGCACCAAGCGTCTGGCGCGCAAGGCGCTGCAATACGTTGTCGACAATGATCGCGATTCGCTGACCATCGTCCACAAGGGCAACATCATGAAGTTCACCGAAGGTGCTTTCAAAGAGTGGGCCTACGAAGTGGCTGCTGAAGAATTCGGCGCAACCCTGCTCGACGGCGGCCCGTGGATGCAGTTCAAGAACCCGAAAACCGGCAAGAACGTCATCGTCAAGGATGCCATCGCCGACGCCATGCTCCAGCAGATCCTGCTGCGCCCGGCTGAATACGATGTGATCGCGACCCTGAACCTGAACGGCGACTACCTGTCCGACGCCCTGGCGGCTGAAGTGGGTGGTATCGGTATCGCGCCAGGTGCCAACCTGTCCGACACCGTGGCCATGTTCGAAGCCACCCACGGCACTGCACCGAAGTACGCCGGCAAGGACCAGGTAAACCCGGGTTCGCTGATTCTGTCGGCTGAAATGATGCTGCGTCACATGGGCTGGACCGAAGCGGCGGACCTGATCATCAAGGGCACCAACGGCGCAATCTCGGCCAGGACCGTGACCTATGACTTCGAACGTCTGATGGAGGGCGCCAAACTGCTGTCTTCTTCCGCGTTCGGTGATGCGCTGATCTCGCACATGTAAGATTTGCGTTAAAAAAACCGGTCGACTCAAATGATTGAGTCGACCGGTTTTTTATGTCTGGAAGTTTGGTGGTGTCAGCTCAACACTCTCTCGTGCTGGACGGTCGTTGCAGGTGCGGGCGCATTGGCCTTTACTGTAGCTGAGTCAATGTTGATCGCGTGCAGACCTTTGGGGCCCTGGATGATCTCGAAGCTCACGAGTTGGCCTGCTTTCAAGGTCTTGTAGCCGTCCATTTTAATGGCCGAGTAGTGGGCAAAGAGATCCTCGTCCTTGCCTTCCTCGTTGATGAAGCCATATCCCTTGGCATTGTTGAACCACTTGACCTTACCGCTAGCCATGCTCATATCCCTCTGCAACAGACTCCATCACTGGAGTATCATCCAGTTAATCCGCATCAACCCTGAATCGGGGTTGACTCCGCGGACCTTTTTTACCCACTGTGGGCTCTATTGGTTGTAACACTGATTTGCCGATAGTCAAGGTGACCAAGCAGTCGGAGTTGAAAAGCTCTGGGGCCGCCCCCACCACTGTATTCAGCTCAACTAACGAACCTTTCTTTCCATGCATGCAATCAGCCAGATTCGACTAACATTCAATCAGGATCGCCCTGATTTACACGACGACGATTCAGCAGGCATTGCTGTACAGGAGGCTAAGCCTGCGTTACAGGCGCCGCCGATGTACAAGGTGGTTTTGTTCAATGATGACTACACACCGATGGATTTCGTCGTCGAAGTGCTCGAGGTGTTTTTTAACCTGAATCGCGAGCTGGCGACCAAGGTCATGCTGGCCGTTCACACAGAAGGACGGGCAGTATGTGGAGTGTTTACCCGCGACATCGCCGAGACGAAGGCCATGCAGGTCAACCAGTACGCCAGGGAAAGCCAGCATCCGCTACTCTGTGAAATCGAGAAGGACGGTTAACGCCGACCACTTGGGTATGAGGTGAAGCTATGTTAAACCGCGAGCTCGAAGTCACCCTCAATCTCGCCTTCAAGGAGGCGCGTTCGAAACGTCATGAGTTCATGACCGTCGAACACCTCCTGTTGGCTCTATTGGATAATGAGGCTGCCGCCACCGTTTTGCGTGCCTGCGGCGCAAACCTCGACAAACTCAAGCATGACCTGCAGGAGTTCATCGACTCCACCACGCCGTTGATCCCCCTTCATGACGAGGATCGCGAAACCCAGCCAACCCTGGGCTTCCAGCGTGTACTGCAACGTGCTGTCTTTCATGTACAGAGCTCGGGCAAACGCGAAGTGACTGGCGCCAACGTGCTGGTCGCCATCTTCAGTGAGCAAGAGAGTCAGGCGGTGTTTCTGCTGAAACAGCAGAGCGTTGCGCGCATTGATGTCGTCAATTACATCGCTCATGGCATCTCGAAAGTGCCAGGGCATGGCGATCACTCTGAAGGTGAGCAAGATATGCAGGACGACGAGGGCGGTGAGTCTTCTTCTTCAGGCAATCCTCTGGATGCTTATGCCAGCAATCTCAACGAACTTGCACGCCAGGGCCGTATCGACCCGTTGGTAGGGCGTGAAATGGAAGTTGAGCGTGTCGCGCAGATTCTGGCGCGCCGGCGTAAAAACAATCCGTTGCTGGTTGGCGAGGCTGGCGTGGGTAAAACCGCGATTGCCGAAGGTCTGGCCAAGCGCATTGTCGACAATCAGGTGCCTGATCTGTTGGCCAGCAGTGTGGTTTACTCGCTCGATCTGGGCGCGTTGCTCGCTGGGACCAAGTACCGCGGCGATTTCGAGAAACGCTTCAAGGCGTTGCTCAATGAGCTGAAAAAACGTCCACAGGCGATCCTGTTCATCGACGAGATCCACACCATTATTGGTGCGGGCGCTGCGTCCGGTGGCGTCATGGATGCATCGAACCTGCTCAAGCCGCTGCTGTCGTCGGGTGATATCCGTTGCATCGGTTCGACCACGTTCCAGGAATTCCGTGGGATCTTCGAGAAAGACCGCGCACTGGCTCGGCGCTTCCAGAAGGTCGACATATCGGAGCCTTCGGTCGAAGACACCATTGGTATCCTGCGCGGTCTGAAGGGGCGCTTCGAACTCCATCACAATATCGAATACAGTGATGAAGCCCTGCGTGCCGCTGCCGAACTGGCCTCACGCTACATCAATGATCGGCATATGCCGGACAAGGCCATCGACGTCATCGACGAGGCGGGCGCCTATCAGCGTCTGCAACCAATCGAGAAACGTGTGAAACGCATCGAGGTGCCTCAGGTCGAGGACATCGTGGCGAAGATCGCGCGGATTCCGCCAAAACACGTCACCAGCTCCGATAAAGAGCTGCTGCGTAACCTTGAGCGTGATCTGAAGCTGACGGTGTTTGGCCAGGATGCGGCGATCGACTCCTTGTCGACTGCGATCAAACTGTCCCGCGCCGGTCTGAAGTCGCCTGACAAACCCGTCGGTTCGTTCCTGTTTGCCGGTCCTACCGGTGTCGGTAAAACTGAAGCGGCTCGGCAACTGGCCAAGGCGCTGGGGATCGAACTGGTTCGCTTCGACATGTCCGAGTACATGGAGCGCCACACCGTTTCGCGTTTGATCGGTGCACCTCCTGGCTATGTCGGGTTCGATCAGGGCGGCCTGCTGACCGAAGCCATCACCAAGCAGCCTCACTGCGTGCTGTTGCTCGATGAAATCGAGAAGGCGCATCCGGAAGTCTTCAACCTGCTGTTGCAGGTCATGGACCACGGTACGCTCACCGATAACAACGGGCGCAAGGCGGATTTCCGTAACGTGATCGTCATCATGACGACCAACGCCGGTGCCGAAACCGCAGCTCGGGCTTCTATCGGCTTCACGTATCAGGATCACTCGTCCGACGCGATGGAAGTGATCAAGAAGAGCTTCACGCCGGAATTCCGTAACCGTCTGGACACCATTATCCAGTTTGGTCGCCTCAGCCATGAGGTCATCAAAAGCGTGGTGGACAAGTTCCTTACCGAACTGCAGGCGCAACTGGAAGACAAGCGTGTACTGCTCGAGGTCACCGATGCTGCGCGCAGTTGGCTGGCGGCGGGCGGTTACGATGCGACCATGGGTGCGCGACCAATGGCGCGCTTGATCCAGGACAAGATCAAGCGTCCGCTGGCGGAGGAGATTCTCTTTGGCGAACTGGCCGAACATGGCGGTGTGGTACACATCGACATCAAGGATGGCGAGTTGACCTTTGACTTCGAGACCACTGCGGAAATGGCCTGACGGTTGTTGCTGTTGCTTTAAAGCAGAAGGCGCCTGATGGCGCCTTTTTGCTGTCTGCGGGTTGGGTTTGGGGGTGTATATCCATTGCTGCGGTAACGGCTGCTGGCGGTTTCGCCCTTACGGCCAGCCCTTTCAAGGTCTTTTCCCTTTATGGACCTTAAGCACCCGATCCGTCGACACATGAGCATGCGCAGCCTTTCCCTCCAGCCACTCCTTGGACTTGGCGATTTTG